>NZ_CP016804.1:1738288-2085946 GCF_001886955.1 Halodesulfurarchaeum formicicum | reverse complement strand
TAAGTTATCTAAGAAAAGAATCCTGTTTCTGAACCCGTCACCACGCTGTTTTCGCGCTCCACACGAAACAAAGGGGTGGGGGAGGGGTGCTGTCCTGAACACTCTTACTTTCGATATGTTACTGGAGCGATAACTGAATCACGGAATCTAGTCACACAGTCTCAACTCCAACCGATTCGGCCGGAGGTTCACCGAAAACAATCGCAGCTGTTTCTCGGAAGCGATGCCTGTTGCCCGCGTTCCAGTCGAAATCACCGGGGCGGTCCCAACCGCTCTGTTTCAACTGGAACTGCTTGGTGCGGACTGCTGATCCGGACCAGTCGCCCGCTCTGCCTGTAGACTTAAGGCGTTACAGCCTGCACGGGTAGACGTGTCCGGAGATTTCAAGCCCCGGGACGCACAAGGTGGGTCATAATGGGACTGCTCGGAAGCCTACGAAATAGCATCTCTCGGGTCGCGGACGCCTTCTTCGAGAGCAATGGGGAACCGAAACGTATCGGCATCTACGGGCCGCCGAACGCGGGGAAGACGACACTCGCAAACCGAATCGCCAGGGACTGGACCGGCGACGCCATCGGACCGGAATCACAGATCCCTCACGAGACGCGGCGGGCCCGTCGCAAAGAGAACGTCGAGATCGAACGCAACGGACAGACGGTGACGATCGACATCGTCGACACGCCGGGCGTGACGACGAAGGTCGATTACACCGAGTTCCTCGATCACGACATCGAGAAAGACGAGGCCGTCCGGCGTTCCCGGGAGGCCACCGAGGGGGTCGCGGAGGCGATGCACTGGCTTCGGGAGGACGTCGACGGCGTGATTTACGTCCTGGACTCGGCGGAGGATCCGTTCACCCAGGTGAACACGATGCTGATCGGGATCATCGAGTCCCGGGATCTGCCGGTCCTGATCTTCGCGAACAAGATCGACCTCGATGAGGCCCAGATCAGCCGTATCGAGAACGCCTTCCCCCAGCACGAAACGGTGCCGCTCTCGGCGCTGGAGGGGGACAACATGGACGAAGTGTACGACAAGATCGCGGCGTACTTCGGGTGATAGTATGGCAGGAATCGAACACGAGACGGCGGACGGGGTCCAGATCGAGCTGATCTCCGGGCAGCGGATGCGCGATAAGACCTCGATGGAGAAGATCCGGATGATCCTCGATGACGTGCGGGACGGGAACATCGTCATCCTCGAGGAGGGCCTCACCCCCGACGAGGAGTCCAAACTCATCGAAGTCACGATGACCGAGATCAACCCGGATGACTTCTCGGGCATCGAGATCGAGAGTTTCCCACAGTCGGCGGCGGGCAGCGGAAACTTCCTCTCTCGACTGATCGGTGGCCAATCCTCGAACGCCAAACTCACAGTAATTGGCCCGGCCAATCAGATTCACTCGCTCCAGAAAGACGAGACGCTCATCCGCGCACTCATCTCGGGGCGATAGCCGATGCCCCACCAGTGTACGAACTGCTCGGCGACGTTCCCGGACGGCTCAAAGGAGATGCTCTCGGGCTGTCCTCACTGTGGTGGCAACACCTTCCAGTACATCCCGGAGGGGGCCAGTCCAGCGGAGACGTCCACATCCGAGGAACCGCCGGACCCACCCCTCTCCGAGGAGTCGGTCACTGGGCGGATGGGTCGGGCGGCCCGGACCGTCAAGGAGTACGTCGGTGACGCCGGGTCGGAGCCCGATCCGGACGAATCGGCTGAGGACGCCGAGGTCGTCGCCCAGGACACGCCAAGCGAGGATTCGTCTTCCGAGGATCGAGCACAGGCCTCCGCCCGCGGTGACGTCGCCGATCTCTCCGAGCTTCCCTCGAACACCGCCTCGGCGGGGTCGGCCGGCGGGTCGACTGCACCGAGCGCCGAGGGGGAATCGGCAGGCGAAACCCCGCCCACCGAAGGTGGACGCGTGGTCGACGAGCCTGATTCCGCGGCCGACACCGACCTGGAGACCCTTCGCGAGGAACTCAACGACCAGTTCGAGAGCATCCGGATCGTCGAACCGGGCCAGTACGAACTGAACCTGATGGAACTCTACGATCGGGAGGAACACATCGTCGCGCTCCGCGAAGACGGCAAGTACATGATCGAAGTCCCCGAGACCTGGCGGGACGACTGAACTTTTCGGCGAGTTTGCACTAGAACTGCGTTCGCATCTGGCCGTCCGCACTCAGTTCGATCACCGCGTTACAGGCCCGTTCGAACCGTTCGAGGACGGTGTTCTCGTGAACCTCCGGCGAGACGTGAAAGAGCGCGACGGCGTCGTTTTCGGCCACCAACTCGCTTAACTGGGCGAGCGCGCTGGCTGCGGCGTCCTCGCCAGCGTAGTAGGCCAACTCCGAGATCGAATCGAAACTAAGCCGGCCCCCGGACTGGCGCTCGGACAGAAACGCCTCGACGGCCTCGACGATCCCCGCTACGTCGTCCGGGGCGGAGACGTACTGCACCCCCTGCTGACGCCGGCGTGAGTATCCTCGATCGATGCTGAGCGTATCCAGGATCGCCGTCCGATCGGTATCGACCCCGTAATGGGCCAGTTTTTCGGCCACTTCTCGGGCGGTGGTCCGGGTCGAAACCACGAGCGCGCGCTCGTTCCCGGGGCGCAGAAAACCCGTATCGATCGGGTCCGTCCCACCGATGCTGGGATGTTTGAGGAGGATCGACGTGCCGGCCGCCACGGTGGTCGGGGCGCCGTCGATCGCGAGGTCATAGGCCATACGGGAGCAACCCGGCCACGGGGCATAAGCACAGGGGCTCCCGGAGCGGTTTTCACGGTGGCGCGTGTGCCTTCGAACATGACTACGGGAGGGTCTCCATGAGCATTCGAGAAGCGTTCGACGCCTGGGCCCAGGAGGGCAAAGACCGCGGGATGGAGGAGCGCCACTGGCACACGGCCAAACACGCCCTCGCCCGGATGCCTATCGAGGAGGGGGACACCGTCCTCGACCTGGGGACTGGAAGTGGGTATGCCCTCCGGGCCCTCCGGGAACGCTCGATCGCTCGCGGCTACGGCCTGGACGCCGCCCCGGAGATGGTCGCAAACGCCAGATCCTACACCGAGGACGATGCCATCGCCTTTCTCCGAAGTGACTTCCAGGCCCTTCCCTTTGCCGAGAACTCGATCGATCACGCCTTCTCGATGGAGGCGATCTACTACGCCGAGGATCCGGTCGAAGTCCTGTCCGAACTCCGCCGGGTCCTCTCTCCCGGGGGCACGGTTTACTGTGCGGTGGATTACTACGAGGAGAACGTCCACTCACACGAGTGGCAGGAGTACATCGAGATCCCGATGACCCGCTGGAGTCGCGAGGAGTACCGCGAGGCCTTCAGGGAGGCCGGGTTGTACGTCGCCGAGCAGGACAACATTCCGGACCGCGAGGTCGAGATCCCGCCGGCCGATGCGTTCCCCACCGAATCCTTCGAGACTCGCGAGGCCATGATCGAACGGTATCACACCTACGGCACGCTCCTTACTGTCGGTGTCGCGCCCTAAACCACCGATTCGGCCCATCACGCCGCCGGCAGGACCGTGACCGCCGACCGCGAGAATCCAACAGTAACGATCCCTTCGGCCGGCCGGTCGCTCTCGACGACCAGTTCTCGGCCCGCAATGTCACAGTGAAGGGTGTACCCCGTGCCGTGGAACGCCACCCGCTCGACCTCGACTTCGAGTTGGTTGTCGTCCGTGCCCAGATGCAACGCAGTCGGCCTGACAGCGAGGACATCTCCAGTTGAAACGGGGGGCCTAACTCGAAACTGTTGCCCGCCCTCGATCGTGACGATGTCCCCGTCGACCTGCTGTATCTCGAAGAGGTTGTTCTCGCCCACGAATTGGGCGACGAAGCGATTTGCTGGCTGCTCGTAGACGGTCTCCGGTCGGCCGACCTGTTCGATCCGGCCCGCCCGCATCACGGCGAGGCGATCACTCATCGAGAGCGCCTCCGATTGATCATGAGTAACGTATATCGTGGTAATCCCGAGCTCGGATTGGATCCTCGCGACCGTCTTCCGGAGTCGGTCCCGGAGACTGGCGTCGAGTGCGCTCATCGGTTCGTCGAGCAACAGCAGGTCGGGCCCCGGAGCGAGCGCCCTGGCGAGGGCGACTCGCTGTTGTTGCCCCCCGGAGAGGGTTGCGGGGTCCCGATCGCCCAGTCCGCCCAGATCGACCAGGTCGAGCAACTCCGCGACTCGCTTTTCCCGTGTGACGCCACCGGGTGGGTCGTGGAACTTGAGCCCGTAGGCGACGTTCTCGGCGACAGTTCGGTGCTCGAACAGCGAGACGTTCTGGAAGACGATGCCGACGTTTCGATCCTCGGGTGGGATCCCGGCCATCGACTGACCGTCGAACCGGACCGTGCCCGCCGAGGGCTCGGTCAGGCCAGCGAGGATTCGCAGGGTCGTGGTCTTGCCACAGCCGGAGGGCCCGACGAGCGTGAAAAACTCGCCGTCGTCGATCGAGAGCGAGACGTCCTCGAGGGCGAGTTCGCCCCCGAATCGCTTGCTGACCCCCGTGAGTTCGACGCGGGTCATGGCTCCCACCACCCCCCGACGCGATCGATGACGACGAAGCTAATCGCCGTGACGCCGAGCAGCACTGTCCCCATGGCCGTCGCCGGGCCGAGGGTCCGGTTTCCGAGATAGCGCTCGACGGCCACGGGCATCGTGTAACTCGAACTCCCCTCGGCCAATATGATCGTCGAGTCGAACTCGCCGACGCTGATCGCGTAGGCCAGCGCGGCCCCGGCGACGATCCCCGGGAGGACCAGCGGCAGTTCGACGTCAAACCGCGCTCGTCCGCGGGAGGCCCCCAGCACCCGGGCTGTCTCCACGAGTCGGTGATCGACTTGCTGGAGCATGGGAGAGACCGTTCTGGTGACGAAGGGGTAGGCAGCGACGGCGTGGGCAGCCACGATCGCGACCGGCCCGGTCACGGTGATCCGGTGGCCGAACAGCTCGGTTCCAAACACGAGTCCCTGTAACAGGCCGAGACCGAGGACGATTCCGCTCACCGCGAGGGGCGCCATCAGCAGCGTGCCAAGCAGGCGGCTCCCGGGGATACGGGAATCTTCGAGGACCGCCACCGTCACGCCCATCGGAACTGCAATCCCGAGGGCTGCCAGCCCAAACATGAGTGAGTTGCGGATCGCCGGTAGCGGCTTGACCTGATAGCTCGCACCGGTCGCCTGGCGTTCGAGGAGAAAGGCGTAGTGTTCGAGCGTGGGCCCGCCTGGTCCGGTCAGGCTCTCGACGACCATGCTCAGGATCGGCCCGAGGAAGACAATCCCCACGACGAGCCCATACGCGAGTAGGCCGAGGCGACGCGGATCGCGGAGCGAGCCGATAAGCGGTTTCCGGTTCGGTCCCCGGCCGAGCCCGCGCTGGCCGCTCTCGTAGCGCAGTGCGGCGTAGGTCAGCGAGAGGGTGATCACCGTCTCGACCACGGCCAGGCCGGCGGCCTGGGCGAGTTCGAGTTGCTGGACGCGGGCGTACAGCCAGACCTCCACCGTCGCGAGTTCGAGCCCACCCAGTGCCAGCACGATGGGGAAGGACATGAACGTAAAGAGGAAGGTCAGAAGCGCGCCGGCCAGGATCGCGGGACCCAACTGGGGCAGTGTCACATCGACGAAGGCACGAATCGGCCCGGCCCCAAGCCCGCGGGCCGTCTCGATCTTCGATCGGTCCAGCCCCGCCCACGCGGCCCCCACGATCCGGGTCACGAGCGGCGCGTTGTAGAAGGCGTGGGCAAGCACGACCAGTTGAAGGGTGTACATCACCGAGACCGACTCCAGACCCAGCCAACCGAGGAAGCTGTTCAGCACCCCCTGATCCCCGAACATCGCGACGAAACCGATCGCCACCATGATCGAGGGCAGGACGAAGGGCAACATCGTGAGCGACCGAACTGTCTCCCGGCCCGGAAAGTCGTAGTGGGCGAGGAGAGACGCCCCTGGAAGCCCGAGGGCCAGACTCGCGAGTGTCGACAGCAGCGCCTGATAGACCGTGAAGCCGACCAAACCGAAGTCGACGGCTGGAAACCCGGCTCGCATCCAGTCCAGCACGCCACCAGGAACGGCCGAGGGGTCCGTGAGCCCACTCGCCGCACCGAGGTAGAACTCCGAGCCGAGAACCGCGAGCACCGGGTTCGTCCCCTCGACCGACCCGAACAGCCCGTTCGCGAGGACCGTCCCGACCGGGTAGTAGAACAGCACCACCAGAACGATGGCGGTCACGACAGCCACTCCCCGGAGTGCGTACTCCCCGGTCCAGTACTGCAGCCGACCGATCCGGCCACCACCCCGCTTTAAGTTCATGCTCACCCGCTTGCGATCTGTTCGGCCCACGCCGAGACCCAGTCGTCGATCGATCCGGCGAGTTGGTCGTAGGTGTGGGTCACCGTCTCCGGCGGGCGGTGGGCGTACTCCGTGAAGCTCTCGGGCGGGTCGGCGGTCGTGGTGGCCGGGAAGGCGACGTTCCGGACCGCGATCTCGGACTGCGTTCGTGGTTCGAGCATGAAATCGAGGAAGGCCGTGGCCAATTCGGGCTTCGCGGCGTCGGCAAAGCGAGCCATTCCCTCGGGGACGGCATACCCCTGGTCGTCCAGGAAGGCGATCTGGTGGCGCTGCATGTCCACGTCGTTGCGGTGGGCATAGACCTGATCGGTCGAGTAGGAGACAACGGCGGGCCGCTCCGCATTCGAGTAGGCGGTATAGGCCGCGTTCCAGTCCCCCGCGATCCGCGCGCCGTTGTCCATCAGGGCCTGCCAGTAATCGAGGAAGTTCGCTTCGCCCCGGTTCGCGATCGTCCAGAGGAGGAAAGCCCGCCCCGGATCACTCGTCTGGGCGTTCTGCAGGAGCAGCGTGTCTTCGAAGGCCGGCTCGATCAGGTCCGCGAAGGTCTGGGGCTCGTCGATCTCGCCCGCGTCGTAGACCAGACTGATGTATCCCGTGTCGAAGGGAACGGCGCGGCCGGCCGGATCGAATCGCAGCTCCTCGATGAGGCTGTCGCCGTTCGAGAGTGTGTCGGCCGACAGCGGCTCGAAGAGTTCGGTCTCGCCGAGTTCGTCGTCCGCGCGGACGAGGTCGTCGGCGTTGAGCCCGACGTACACGTCCGCCTCGATCTCATCGTCGTACTGGGCCTGCTGGATGAAGTGGTTGAGCCCCGAGTTCGGCGTCTGCCACTCGATCGTGGCGTCGGGATAGGCCGACTCGAACGCCTCCTTGATCCATGCCCCCGGGCTCACGCTCGGGGCGTCGACGAACGGCTCGTAGGTCGCGACCCGGAGCGTGCCGGCGAGTTCGTCGGTCCCGCCGCTCGTGCCCGTGGTGGTTCCCCGGCTGTCGGCATCGGGACCGGCACAGCCAGCCAGGCCGGCGATGCCCGCTGCACCCACGCGTTTGACGAACGTTCGCCGTTTCATTACCTGGTTGTTTAACCAGGTGGTACAAAAGCCACACGGTGCGGTTGCCTCTCAAAACACCAGCCCGGCCTGGAGGACGTAGACGAGACCGGTGAGGACGCCGATACTGAGCACGGTCGTGACGAAAATCACGGTGCTCAGGTACTCGGCCGGGTCGATCTCGTCGGGGCCGACCTCGGGGCTGTACTCGATGAGTAAGGCGAGGGGCACCGTGGCGGCCGGCGTCGCGCTCTCGATGACGAACGTGCGGGCGACGGTGACGTTCTCGAAGCCCAGCACCAGCGCAATTGCGAACGCCACGATCGGCGCCACGCCGAGTTTGAGAACGGTCGGCGTGACCGTCTTCGAGAGCGCCTGGATGTCCGTCTCCGCGAGTTTCATCCCCACGATGAGGAGCATGAGGGGGATAGCGGCGTCGCCGACCATCTGAATCGTCGCCATAATGGCTCCCGCGGTCGCGCTGCCATCCGCCGGCAGTACGCCCAACGCCCTGAACAGGACGGCGAGAATAACGGCGTAGATAAGTGGCAGCCGAAAGATCTCGCGGACGGACTCGCGAGGGTCCCGATCGGTCCCGCGGGAGGCGATGTAGACCCCGAGGGTATAGACGACGACGTTCTGGACGGTGAGATAGAGAACCGCCATCGTGCGACCGATCGCCCCGAACGCGAACTCGGAGAGGGGAATGCCGATGAACCCGGAGTTCGGGAACGCGCTTGCCAGTATCAACGCCCCGAGCAGGGCCTCGGAAGTCCCGAGGAACCGACCGACAGCGCCGGCGATCACCACCATGATGGCCGCGTACGCGAGGACGCCCGCGGTCAGTTTCAGGACCTCGCCCCCGCCAAGCGGGGTGGTGGCGATGCTGTGAAACGCCAGGGCCGGAATCATGACATAGAGGCCGACGGTGTTCAGCGGGTCGATGTCGACGTCATAGACACGCGCGAAGAGATAGCCCACCACGGCGACGGCGATGATCGGCATCACCGCTGTCGTAAACGCGCCACTCAAACTCGTCGGCATGCGATGATTTACACCGACGGCCCACCAACATCAATAGTTGACGAACCGGCTCCGGGAGTCGATCGAGTGCACCGACGAACGGATCGGTTCACCAACCGGTCGCCACCGAAAGCCGCCGCCACGGTGCGTACCTTTATATTCGAACACCGGCCCATGGCGTCTCATGTGACAGCCTGCTCGGCCACGGGCCGAAAATAGCGGGGCGTCTCCGTCCATTCGGCTGTCCGAAAACGGACCCCGGCCGCCGGAATTCCGGCGGCGTGACACACCGTGGCCGCGACTCGTCGGTGTCACCTGTTCGCCACCAGTCGCTGTTGGCCGCGCCAGGCACTTCCGCATGGGCTGGACGTAAGTTCCTCGACGGCTAGGATCGAACAATGAGCGACTCGGCAGGCCCACTCTCTCCGGACCGACCGGACGTCGACCGGTCGTTTCGGGTCGAGGCCCCCTTCGATCCGGCCGGCGATCAGCCCGACGCCATCGACGCGCTGGTCGAGGGCTTCCAGTCGGGGATGGACACACAGACACTCCTGGGGGTGACCGGCTCCGGGAAGACCAATACCGTCTCCTGGACGGTCGAACAGCTCGACGTGCCCACGCTTGTCATCGCCCACAACAAGACCCTGGCGGCCCAACTTTACGAGGAGTTCAGCCAGTTGTTCCCCGAAAACGCCGTCGAGTATTTCGTCTCCTATTACGATTACTACCAGCCCGAGGCCTACGTCGAGCAGTCCGACACCTACATCGACAAGGACGCCTCGATCAACGAGGAAATCGACCGACTCAGACACTCCGCGACGCGTTCGCTGCTCACCAGAGAGGACGTGATCGTCGTGGCCTCCGTCTCGGCCATCTACGGGCTCGGGGACCCGACGAACTACGAGGAGATGGCACTGCGCCTCGAACAGGGTGATCGCATCGATCGCGAGGAACTGCTTGCCTCGCTGGTCGATCTCAACTACGAGCGAAACGACGTGGATTTCACCCAGGGCACGTTCCGCGTGCGAGGTGACACCGTCGAGATCTTCCCCATGTACGGCCGCTATGCCGTCCGGGTAGAGTTCTGGGGCGACGAGATCGACCGGCTCTCGAAACTCGACCCCCTCGAACAACGTGTGGTCTCGGCGGAACCGGCGACGCTGATCCACCCGGCCGAGCACTACTCGCTGCCCGAGGAACGCCTCGAATCGGCCATCGAGGGGATCGAGGAAGACATGAAAGAACGGGTCCGGTACTTCGAGCGTCAGGGTGATCTGGTCGCCGCCCAGCGCATCGAGGAGCGCACGACCTTCGACCTGGAGATGCTCCAGGAGACCGGCTACTGTTCGGGCATCGAGAACTACGCGCTGTATCTCTCCGATCGGGAGTCCGGCGAGGCCCCCTACACCTTGCTGGATTACTTCCCCGATGACTTCCTGACTGTCATCGACGAGTCCCACCGCACCGTGCCGCAGATCCGGGGTCAACACGAGGGCGACCGCTCGCGCAAGGAATCCCTGGTCGAGAATGGGTTCCGGTTGCCGACGGCCTTTGACAATCGGCCCCTGACCTTCGAGGAGTTCGAGGCCCGGACCGATCGCACGCTCTATGTCAGTGCGACGCCGGGCGAGTACGAGCGCGAGCAATCCGGCCAGGTCGTCGAACAGATCGTCCGGCCGACCTACCTGCTCGATCCTGCTGTCGAGGTCGCGTCGGCCGAAAATCAGATCGACGATCTGCTCGCCCGAATCGACGACCGGGTCGAGGCAGACGAACGCGTGCTCGTCACCACCCTCACCAAGCGGATGGCCGAGGACCTCACCGAATACCTCGAAGAAGCGGGGGTCGCGGTGGAGTACATGCACGACGAGACCGACACCCTCGAACGCCACGAACTCGTGCGTGGCCTCAGATTGGGCGAATTCGACGTGCTGGTCGGGATCAACCTGCTCCGCGAGGGACTGGACATCCCCGAGGTCTCGCTGGTCGCGATCCTCGATGCCGACCGCCAGGGCTTCCTCCGCTCTCGCACCTCGCTGATTCAGACGATGGGTCGGGCCGCCCGCAACCTGGAAGGCGAGGTCGTCCTCTACGCCGATACGGTGACCGACGCGATGGACGACGCGATCGAGGAGACCCGCCGTCGGCGGGAGATCCAGCGGGAGTTCAACGAGACCCACGACGTCGAAGCCAGCACGATCGACAAGCCAGTCGGCGAGATCGATCTCCCGGGCTCCGGCGAGGCGACGGATTCCATCTCGGGACGGGACCCCGAGAACGAGGCGGAAGCCGCCGCCCTCATCGAGGAGTTGGAGTCCCGGATGGAGGCCGCCGCCGCGGACCTGGAGTTCGAACTCGCGGCGGACATTCGCGATCGGATCCGGACTCTCAACCGGGAGTTCGACCTCGACGCCGGGATCGAACCGGACGAGGAGACAGTTCCCGTGGACCCAAACGGGTAACTGTGTGACGGGAGACCATCCCGTATGATCGTCGTCCAGAACCGCTTCGAGATCGCCCCGGGCTACGAGGATGAGTTCGTCGAACGCTTCAGCGAGCGTCGCGGCGAAGTCGAGTCCCAGCCGGGTTTTCACCACTTCCAACTACTCAGTCCCGCCACCGAGGACACCGAGACTTTCGTCTCGATGAGCTACTGGGAGTCACTGTCGGCCTACCAGGCCTGGACCGAGAGCGAGGCGTTCGAGCGAGCCCACGACCGGGACGCCCCACGGGAGATGTTCGAGCGCCACCCCACCCTGGAGATCCACGAGGTCGAACTCGAAGCGGGCCAGTTCACAACCGACGCCTGAGCTGGGCGGCCGTCTCGGCCCCGATGCCGGGGACCGCCAGCAACTCGGCCTCGGAGGCCGCCCGGATGCCCTCGACGCTGCCAAAGCGCCTGAAGAGCCGTTTTCGCCGGGCCGGCCCGATCCCCTCGACGGACTCCAGGACCGTCGAAACGTCGTCCCGCAGCGTCTGATGGTACTGCACGGCAAAGCGATGGGCCTCGTCGCGAACGCGCTGGAGGAGGTGCAGATGGGTCGCGTCGTGATCCCAGTCGAACTGTCGATCGGGCGTGTGAACGATCTCCTCGGCTTTCGCCAGTGAGACGACCGGGACCGACCAGCCAGCAGCCTCGATCGCCGCCTGGGCCGCGTCGAGTTGGCCTCGCCCCCCGTCGATGACCAACAGATCCGGGTCGGCTCGCTCGTCCCGTCCTTCCAACGCGCGCTCGGCCCGCCAGGTGAGCAACGCGTCCATGTTCGCGTAGTCGTCGTTGCGCTCGGGGAGTTTCTTCCGCCGGTAGTCCGTTTTCGCCGGCTGGCCGTCGACGAAGACCACGTCGCTGCCCACGACCTCGCGACCGTCCGCGTGGCTCACGTCGAAGCCCTCGATCCGCCGCGGCGGGTCGATGCCCAGCGTGTCCCCCAGGGCGCGGGCCGCACCGTCCCGATCCGGGCCCTGGTGGGCGTTTTTCATCGCGAGGTCGATCAGCCGGGACTCCCGTCCCGCCCCGGGGACCCGAAGTTCGACCCCCTCGGCTTCCAGCCAGGCCTCCAGGTCGTCGCTTTCGGGCGGTTCGGGCAGCAACAGCGTGTCGGGCAGCGCCCGTTCGGCGTAGAACTGGGCCACGAAGGCAGCCAGGATGGCCGGGACGCCATCGCCCCGCGCCGGGGTCTGCACGCGGTGTCGGTCCCGATCGACTAGCTTGCCGCCCTCGCTGTGGAGTCGGGCCACCGTCGCGCCGTCCCCTTCGACGGCGACACCGAGCACGTCGACGATCCTGGAGCCACCAGTGTCGATGACGGCGTCCCCGCCCGTTCCGTGGAAGGCCTGGACGACATCCAGGCGATCCCGAAGATGGGCCGCCCGTTCGAAGGCCTGCTCGTTGGCCGCCGTTTCCATCTCCGCACGGAGCGGCTCGGCCAGCGCACCGGTCTCGCCGTCGAAAAACCGAGTCGCTAGCTCGACGCGGTCCGCGTAGGTCGCCGCGTCGATCTCCCCGGTGCAGGGGGCCGCACACAGGCCCATGTCGTGATCGAGACAGGGCCGGTCGCGGTTCTGAAACTTGTGGTCCGAACAGCCCCGGAGCCCGGCGACTTCGCGGATGGCTTTCTGTACCGTTTCGAGTTGTCCCTTGTCGGTGTAGGGCCCATAGGCGGTCGCGCCGGGGTCCGGGTCGCGAGTGATCTCGATCCGTGGGAAGCGGTGATCGGTCAGCTGAACGAGCGGATAGGACTTGTCGTCTTTCAGCCGGACGTTGTACCGGGGCTGATGGCGCTTGATGAGGTTCGCTTCGAGCAACAGCGCCTGGGTCTCGGTGTCGGTGACCGCCACGTCGATGGACGCCGCGCGGCGAACCATCTCCCGGACCCGCTCGCTGCGGGGGTCGGCGTAGGATCGAACCCGGTCCCGCAGGTCCACGGCCTTCCCCACGTAGAGCACCCGATCGCCGTCGAGGAACTGGTAGACGCCGGGTTCGCGGGACAGCGTCGCCGCCCGTTCGCGAACCGCCCCGGTCTGCATAGCCGGCCCTATCGGTTGGACGGATTTGAATCGACCGCTCCCGGGGGTTCGAGCGCCCGATCGAGGGTTTGGACCGCCGCATCTGAAACCCCGGCCCCAGGTAGCTCTACCGCCTCCTCGCCGGCGACCTCGATCCGGATCGTCTCGGCCCGGGTGTGCCAGTACCAGCCCAGAAGCGCGAGACCGACGACGAGCGCCCCCACCCCACCGACGAGCAGGAGATCATCGAGGAGCGCAAAGGCGGTGGTGAAAAACGAAAACAGGCCGCCGATCCAGTCGACGCCGACCTGGCCGGCGCTTTCCCCCACCGAGACCGGGCCCAGCACCCCCTCGAAATCGAGCAGCCAGCCGGCGACGGCGAGGACGAGCCCCACGAGCAGCCACTTTGCGCTCGTGAGTAGAAAACGCGTGGCCCCGCCCGCCGACTTCGAGATGCCCGTGACGTTCGGTCGCTCGATGGCCTGGAAATTCGAACCCTCGCCGTCCGGGGTGAACACCAGCACGCGGTGACTGGTCACGGAAATGGCACCCTCCCGGGTCGTGACGTGTTCTTCGATTTCCTCGCCGGCGTAGCAAAGCGCCCCGGGATCGGCTTGCCAGCCCCCTTCGCCGCCCATCACCGATCACCCACGTCGATCCCTCGCGAGGACAGCAGGTCGAAGAAGGCCTCGGGATCGAGGATTTCGACGTCGTTTGCGGCCGCATCCTGGGTCTTGGACTGGCCGGGATTCGATCCGGTGACGAGGTAATCGGTGTTACCCGAGACGCTGCTGGTCGCCGATCCGCCGTGGTCCTCCACCAGTGCCTGTAACTCGTCCCGGGTCCAGCCCTCGACGCTGCCGGTGAAGACGACGGTGAAACCGGCCAGTTCGTCGCCCCCGGCCTCGGTCATCGGTTCCGGGTCGACGCCCCGCTCGCGCAGCCGTTCGATGACTCGCCGGTTCCCCTCGTTTTCGAAGAACTCACTGATCCGCTCGGCGACGGTCTCGCCCACGCCCTCGACGGCCTGGTAGTCGCTCCGTGTGGCTTCCATCACGGCATCGAGCGTCTCGAAGTGCCTGGCGAGATCTCGGGCCAGGGTCGGGCCGACCGTCGGAATCCCGATCGCCGCGAGGAAATCGGGGAGTGGTGGGTGCTTCGAGGCGTCGAGTTCCGCGAGCAGGTTCGTCGCCGAGCGCTCGCCCCACCCATCCAGCGCCACGAGATCCTCGACGGTGAGATCGTAGAGATCGGCCACGTCCTGTTCGATCAGCCCTCGTTCGACGAACTCCCGGGCGGTCTCCTCGCCCAGTCCCTCGATGTCCAGTCCGTCCTCGCTCCCGAAGTAGGCGACCCCGGCGACGAGCTGGGCCGGGCAGGTGAGCCCGCCGGTGCAGAAGTGCCGTGGGCCGTCCCGCTCGACCGGACTGCCACAGGCCGGGCAGGTCTCGGGGAACGTGAAGTGCCCCTCGCTGTGGGACTCGATCACCTCGCTCACGTAGGGGATCACGTCCCCGGCCCGCTCGATTCGGACCTCGTCCCCGACAGCCACGCCCATGGCCTCGATCTCCGATTGGTTGTGGAGTGTCGCTCGCGAGACCGTGACGCCGCCGACGTCGACGGGTTCGAGCAGTGCGACCGGCGTGAGCCGGCCGGTGCGACCCACCTGGACGACGATGTCCGTGATGGTCGTCTCTTCGGCCCGGGCCGGGAACTTGTAGGCGAAGGCCCAGCGGTAGTGCCGCGCGGTCGTGCCCAGTCTCGCACAGGCCGCCCGGTCGTTGACCTTGATGACCGCGCCGTCGATCTCGTAGGGCAACTCCTCGCGGGCCGCGAGCAGCCGATCGCGATACGCGATCGCTCCCTCGATGTCGGTCTGCACCTCGAAGCGGTCGTTGACGGGAAAGCCCCAGTCCTCGAGGGCCGCGTGCTCGTCGGCGTGGGTTTCGAGCCCGGTCTCCGGGACGGGGCCGGTCGAGGCGTCGGCGGCCTCGAAGGCCTCGGCGGTCGGCCCAGCCGCGAGCACGTCGTAGGCAAACCAGGAAAGCGGTCGCTCGGCCGTGACGCTGGGATCGAGTTGCCGGAGGGTTCCAGCCGCCGCGTTTCGGGGGTTCGCGAAGGGGTCCTCGCCGCGCTCGACCCGCTCCCGGTTGTAGGCCTGAAAATCCGGGCGCGGGATGTAGATCTCGCCCCGGACCGCGAGAAACGCGGGTGGATCCCCCCTGAGTCGCAGGGGCACCGAATCGATGGTCGCCACGTTCTCGGTCACGTCCTCGCCGGTCTGGCCGTCGCCACGGGTCGCCGCCCGCTGATAGACGCCGTCCTCGTAGATCACTTCGATCGAGAGCCCGTCGAACTTGGGCTCACAGACGTACTCGGGGTCGGTGACGGTTCGACGAACGCGGGTGTCGAACTCGCGGACGGCCGCTGGCTCGCCCCCGGAGTCGATCGAGAGCATGGGTACGACGTGTTCGACGGTGCCGAGTTCGTCGAGTGGCTCCCCGCCCACCCGTCGCGTGGGGCTGTCGGGCGTCTGGAGATCGAAGGCGGATTCGAGTGCCTGGAGCCGCTCGAACAGTCGATCGTAGGCTCGATCGGCGATCACGGGGTCGGCCTCGACGTAGTACCGTCGGTCGTGATAGCGAATGGCGTCCCGGAGGGCCTCGGCCTGTGCGGCCGCCTGGGCCTCGTCCAGGGCTTCGATCGGCTCGAAGTCCAGGTCGGGATTCTCGACGTAGGGATTGTCCGGGGGCGGGTCCGGGGCTGACATATGGGGGCGTTCGGTCGGCCGGAGTGTGTCACTTTCGCTCACCAGGCCAGGTCGGGAGTCAGTTCGCGGGACAGCCTGTCGGTCGCCTCCTCGATCGGGTCGGCTCGCTCGAAGGAGAGGGCGACTGTCGTCCCGTCAGCGGGTTCGAAATCGACGCGGCCGCCGTAGGTCTGGCAGATCCAGGCGATGAGCCAGAGGCCCACGCCGCTGCCGTGGCTCAGTTGGCTCTCGTCGCCGGATTCGATCGGCTCGATCTCATCAAACGGGATGCCCGGCCCGTTGTCGGTGATCTCGATCGTGGCCGCTCCGATCGACGTGTCGCCGGCAACACTGACCTGGCGCTCGGCGGGTGGATCGGGATGATGCTCCATCGCGTTCTCCAGGGCCTCCCTGATGGCGTACTGAATCGAGGGGTCGGCCTGGACGGGCAGGCGCTCGGGGAGGTCCCGCGATACCTCGACGCCGGGGAACTGTGACTGAAATCGTCCCAGTTCTCTATCGACGATCGCGACTAGATCGACGACATCTCGGTCCTCGGTGACCTCGACCTCCGAGACGATCCGGAGCTTCTCGCTCGTGTCGATGACCTGCCCGGCGGTCTCCCTGATTTCTTCGAGCCACCCCGCCGCTCGGTTCGTCGCGAATTGCTCCTGGAGCAACTGGCTGTAGCCCTGAATGACGGTGATGTCGTTGCGGACGTTGTGTCTGAAGATCCGGTGGAGCACCTGGAGCTGCTGGCTCGCCGTGATCGCCCGACGTCTGGAGTCCTCGAACTGTCGCTCACGAACACGCGTGAGCCCGAGGATGAGCGCCGCTGAGAGCCCCACGAAAGCCCAGCCCTTGATCGTCTGCACCAGCGCGAGCGTGCTCTCGGTCGCGACGGTCGCGAACACGATCCGATCCGAGAGCAGGACCCACAGGCTCCCGAAGACGGCGTACCCGCCTGCCATCCGCCGCGGGGTGAATTCGAGGACCCGCCGGACGTGGAACATACTGTGTCGTTTTAACCCGGGGCATGTGAACGTTTTCGGGCCCGAACCGAGTCTCACCAATAGCAACACTTACAAACGTCGGATTACGTAGGAGTAATATACCCGATTTGGAATATGCGTGATAGACATGACAGGTGAACACCCCGCCACCGACGGCGGCCCGATCGCCGAGCCGACAAACCAGGTCTCCGTCGGGGCATTCGAGTTCGAGCGGGGCGGCCAGGTCGACCTCGACGTGGCCTACGAGACCTTCGGCGACCCGGCGGACCCCCCAGTGCTCGTCGCCCACGCGCTGACCGGCAGCCAGTATGTCACCGGCTCCGGCCCCGAGGGAATCGACGGCCAGGCCGCTGGCTGGTGGAGCGAGGTGGTCGGCCCCGGGCGGCCGGTGGACACCGAGAACTTCTTCGTCGTCGTCGCGAACGTGCCAGGGTCCTGTTATGGCACGACCGGACCCGCTTCGATTGGCCCGGACGGCGAGCCCTACGGCCCGGACTTCCCGGCGGTCACCATCACCGACTGGGTGCGCGCCCAGGCACGTCTCCTCGACGAACTCGGGATCGAGACGCTGTATGCCGTCGTCGGCGGGAGCGTCGGCGGGATGAACGCCATCGAGTGGGCCCGGACCTACCCCGAGCGGGTCGAGCGCATTGCGGCCATCGCGACGGCCCCGCGGGTCGACACTCAGAACCTGGCCCTGGATTCCATCGCCAGGCGGGCGATCACCCAGGACCCGGACTTCCAGGGCGGGGCCTACTACGGCAGCCCCGGCCCCACCGACGGCCTGGGGCTGGCCCGCCGTATCGGCCACGTCCAGTACCTCTCGAAGGACTCGATGGAGAACCGCTTCGGTCGGCGGGCGGCCGACCGGGTGATCGCGGGCGTCGCCGACCCCACAGCCGAGGCCTTCCCCTACCGGGACGTCGCCTCCTACCTCGATTACAATGCGAGCACGTTCGTCGACCGTTTCGACGCGAACAGCTATCTCTACCTGCTGCGGGCGATGGACGAGTACGACCTGGCGGCCGGCCAGGGATCCGCTACAGACGCCGTCGCCGACTTCGACGGGTCGATCCTGGTCCTGAGCTACACCGGCGACTGGCAGTTCACGGTCGAACAGGGGCGAGAAATCGCCGCCGCCTTCGAGGCGGCGGGGGCCGAGGTCACCTTCGAAAAGATCGTCGATGACTACGGCCACGACGCGTTCCTCGCCCGGCCCGAGACTGTCACGGGGCCACTCGACTCGTTTCTTGACGGGCAGACGGTGAACGACCCGAGCGAACTGCGGGTCTCTCCCTGATCAGTCCCCGGCCGCGTCCAGCACGGCGTCGACGTCGTTCGGGACCGTTGTGGGGTCGTTTCCGGCCTCGGCTGCGGCATCCGGATCCTTGAGAAGGTGCCCGGTCGTCAGACAGACGACCTGCTCGTCGGCCGTGATCTCGCCTGCTTCCCGGAGTTTCCGCAGCCCGGCCACCGAGGCCGCGCTGGCGGGTTCGACGCCGATGCCGTCCTGAGCCAACTCGCGCTGGGCCGCGGTGATCTCCTCGTCCTCGACTGCGACAGCAGTGCCGCCGGTCTGCCGGATGGCGGGGATGGCCTTCGGCGCGTTGACCGGTTCGCCGATCCGGATGGCCGTCGCGCGGGTCTCGACGTCCTCCCAGCGGGTAACAGAATCCCAGCCGTTCTCGATGGCCTCGACCATCGGAGCCGCGCCGGCGGCCTGCACGCCGGTGAGGGTCGGCACTTCCGCTTCCTCGATCGCGCCGGCCGCGACGAGTTCGCGGAAGGCCTTGTGGAGCGCGGCGGTGTTCCCGGCGTTGCCAACCGGGAGCACGATCCGGTCGGGAAGCGACCCAGTCTGGTCGCGGAACTGCTCGATAATCTCCAGGCCGATCGTTTTCTGGCCCTCCAGCCGGAAGGGGTTCAGCGAGTTGAGCAGGTACACCTCCCCCCGGTCGGCCAGCTCCGAGACGATGTCTAGACAGTCATCGAAGTTGCCCTCGACTTCGAGCATCGTCGCCCCGTGAAGACTCGCCTGGGCCAGTTTGCCGGCCGCAACGTTGCCCTCGGGGAGCAAGACCAGGGTCTCCTTGTTCGCCCGGGCGCCGTAGGCCGAGAGCGCAGCGCTTGTGTTCCCGGTACTGGCACACGCCAGTCGCCCGACACCGATTCGCTCGGCGACCCGGACGCCCACGGTCATCCCCCGGTCTTTGAAACTCCCTGTGGGATTCATGCCCTCGTGTTTGATCCGGAGGTCGGCCACGTCAACCGCGGCCTCGATCGAGGGGGCCTCGTAGAGCGGCGTGTTGCCCTCCTCGATCGTGACACCGTCGTCCACGGGCAGCGCGGGGGCGTATCGCCAGACGCCCTCGCCGGCAACGGAATCGAAGTCGTGGTACTCGTCGTACCGAACTTCCAAGAGCGAGCCACAGGCGTCACATTCGTAGGTCGGCTCCTCGAAGGGTGCGTAGGTCTCCCCACACTCGATACACGCGAGCCAGACGCCGTCCTCGGCGACCTCGGGAACCGGACCCGAAAGTGAAAGGTCTGTCATCGGGCCAACCCAGACGGTCCCGCTACAAATAGCACCCGACTCCCTAGGCGGTGGCCGCGACGTCGTTCTCGCTTTTCGCGGCTTTCTCCTCGAGCCAGTCGACGACCTCGGCGACGATGTCCGTCTCGACTGCATCGGCCAAGGCCTTGTATTCGACGGTGTGGTTGATCTCGTGGATCGTGTAGCCGTCCTCGGTCTCCATGAGGTCGACCCCGAGCAGGCCACCGCCGACCGCGTCGCTGGCCCGCCGGACCAGATCCTCGATCTCGGGGGTGATCTCCAGGACTTCGGTCTCGGCCCCGCGGTGGGCGTTCGTGATCCAGTGATCGGCCGACCGGACCATCCCGGCGACCGGCTCCCCGTCCAGGGCGAGCACGCGGAGGTCACGCCCCGGCTTGTCGACGAACTCCTGGATGTAGAAGATCTTGTGCTCGTAGTGGCCCAGGGTCTCCTTGTGTTCGAGGATCGCCTCGGCGGCGTGCTCGTCCTCGATGCGGGCCATCAGCCGGCCCCAGGACCCCACGACGGGCTTGAGCACGACTGGGTAGCCAAAGTCCTGGATGGCCTCCAGGGCGGCCTCCCGCGTGAACGCGACCCGGGTGTCCGGGGTCGGAATCCCGGCCTCCTCTAGGGCGAGACTGGTCTTGACCTTGTCCGAGCAGGTGCTGGCCACGTCCGGCGGGTTCACGATGGGGACGCCGTAGGACTCGAAAAACTCCGTGACGTACATCGACCGGCTGGTGGCGACACACCGGTCGACGACGATGTCCAGCTCCGCGGCGTCGACACTCGACCCGGAGAGGCCAAATTGCTGGTCCCGAACGTCGATCTTGACCACGTCGTGGCCGCGCTCGCGGAGCTCCTCCAGCAGGAGCTTCTCGTCCGTGCGGATCCGCGAGTAGAGGAGGCCGACTTTCACGCTTACTCCCCCCAGTCCTCGTCGAGCTCGGGGGCCCGTTCGAGAACCGGCGGATTCTCCTCGACTACTTCGAGTTCGGTCCCACAGGTCGAACAATCGACGATCTCTCCGACTTCGATCGAGTCGTGCAGGGTCACCTCGGCCCCGCATTCCGGGCAGACTGTCATTGCAATCTCCCGTAGGACACTGATTACCTTAAGCGTTCCGAACTTATCAATAATAATATACTAACTGCACCCGTCGCTACGCACGTAAACGCCACCGTCGAACCGGAACTCCGATTCGGAGTATCGTATGTTTGAAATGATAGGTGGGTGAGCGGGTGGGTCACACCCGTCGACCAGATCCTCGCACAGTCATCGGAAATCGACCTCCATGCGTGCCTGTTCGGCGGCGTCGATGGCCGCCTGGTGTTTCGTCACGGCCCGCCGGTCGGCTTCGACTTCCGACCGGGCGTCCGCGAGTGCCTGTTCGACCTGCGATGGCGCGGGACCGCCGCGGGAGTCCCTGGCGGCCACGCTCGCGGCGGGATCGAGCAGCGCCGTGAGTTCCTCGCGGTCGACGTAGGTCTCTAGTTCCGACCCGGTCGTCGCTTCGGTGGCCGCCGCGAGCGCCTCGATGGTGGCCGCCTCGTCCGGGGCCCCGTCGTCGAGTTCGCCCGCCGATTCGAGTGTCTGGGCGGTCGTCGCGACGATCTCGTGGGCCGTGCGGAACGGGAGCCCGCTCATCGCCAGCCGATCGGCGATCCCCGTGGCCGTCGAGAACCCCTCGCCGGCCGCGTCTTCGAGCACCGCCTCGTTCCAGTCCAGGGTGCCAACCGCTCCGGCCGCGACTTCGGTCGCCTCCGTGATATCTGCCACCGGCTCCCAGACGTGGGGCGTGGCCCGCTGGAGGTCGCGGTTGTACGCCCGCGGGAGCCCGGTGATGGTCGTCATGAGCCCCTGCAATGCCCCGGCGGCGTCCCCGGCGGTCGCCCGGACCAGCTCCAGCGAGTCGGGGTTTTTCTTCTGGGGCATGATCGAGGAGGTCGAGGCGTAATCGTCGTCCAGGGTAATGTACCCACGATTCGCGTAGAAGATCAAGTCCTCCGCGAGCCCCGAGAGGGTCACCGTCAGCCCGGCGATCGCGCTCAGGGCTTCCAGGAGGAAGTCCCGGCCGGCGACCGCATCGAGGCTGTTCTCGACGATCGAATCGAAGCCCAAGAGTTCGGCGGTCCGCTCGCGGTCCACGTCGAATGGGGTACCAGCCAGCGCCGCCGCACCCAGCGGCGAGCGGTTGGTCCGGTCGTAGGCATCGAGCAGCCGTTCCGTGTCCCGGGCGGCCGCACTCTCGTAGGAGGCCAGGTAGTGAGCGACCGTCGTCGGCTGGGCCGGCTGCAGGTGGGTATACCCCGGCATGACGGTGTCCAGGTTGTCCCCGGCGACCGAGAGCAGCGTCTCGCGAAAGGCGATGACGGCATCGAGTGCCTCCAGCAGGTCGGCCCGGAGCTGAAAGCGCAGACAACTGGCGACCTCGTCGTTGCGCGAGCGCCCGGTGTGCATCTTGCCGCCCTCGGGCCCGACACGTTCGATAACCGCCGTCTCGATGGCCTCGTGGACGTCCTCGCCGTCGGGTAGTGCCTCGTGGCCGGCCGCCTCGATCTCCTCGAGGGCGTCGAAGATCTCACCGGCCGTCTCCGCTGGGATGATCCCCTGTTCGGCCAGCATGGTCACGTGAGCCCGGTCCACGGCCAGGTCGGCCGCGAAGATATGTGTGTCTGCGGCCATCGAGGAGAGGAAGTCCCGGGCGGGCCCGCCGCTGTAGCGATCGCGGCGGACGACCGAACTGTCCGCGGTGTCCTCTGTCATCTCAGGTGTCGGTCTCGATGTCGGCCGCGAAGTCCGAGACGTCAGTCGAGGCCTGGATCGTGGCCGCGAGGCGGTCCTGGAAGCCGTGGTACTTCGCAAAGCCGGTGGCGTCGCCCTGCTCGATGTCGCCCATGACGGCCTGGGTGTTGAACGAGGCGGCGGCCTCGGAGTAGACCGCGTTGTCACTTTCGCGGGCGACCGGGCGGGCCTGGCCCCCCTCGAACTTGATCGTGACCGTACCGGTGACCTCGGTCTGGGTGTCCTCGATGAACGCCTCCAGACTGTCGACGAGCGGCGAGGCCAGCAGGCCCTTGTAGGCCTTCTCGGCCCACGCGTCGTCGACGGTCTGCTTGAACTGGATCGTCTCGGCGGTGAAGACATACGACTCCAGGGCTTCGTGAGCGGCGAGCAGCGTCGTCGCCGCGGGGTGCTCGTAGTTCTCCCTGACTTTCAGCCCGAGGATGCGGTCTTCCATCATGTCGGTCCGGCCGACGCCGTGGGCCCCGGCGACCTCGTTGAGCGTCGTGATGAGTTCGACCGGGTCCATCGCCTCGCCGTCGAGTGCCACTGGGACGCCCTGCTCGAACTCGATCTCGATCAGTTCGGTCTCGCCGGTCGGCTCCTCGGTCCACGCGTAGATGTCCTCCGGCGGCACATAGCCCGGGTCCTCAAGGTTGCCGCCCTCGATCGAGCGGCTCCAGAGATTCGTGTCGATCGACCAGGTGCCGTCGTTGCCGCTGTCGACGGGCAGGCCCTTCTCCTCGGCGTACTCGATCTCCCATTCGCGGGTCAGGTCGAGTTCGCGGACGGGGGCGATGACGTCCATGTCGGACTGGCGCCAGACGGCCTCGAAGCGGAGCTGGTCGTTGCCCTTGCCGGTACAGCCGTGTGCGAGGCCCTCGGCTCCGATGTCCTCGGCGACCGCCTGGATCGTGGCGGCGATGACCGGCCGGGCCAGGGCGGTCCCCAGGGGATAGCCCTCGTAGGTGGCGTTTGCCTTGACGGCGTCCATGAGGAGGTCGCCGAAGGCCTCGGTGGCGTCGACGACGTAGTGTTCGACGTCGAGTGCCTCGGCGGTGGCTTTGGCCTCCTCGAACTCGGCTTCGGGCTGGCCGACGTCGACGGTGACGCCGACGACTTCGTCGTAGCCGTACTCTTCTTGCAGCAGCGGGACGGTGACGGTCGTGTCGAGCCCGCCCGAGAAGGCGAGCACGACGGTGTTCTGTGTCATTGTGATGGTGGTGTGGGTTGGTAATTCGACGATCACTGATCGACGGACGATCCCCCAACAACTCGCGGGTGGCGACAGATCAGGACGGTGTGGATGATTCTGGGGTCAGCGAGACCCCGCTCGTCGTCGAGAAACGGAAAGAAGGGGCCCCCGGGTACGGGCCTGCGAGCGACGCCGTGCGTTCGGGGGGAACATCGTATGTCTTCATATCGAGTCGGACTATTTGAATCCTTCTCTTTGCGTGGCAGGCGATCACGCGTCGGTGGCCGGATTTTTAAGGCGGCTTCCCATACGCCCGCCCAATGAATCAGTCCGGTCTCGACACGATGACGGTCCTCAAGGTGCTGCTGGCGGTGGCGGCGTTCGTCGTGGGATTCGTGGTCCTGGGGGCGTTCGTCCGGGTGCTCGGGCGGTTGATCTGGCTCTCGGTCGGCCTGCTGGTCTTTGCCGTCCTGGGGTTGGTCGCGCTCCGACTGCTCCGGGACCTCCTGTAGGCCGGCGAATTTTTACCCGACGCATGCCTACGCCGGCTGTGTACAGCGTCAACGTCCCGGTTCCGCCTGCCGTCCGGGACCTCGCCCGTGAGCTTCGACCCGCGCTCACGTCCTTCGAGCGAATCCGGCCCGCACGGAGCCGAACGCTCGTACTCAAACGGCTCCCGGCGGCAAACCGGCGTGAGTATCTGCAGGACGCCCGGCGGGCCCGAGCGGCCCTCGACGGGGCGCCCGCCTTCGAGGCCGAAATCACGGGGCTGGATGTCTTTCGCGAGCCACCGACCGGGACCGCCCCGGTTGCCTATCTGGCGGTCGAGAGCCCCGGCCTCTCCCAGCTCCACCAGCGGCTCGTCGACGAGTTCGGGGCGATCGAGGGGCTGGAGGGTCAGGGGACGTACACCCCCCACGTTACCTTGGCCCGTGACGGGCCCGCGACGGCTGCTGACTCGCTTTTGGAGCGTGAGATCGAGCCGGTCCGGTTCACCGTCGACACGCTCGAACTCTACGACAGCGATCACAGCGAGCGGGTCGAGTCGATCTCGCTGCCCGCCTGATCAGGGCGTCGGCGGCTGTCCGTCCCAGGCGTCCCGGTCCCGGAAGAAGTTCAACATCGCGTACTTCAGCTTGCTCGGCTCGACGTCGATCAGCTCGGCCCGTTCCTCGGGCGGGAAGTCGGGATTGACCGTGTAGTCCGGGAGCTGTGTCCGGGATGCTGGCGTGTAGCGGCGATCGATGAGCGCCCGGACGCCGATATCGGAGGGCGATCGGATCACCCGTCCCAGTGCCTGTCGGGTCTTCCTGACCGTGGGGATCTCGACGGCGTAGCGCCAGCCGGCCTCGGGCTCGCGGTCGCCGAACACCTCGTCGTAGGCATCCTGGATGGCCTCGCTGCGCTCGTCGAGGCGGGGATACGGGACGCCGACGACCGCGACCGACCGGGCGTCGTCGCCGTCGAAGCTGACCCCCTCCGCGAGCGTGCCCCAGAGGGAGGTGAACAGCACGCCGTCCGTCCGCTCGACGAAGGACTGTCGCTTCTCCTCCACGGCGACCCCCGGCTCGTCGAGGAAGAGCGTGGCGTCGAGTGCCCCCGAGAGTCGGTCGTAGTACCGCTCGGCCTCGGCGTAACTGGGGAAAAAGAGCAGCGTGTTCCCGGGGGTGAACCGGACCACGTCCGAGAGGGTGTCCGTGAGGACCTCCTGGATGCCGGGATCATCCCGCCGGCTGGCGAAAAGCGGCGGCACGTCGACCGCGAACGTCCGGCGGTTCTGTTCGGGGAAGGTCAGCCCGAAGGCGAGTTCGGCGGGGTCATCGAGTCCGAGGACCTCCGAGAGCACGTCGAAGGGTCGCAGGGTCGCGCTCATCAGGACCGTCGCGTGAACCTCCTCGAAGAGCGTCTCGGTCACTTCACGCGGGATGCAGTTGAAAAGCTCCGCGCGGCCGTAGACCTCGTTCGTCGACTCGTCACGTCTGATGCCGAGTGTGGGGTACTGCCCGGTCTCGTCGCCCTCTTCCAGGTAGCCCTCGATGAAGTCCGCCGCAGCGAGTGTCTGGGACTCCCGACGGGTGTCGGCGTCTCCCTCCCGGTAGGCCGTCTCGTACTCCTCGTCCAGAGCCGTCCCGAGTTTCAGCGCCTCGTCCAGATCCGTGCTGATCCCGGGGCCGGTGTACCGGTCGAGGAACGCCCGTGTCAGATCGTCCCGGCCAGTCTCGTTCGCGACCGGCACGTCCTGCCAGGTGGACCCGACCCGCTCCCGGTCGCCGAACCCCAGATTCGCCTCGTAGGTCTCGATCAGGGCGTCCTGGAAGGGTTGGATGATCCGGAGTGCAGCGTCGGCCCGCGAGTCCTCGACATCCCCGGCCTCGTTTGCGGCCTCCGCCAGCGTGTTCTCGGTCAGCGTTCTGGTGGCGTGGTCCCGGGCGGCGTCCTCGACGTTGTGTGCCTCATCGAAGACCGCGATCACGTCCTCGGGGTCCCGGTCGAGCCACCGGAAGAACTGGCTGCGGATGACCGGATCGAGGAGGTGGTGGTAGTTCGCCACGACCAACTCGACGCCGTCCAGCCCCTCTTTGAGGCGCTCGTAGCCACAGACACCCTGTTGCTCGGCGTAGCTATAGACTTCCGTCGGCGTGCGCACGTCGTCAAAGAGCCAGGAGACAAAGGCGTCCCCCGCCCGGGTCAGGTTCGTCCGGTAGTGCTCACAGGTGTTCGAGTCCTCCAGGTTCGCCCGCTGTTCTTCGAGCGCTTCGATCTCTTCGAGGACCGACTGGCGCTTCTCGGTCGCCGACTCCGAGCCGGCCTGGGCCTGATCGAGCAGCCGTCGTTCGCGATCTTTGAGTTCGTCGAGTTCTTCCTCGAGTTCGACCAGATCCCGGGTCGTATCCCGCAGGACCTGACACTCCTCGTAGCCTACGTCGATGTGACACATCGAGGATTTGCCCTTGAACACGGCACTCCGGATGGGCGTCTCGGCGTGGATCTCGCGGGCCTCCTCGACGAACTGGTGCATCTGCTGGTGGACGTTCGTCGTGATGACGACGGTCTTGTCGTGTTCCCGCGCGTACGCGAGTGACGGTGCCAGGGCGGCGAGGGTCTTCCCGGTGCCCGGGGCCCCCTCGAAGAGCACGTCCCGGCCGACCTCCAGGGCGTCGGCGATGACGTCCATCGCCTCGGCCTGATTCGGGTAGGGCTCGGGTTTCGGGAAGAACCGTTCGTACTCGGCTGCCACGTTCCCCAGTCACGCCCACTCCGGTATAAACCTCTTCCCACGGGAGTCGGTGGAAACTCTCAGGTGCCTGGCCCGCCGACCTCGTCCATGATCGTGGTCGTCTCGGATACACATCGAAGCGAGCGACCCGGACTCACGGGCTCGCTTCGGGAGGCCGTCCGGAGCGCCGACCGGGTGATTCACGCGGGAGACTTCACCACGGAGGCGGTGCTCGATGGCTTTCAGTCGGTTGCCTCCTCGCTCGTCGCCGTGGCCGGCAACCGGGACAAGCCAGGGGTCCAGGACCGGCTCCCGACGGCTCGAACGCTCACGACCGGGGCGTTCACGGTCGCGGTGACCCACAC
Organism: Halodesulfurarchaeum formicicum; assembly: GCF_001886955.1. Lineage (NCBI taxonomy): Archaea > Methanobacteriati > Methanobacteriota > Halobacteria > Halobacteriales > Halobacteriaceae > Halodesulfurarchaeum > Halodesulfurarchaeum formicicum. The sequence continues at coordinate 2,059,132 of NZ_CP016804.1, read as the reverse complement.
CCAGCGCGGGGGGCAAACCGGCCTCACGTATTTCGGGGCCGAGCGGGGCGCTGATCTGGTGATCTCCGGACATACCCATCGACCGCATCTGCACACTGGGGACGGGCCAGCCCTCCTCAATCCGGGGAGCCACGCCGATCCCAGGGGCGGTGACCCGACCTACGCAACCCTCGAAAAGCGCGAGGGGGCGCTCAGGCTCACGATCCGGGACACGACGGGCGCCGAAAAGCGGTCGGCTCGGCTGGAGGGCCGAGTAGCGGGCGGGAACGGCACGAGTGGGCACTGAACCCGGGCGGTGGGGAAACGGGTTCGCCCCGGGTGACATGAGGGACCCGTTCAAGAAATCCCCGGCGGAGCCTCAAACGCGTCTTTGAGTGTCCGACGAAACGGCTTTGTCCCTGCCAACCCCAGGTTCGAACATGGTCGACGTTGGACCGGTCTTCTACCTGATACTGGCCGCACTGCTCCTGTTTTTCTTCTTCATCTATCTCATGATCCGTCGCACCGTTCTCGGGTTCAAGGAGGGCGTCGATCGGAGCCGGGATCGCTGATCAGAACCGCGTCTGGACGGCTTCGATCGCCGCCTCGATGTCCGCAGCAGTCACGTCCCAGTGAGTGACAAAGCGAGCGGTGTAGGGGCCGAACTCGGAGGCCTGGACGCCTTCGTCCTCGATCGCTTCCAGGAACGTCGACGCGGTCACGTCGAGCCCGGCGGTGTCCGCGAGCACGATGTTGGTCTCCGGCGGCGTCACCGCGAGCCCCTCGATTTCGTCGAGGCCGGCCGCGAGCGTCGTAGCGTTCTCGTGGTCCGTTTGCAGGTGATCCCGGTTTTCGAGCGCCAGCAGGCCCGGCGCGGCGACCATGCCGGCCTGCCGCATCCCGCCGCCCAGGAGCTTTCGAATGCCGATCGCCGCCTCGATGAAGGCCTCCGACCCCGCGAGCATCGACCCGATCGGCGCACCCAGCCCCTTCGAGAGACAGAACATCACCGAGTCGACGGGCTCGGTGTACGCCGTCACGTCGACGTCGTTCGCGACGGCCGCGTTGAACACCCGGGCCCCGTCGAGATGGACGGGCACGCCAAGGTCGTGGGCGGCCGCGACCGTCTCGGCGAACGCGTCGGGATCGAGGGCCAGGCCGCCACGCGCGTTGTGCGTGTTCTCCAGGCTGAGCAGGCCAGTTTCGGGCCGGTGGAGTCCTCCCTCCAGATACGCCGCCTCGACCTGTTCGGGCGTCGGTAGCCCCCGTTCGGCGTCGATCGTCCGGATCTGGAGCGCGGAGTGCTGGGCGAAGCCGGCCCGCTCGTATCGGACGACGTGGCTCTCGCGGTCGGTGATGGCCTCCTGCCCACGCTCGGTGTGGACCCGGGCGGCGATCTGGTTGCCCATCGTCCCGGACGGGACGAACAGTGCTGCCTCGGCCCCGACGATCTCCGCGGCCCGGGCTTCGAGTTCCGCGACGGTCGGATCGTCTCCGTGGACATCGTCACCGACCGCAGCGTCGGCCGCGGCCTCGCGCATCTCGTCGCTTGGGCGGGTGACGGTATCACTTCGCAAGTCGATCATATCCGATGCTGGGTGGGCGGCCGTTAAACGAATGACGGTCCGCTCGCCGGCCCGCTCTGCGATCGTGTCACTTATTTCCATGAAACATTATCACACCCAATCGCCACCTCGATGGACAAATATAGGGCATTTGGGCTCCAAAGTGGGAGTATGGCAGAAACAGACGCGAAAAGTGAACACACAGTTTCGTACTCGATTTCGGCCGAGAGCAAGACCGCGACGCACACGGTTATCGAGGCCCGGGACTTCGAGTTCTCCGTCGACGAACCGACCAACGTCGGTGGCACGAACGCCGGCCCGAACCCCGTCGAGTACATGCTGGGGGCGCTGGCGGGCTGTCTGAACGTCGTTGGCCACACCGTGGCCGAGGAGATGGACATCACCGTCCGGAACATCGCCGTCTCCATCGAGGGCGACCTCGACCCGCGGAAGTTCATGGGTCGGGCCGAGGAGCCGCGTGCGGGGTATCAGGACGTGCGGGTCGACCTGACGGTCGACTCCCCGGCCGACGAGGCGACCCTGGCGGACTGGCTCGAGACCGTCGAAGCACGCTGCCCGGTCAGTGACAACTTCCAGAACCCGACGCCAGTCTCGCTTTCGGTCACGAGCGACTGATCGCCGGGCAATCCTTCAAGGCCGTCCAGCCCATACGGCTCGCCGTGCCCGATATCGAGTGCCCGGAGTGTGATCGTGCGATCGCGATGCACGAACTCGAAACGAGAACCGTCGCGAAACCGGAGGGTTTCGAGACCTCCTATCGCTGCCCGTACTGTGGGGCGGACTTCGAAGACGTGTCGGACCTGCTGTAAGTTATTTCTACTTATGGTTTTAAGCCCGAGCCGCGCGTAGGATGTAGCATGGGAGAACTCGAAACCGAAGCCGAAAAGACTCGCAAGCAGATCGCCCTCTACCTGCGGGATCTCGCCGACCAGCTGGAAGCCGATGGCGCCGTCTGTCTGGACCTCGGGGGGAAGGAGGTGGTGTTGAACCCGACCGATCCGGTCACCTTCAAGCTGGAGGGTGAGTCGGACTTCTCGGCGGGCGAGACGGAGGCCAAACAGAGCATCGAACTCGAACTGGTCTGGCGGACGCCCGCGAGCACGCCCGAGGAAGGCGAACTGACGATCGAGGAGTAGTCCGACCGGCCAGCTGAAAGATTGATAGGCGGGTGACCCATTCGCCCGCCATGAACGAACTCGTCGCCGATTTCGCGGGCGAACTCGTCTCGCTTGTGGCGGTCGCGATCGGTTCAACGCTGTTTACCGCCCTCGGATTGCTAGGCGAACAGGCCGCGCTGTCGAACATGATGACCGGGAGCCTGGCCCTCGGGGCCTGGGAACTCTTTATCGGTGCCTGGGCGCTGTTCGTCGGGGTGTACCTGCTCGGGATCAAACAACTCGTGCCGCGAGCACAGGCGCTGCTCGCCTGAGCCTCCGTTCGGTCACCAGTTTCGGAGAATCGGCCCGCTCCTTTACTGTCACTCCACTCATAGGTAGTGGGTATGACAGCTGAGAATCACACGGGGCCGGTACCGACCCAGGGGATGTCCGCCCGCTCGCTCGCGGGGTTGGGGACCGCTCTCGCAGGAATCCTCGCCTTCATGGGGATCATCACCGGCGAGGTGCTCTACCCGAACTACTCCACTCGCCAGGACATCAGCGACCTCGGTTCGACACGCCCCCCGAACCCGGTCATCCACGAGCCGGCCGCGACGATCTTCAACTCCACGATGGTGATTTCGGGGCTCTGCCTGCTGGTCGCCGCGTACTTCGCGTACCGGGCGATCGGTCGGGCGGACTTCCCCGTCCTGCTCGGCGTGTTCGGCCTCGGCGCGCTGGGGGTCGGCCTGTTCCCGGGAAATGTCACCCCTTGGCATGGACTCGCCGCCTTGCTCACTTTCTTCGCGGGTGGCCTGACGGCCATCTATTCGGTCCGAATCGTAGACCGCCCCTTCGCGGTGCTCTGTGGGCTCCTGGGTGGGATTTCCCTTACCATTCTCGTGAGCCTGATCGCGCTCGGTATCGCTGGCGTGCCCCATCCGCTGGATTTCCTCGGCTCCGGCGGCGTGGAGCGCTGGGTCGCCTATCCGCTCCTGCTCTGGGCGGTGGTCTTTGGTGGGTATCTGCTGGGTGTGGATTCGACTGTAGGGTAGGATTGGGATCGATTTTCAGCAACGCGGGCACGGTGGGATTTGAACCGAAGGAAGACTCGCTCCCGATGGTCGCTCCTCTTCCAGGGCCCGAATCCCCTGCGTGCCGGTTCGCTCGTTTCACTCGCTGCACGGGCACGGTGGGATTCGAACCACCTGAAGACGCTCACTTCGTTCGCGTCTTCCGTACTTCGAATCCGCAGCCGGTTCTCCGCTCGCTTCGCTCACGGGAGAACACGGGCACGGTGGGATTCGAACCATGGTCGGAGCAAAGCTCCTCCCTGATTCAAATCTCGTGTGCCGCTGCTCCTCACCTTCGTTCGTCGCAGAGCGGGCACGACGGGATTTGAACCCGCGACCGTCGGATGTCTCCCCCACACAGCCAGGCTGCCCGGGTTAGAAGTCCGACGCTCTGTCCGGACTGAGCTACGTGCCCTCGAACTCGCGTTCGGTGCCCGGCGTAATATGTGTTACACTCGCCAACCGGCCCGGAGCGGAACCAAAAAGACCCGGCCCCGTCTATCCCGGAGCAATGACTGTTATCGGGATCGTCGGCCTGCCGGGCAGCGGCAAGAGCGAAGCCGCGACGGTGGCCCGCGAACTCGGCCTGCCGGTGATCACCCTGGGGGATATCGTCCGCGAAGAGACCGAACAGCGGGGGCTTGACCCCAGCGCCGACCACGGCCAGGTGGCCCAGGCCCTCCGCGAGGAGGAGGGCCTGGCGGCTATCGCCGACCGCGCGCTGCCCGCGATTCGAGACGCTCGCCGGGATCACGACGCGGTGGTCGTCGACGGTATCCGGTCGGGCCACGAGGTCGAGCGCTTCGAGGACGCCTTCGGCGATGACTTCCGACTGGTGGCGATCACCGCGCCGGACGAACTCCGCGCCGAACGCCTGGAAGTTCGCAACCGCGACTCCGGGGCCGAGTCGGGCGGGGAGACCCTCGCCGATCGGGACGAACGGGAACTGGGCTTTGGCATCCGTGAGGCGATGGATGGTGCCGAGGTTACGATCGAGAACGACGCCTCGCTGTCGGCCTTCCGGGACGCTGCAAGTGAGGTCTTCGAGGAGGCCATCGAGGGCTTTGTCTCCCGGATCGAGGTGACCGTGGAGGCCCCCGTCAACGAGACCGAGGTCCCCGACCGGGTCGCCGAGGCCGTCGCCGAACTCTTCCCGGAAGCCGAAATCGAGGTGGCCGAGGACCGGGTGCGGGCGACCAGCTATCAGCTAGCCCACTTCCGGGAGCGGCTCTTCGAACAGCGGATCCTCGACACCGCCCGCCAGGAGTTCTTCGAGCGAGCGGGGCCACGTGGTTTTGCCTTCGAACTGAAAAAACAGGCCGCTCGTCAGGACGTGATCACCTTCTCGGTGGGGCGGCCGGACGAACTGGGCGCGATCGAGGTCGCGGTGACCGTCCACGAACCCGACGTGGAGACCTTCATCGATCACCTCGCGCCGGCGACCGAGGACGGGACCCCACTGTCCTGATCAGGTGAAGGCTGACACGGTGAGAAAGAGCATGACGACCCCGAACACGTCCGCGAGCACGGTGACCACCGGGATCACCACGTCGTCGGGGTCCAGGCCGGCCTGGTAGGCCCCGTAGGTCGTCAGCACGGTGGCGACGATCGCGACGACAGCGAGGCCAGCCCCGCTGGTCGTCGAGATGAGGACGACCCGCCAGAGCGGGAGGACGACCCGCCCAGTCACGAGCGCGAGGATCCAGGCCCCGGCCCCGACGAGGGGAAAGAGCGTGAGTGCGAGGGCCACCGTCGCCAACGAGTGGCCACCCAACTGCTCGTCGCGGAAGCGAAAGGAGAGCGTGCCCAGGTGAAACGCCGTCGAGAGGCGCGAGGCGAGCAAACTGCCCAGGTTCCCGGCGGTTCCGATGGTGACCGGGACGAGGATCAAAAGCGAGGGGTACTGGTAGAGCGCCTCCTCGAAGGTGGCAAGTAGCAGCCCGGAGCCGACCGCGACGGCGGTGAGCAGCGTGAGCGTCGGCAGGGTGGCCCGGGAGATCGACCGGAACGTCCAGTGGCTGCCTGGCTGGGACTGCATCTAGACCCCCCCGACGACGATCCGGACCGCGAGCAACAGGAAGGCGATGCCGATGACGTCCCCCGTGGTCGTCACGAGCGGCCCCACCAGCGTGTCGGGGTCGATCCCACGCCGGAAACCCAGGAACATCACGCCGATGACGACGGCCGCGAGCGCGAGCCCGGAGAGAAACGCCGCGATGAGCGCGATTGCCAGGAGCTCCCAGAGTGGGGCCACCCCCTGGCCGAGCGCGAGCATGGCCAGGACGGTGAGAACCGCGGCGAATCCGCTCGCGAGGAGGTTGTTCGACGAGGCCGCGGCGGTCGCCGCCTGCAGCCGCTCGTCGTCCATCTGCAGTTCGGGGCCAACGAGCCCCTGGTGGAGTCCGGAGGCGATCCGCGCGGCGAAGGCCCCGAAGACGTTCCCCCGGGTGGCCAGCAGGGCCGGCACGAGGACCAACAGGCCACGAGTCCGCTCCAGATCCGCCTCCATACCCGTCAGCACGAGTCCGGCGAACAGGCCCCCGACGGCGGCCACCAAGAGCGGGCCGAGTGCCTCGCGGTAGGCTGCCCGGGCCAGCGAGGCGACTGTCATCGTCGGTACGACGTTCGCACCGGGCAAAAAGGGTCCGTCCGAAACCCGGGACTGGCCTTATCCGAGCGGCCCCATGTCCCCGAGGTCGCCGCCGGGCCCGCCACCGCCCTGCATCTGTTTCATCATCCGCTCCATGTCCGCATCGCCCATGCCCTGGAACTGCTTGAGCGCCCGCTCCATCATCCGGTACTGCTCGAGGAGTTCGCGCACGTCGTCCACGTCGGTGCCGCTGCCGGCGGCGATCCGTTTCATCCGGCTGGCACCGATCGACCGGGGGTTCTCCAGTTCGTCTTCGGTCATCGAGTCCATGATGACCTCGAAGGTGCGCATGCGCTCCTGGGTCATGTCCATGGCCTCGTCCGGGAGTTGGTCCATCATGCCCCCTCCGAGCCCGGGCACCATGTCAAGGACCTGGGAGAGCGGCCCCATCCGGTCGAGGGCCTGCATCTGGTGGCGCATGTCCTTGAGGGTGAAATCCCCCTCCAGCATGTCCTCGGGGTCCCAGTCCTCCTCTTCGGCCTCGGTCTCCTCCATGGCGCGCTCGACGCGCTCGGTGAGCTGCTTGAGATCGCCCATCCCGAGGAGCCGGGAGATGAAGCCCGAGGGCTCGAACCGCTCGATGTCCTTGACCGTCTCGCCGGTCCCCAGGAAGGCGATCGTCGAGTCCGTCTCGTTGACGGCGGTCAACGCGCCGCCACCCTTCGCCGTCCCGTCGAGCTTGGCGATGGCGACGCCGTCGATCCCGATGGCCTCGTCGAACCGCTGGGCCTGCTCTTTGGCCCCCTGGCCGATCGCGGCGTCGAGCACCAGCAAGTTGCGATCCGGTTCGACGGCGGCCGCGATGGCCTCGATCTCGCCGATGAGCCCCTCCTCCAGGGCGTGGCGACCGGCGGTGTCGACGATGCGAACGTCGGCTTCGGCCGTGGCTTCCATGCCGTCCCGGGCGATCTGAACCGGGTCGTCGGCGTCCGGGTCGCCGTAGAAGTCGACTTCCGCACGCTCGGCCATCTCCTTGCCCTGGTCGTAGGCCCCTGGGCGGAAGGTGTCGGTCTGGATGACCGCGGGCCGCAGGCCCTTCTTCGAGAACCACCAGGCCATCTTGGCGGCGGTGGTGGTCTTTCCCGAGCCCTGGAGGCCGGCCAGGAGGATCGTCTGTTCTTCGAGGGGGACCTCGGTGGACTCGCCCACCAGATCGACCAGTTCCTCGTAGACGATCCGCAGGACGTGATCCCGGGCCGTGGTCCCGGCCGGCGGCTCCTCGTCCAGGGCGCGCTCGCGAATGGCGTCCGAGAGGTCCATCACCAGGCCCGTGTCCACGTCGGCCTGGAGCAGCGATCGCTGGATCTGGGTGACGACCTCGTCGACGTCCTCCTCGCTGATACGGGATTTCCCTCTGAGGTCGTCCAGCGTCGACCTGAGCGAACTCCCGAGATCGTCGAGTACCATCTTGTTACCCGTAGTAGGCTCGCCGAGCGGTAAAGGTCTAACCGTGTGCCCACGGGGGAGGGGCCGATTTATCCGGCTGTGCGTCGAAGGCAGGGTGTGTCACAGACGCCGGTCTTCATCACGCGGCCGCTGCTCGCGGTGTTGCTCGAACTGGCGGCCGACGCGAGTCCACAGTCGGTGACCGTCTCGCTTTCAGCGACTGCCGCTGCCGATCTGGACCCCCAGTCGGCCCCTGCAGAGGCCAAAAGCGACGGGTCGGTTCGCCGACTTGACGACCTCGAGCCCGACACGCCGGTGTTCTCGGACTTCTACTTCCCCGACGTGGGCAACGCACTGGAGTTCGTCTTCGGCGTCGACCTCGGGACGCCGGCCGGGCAGACACAGGCCCGCTTTCTCTCCCATCCCGACGGGAACCCGGAGTTGAGCATGCGGGACGATCTGCACGCGACGGTGCTGGTGGCGGTGCCACCCTGGGAGCCGGCGACCGTCGTCGCCTTCGGTCGGAACGGGACCGAACGCTCGCTTGTCACCGTCGCGGCCGTGGCTCCCGAGACTGATTTCGACGCCGATTATTGATGGGTAAAGAGCATCGGCTTTTGCTCCGAGGTTCGGGAGACACAGATGTCCAGTGGCTCTGAGAGCTCCAGGCTCGTGCTCTGGCCCGTGACGATCACGAGGTCGGCGAAGGGCTCATCACACACCGGACAGGGGATCGAGGTGGTGTTCTGATAGCGCTTCATCGACTCGGTCTCCTCACGGGGCGTGAGGTAGCTGACGAGCTCGTCGTAGTCCTCGTCCATACAGACCCCTCGTGGCCGACCCCGAAAGCGTTTCGGCCCGACTACTCGCCCAGCAACTCCTCGACCACCGCTTCCGGGTCGAAGACCTGCAGGTCGTCATAGCCCTGGCCGGTGCCCAAAAAGAGGATCGGTGCGCCAGTGACCTTCGCGATCGAGATGGCCGCGCCGCCGTGGGTATCGGCGTCGGCCTTCGTGAGAATCGCGCCGTCGATGTTCGCGGCGTCGTCGAACTCGGCCGCGCGGTTGACCGCATCCTGGCCGGCGACGGCCTCGTCGACGAAGATGGTGAGGTCGGGTTCGACGACCCGGTCGATCTTCGAGAGCTGGCTCATCAGGTCGTCGCTCGTGTGGAGTCGACCGGCCGTGTCCCCCAGCACCACGTCGATGTCGTTGGCCGTGGCGTACTCCACAGCGTCGTAGATCACGGCCGCGGGGTCCCCACCCTGTTCGTGGCTGATGAGCTCTCGATCCAGCCGGTCGGCGTGGACCTCGATCTGCTCGTTCGCCCCGGCGCGGTAGGTGTCCCCGTTTGCGAGCACCGAGGAGAACCCACGCGATTCGAGGTACTTCGAGAGCTTCGCGATCGTCGTGGTCTTCCCGACGCCGTTGACGCCGGTGAAGACGATGACGACCGGTTTGTCCGCCACTGTCAGCCGCTCGACGAAGTCGAACTGCCCCACCGAGACGACATCCAGCAGGGCCTCGCGCAGGGCGTCCTCGATCAGGGACTCCGTGCTGTCGGTGATGGTCTTCTGTTCGCCGACAAGTTGGGCCTCGATGCCGTCGAGGATCTCCTCGGCGACTTCCATCTCCACGTCGTTCTCCAGCAGTGCCATCTCGAGGTCCCAGAGCGGGCCCTCCAGGTCGTCGGCGTCGAGGATGACCTTGCCGGTCGCCAGTGATTTGGCTCGGTCAGTAAACGAGGGATCCGCCGACTCCTCGGCGGCTGCGTCGGGGGCCTCCGAATCGGCCTGGGCGTCCGCTTGTTCCTCGGCGACGTCCGCGGCGTCCTCCCGGAACGCGCCCAGCTTCTCCTTCAGCCCGTCGAACATCCTACTCCTGCTGGTCGCCCTGCATCTGGGCCTGCTGCTGGAGCATCTGCTGCTGGGCCTGCTGGGCCTGCTGTTCGAGCTGCTGCTCCTGCTCGTCGAGTTCGGACTCTTCTTCCCGGAGCTCCTCGATGCGCTCGTCGACTCGTTCCTTCTTGGTTTCGAGGGTCTCTGCGGCCTGTTCGCGGTCCTCGGTCGCCGCGAAGTTCGCCCCGAGCGAGACGACGATCTCGTCGGCGTCCTCGATCGTGGCGCGGACGAAGGCGTCCCCGCCGAGCGGGACGTGCACGGTCCCACCGGTTTCGAGCGCGTCGAGGCCGTCGATGGCCTCGTCGATCTCGCGTTTCTCCTCTTCGAGTGATTCGACTTCCGCTTCGAGTTCTTCACGTCGCTCCTGCAGTGCCTCCATCTCCTGCTGAAGCGCCTGAAGCTGACCGCCGCCTCCCATACTCATGCTCGAAAAGGGGGTTTTGCGTCGGAAGTATCTTCCTACTCGGGACTACTGGTCGATGTAGCCCAAAGCGTCCTCGATGCGGCCCAGTTCCGGGCCCGTGGTGTCCTGGCCGACCACGTATCCGGTCGCGTTTGCGACGAGGCCCGAGCCGACGAGCTGACCGCCGTAATTGACCGTGCCCACATCCGCCGGTACCGAGAGGGCGGCTTCCACGGCGTCGAGTTCCGCGTCGGTCGACTGTGGATGACAGAGCACGCCGCGATTTGTCGCCACGGCGGCGGTGCCAACCGTCGCGACGCCGCCGAGTTCGCCCCGCGAGACGGGCACGTCGAGGGTCGCTTCGACGATTTCGACCGCTTCCGCGGAGAGTTCCGGGTGGCTGTACGCACCGTGGTCGTTGGCGAGGATCACGTTCCCGGCGGCGTTGATCCGGCCCGGGAGTCCCGCGACCGGGAGCCCCGTTTCCTCGGTGAGCCGGTCGCGCTCGCGCTCGGTCACGCGCTCGCTGACGACGATGCCGTTTTGGTTCGCCACGAGGAGTGTCCCGACGGTACCGGCCCCGTCGATCGTGGTCTCGATGACCGGAACCGCAAGCTCCTCGCGGACGGGGTCGATGATCTCCGCGTCGAGGTCCGGTCGCACGACCGCGAACTCGTCAGTCGCGGCCAGGTAGACTCCGACGTACGACGACCCGTAGAATGCAGTGCGAAGCACTCTCAGGACTCGGCGTGTTCGGCCTCGACCACCGCGCTGCCTTCCTCCTCGAAGCGGGCCGCTCGGACGCGGACCTTGCTCGGCGGGTTGGCACGGCCACGGGCCCAGACGGCCTCGTTGATCGAGGGGTCCAGTCGGACCGCATCCTCGTCGACCTTGAAGTGGGTGGCGAGGTGTTCGCGCACGAGGGACATGGCCTTGTCCCCGCGCTTGCTCTTGGACGACGCGTTGACCTTGCGGAGGGGCACCGTGACGATGCGCTCCTCGAAGTCGCTCGCGCTCATGTTACTCGTCCGTGTCGCTTCGCCGCCAGTGGCGACGCTGCGGGTTGCGCTGGGTTTCCTGGTCGGTCTTCATGATGACCCAGGCCGGGACCCGGCTGTTCTGCCGGTCCAGCTTGGCCAGTCGCTTTTTCTTGGCCTTCGTCTTCTTGCTCATGGTGGGCTGAGATACTGTCTCTACTCCTTAAAACGTTGTCCGTTTCCCGCTGCCCACTCAGAGCTCGACACGCTCGACGGTCTCGTAGACCGGTCCCTCGCTTTTCAACCGGCTCTCGGTCAGGTTCACGGCCTCCACGGTCGTCGTCCCGACGGTCGGTTCTCGCTCGCGCACCAGTTGTTGGACCAGTTCTTTGCCACCCGCGTGTTTCATCCGCGCCAGCGTGACATGGGGCGTGAAATCGTGGGTTTCGGGTTCGAAGCCCAACTCGACCAGCCGCTCTTCGATCGGGGCCTGTAACGCCCGGAACTGCTCGCCACCCTGGCCCACCCCGAGCCAGAGCACGCTGATGTACTCCATGGAGGGAAACACGCCCAACCCCTCGAAGGTGGCCTCGAACGGCCCCACACCCGCCGTTTCGACGGCGGTTTCGAGGGCCGTCGTGATCTCCCCGACCCGGTCAGGATCGGTGTCTCCGAGGAACTTCATCGTGACGTGGGCCTGCTCGGGATCGGTGAAGTCGAGTCCGGAGGCTCCCTCGAAGGCCGCCTGGAGGTCGGCGATCGGCTCGGCGAAGGCTGTCGGCAGGTCGACGCTGACGAACAGTCGCATAGCGGCGTTTCGCGGGCCGGTGGCCTTAACCCTCCGTCTCTCATATCCGGCGACATGACTGAGGACGACGAGCGACACGAGTTCTCTTCGGGCCAGGGATTCGAGGAGCCCTACGAGGGGTTCGACCTGGATCCGCCGGAACTCGACGTCGAGGACCCCACGCAGGTCGACCCGGTGGACTCCCGGGCGCTCACGGACCTGCTCGATGACCGAAACATCGCCGCCGACGAGGTCGATCCCGACCAGCTCATCGACGTCGGCATCGAGTACATGTCGATCAACCGCCACGAACAGGCCGTCGAGACCTTCGAGCGGGCCGCCCGGTACGCCGAGGACGACACCCGCGAGGCCGAGGCCTGGGTCAGCAAGGGGATCGCCCACGGCGAACTCGAGGAGTGGGACGCCGCCGTCTCCGCCCATCGCGAGGCGTTGCACGTCGACGAGGACGGCGAGTTCGCCGCCCTGGCCCACACGAACCTGGCTTACGCGCTCTGGGAGCGCGGCGAGACCGAGCCCGCCTTCGAGCACGCCGAGGACGCCGTCAAGGCCGACCGACGGGTCCCGCAGGCGTGGTACAACCTCGGATTCATTCAGGTCGAGCAGGGCCGCCACGAGGACGCCCTGGAGTGTCTGGACAACGCGATCCGCCTGGGCTTTACCGAATCTTCCGTGTACGAGGAGAAGGCCCGGGCCCTCGAAGGCCTCGAGCGCGACGAGGAGGCCGCCGAGATGCGCGAGACCGCGACGGAGATGCAGGAAGCCGAAGAGGAGCGCCTCGTCCAGCAGGAATGATCCTCTCGGAACGACGGACGGATCAGGGGCTGCTGGTCACGGTCTGTGACGCCGAGGTGCTGGGCGAGACCTTCGAGGACGATTCGGTCTCCATCGAGGTCACCGAGGACTTCTACGGCGGTGAGCCAGTCGAGACCGAGACCGTCGTGGAGGCCCTCTCGCGGGCGACGATCGCGAACCTCGTCGGCCGGGAATCAGTGGCCCTCGCCATCGAGGAGGGATTCGTCGACGAGGAGCGAGTCCTCGACGTGGGCGAGACCCGACACGCTCAGTATCTCCGCCTGTAGCTACCCCAACCGGGCCCGCGCACCCAGAGTGAGTGACACGCCGCCGCCCAAAAGCGTGGGCAGCCAGTAAGTCGCCGCCCGGTGGAGCAACACGGCGGCGGTCGCCAGGCCGCTATCGACCGGTGTCGTGGCAACCAAAAGCGCCACGAGTGTGGCCTCGATGCTCCCGAATCCGCCGGGAAGGGGCATGAAACCGGCGAGCTTTCCGACCGGAATGACGACCAACAGCGTCGCGAGTGGGACTGGGCCGCCCAGGCCCCACAGCGCGACCGCGAGTGCCCCGACCTCGAAGAGCCAGCCGGCACTCGAAAAGCCAAGTGCCGTGACGAGCGTCACCCGATCCGACGCCACTCGACCCAGATCGGCCCTGAACGTAACGTATCGCTTCCGGGCCGCCTGCAGGAATCGGGAGGCGGCCGCCGGGAGCGCCTCGCCGAGTCGGTGGAGGCCCCGCTGAATCGGGGATTCGATCCGTTCGATGATCGACCGCCGATACCGCAGCCCGATTCCGGCCAGGGCCGTGAGCAGGGCCGCGATTCCGAACACGGCCAGCACGACCTGGGTCAGCTTGCGGTTCGGCGAGAAGACAGTGACGGTCAAAAGCGCCCCGAACACCGCGATCGAGATCGAGGTGAAGATGTGGGCCGCATCGACGGTCGCGATGGCCGCGAGCGCCGATTCGTATCGCGTGTCGGTCACCCGGTTGATCACGTAGGCGGTGACTGGCTCGCCCCCCGCCTGACCGAACGGGGTGACGTTGTTCGCGAACATCGCCGAGGCGTACAGGGCGATCCCCTTGGGACGGCTGACGGACACGCCGAGCGAGCCAAGCACTGTGCGAAGGGAGAGGCCCCAGGCGGTGATCTGTGCGAGGCCGAAGGCCGCGACAAGCCCGACTAGCTGGGGGTTCGCTGCCGAGAGGGCCTGTCCGATGCGTTCGACCCCGACGAAGGAGAGCAACACCCCCATCACCGCGAGCGAGCCGAGAAATCCGACGAACGCGACCTGGCGGCGTCTCACACTCGCTCACCACCGGACTCGAACCAGCCGGCGACCGTCCGCGACCCCTCGATCGACATCACTCCACGCGAAGCCAGGGGACCTCGACCAGCGGCGGGATGTACGTCTCGATGTGATGCTCCCAGACCCCCTGCTCGCCGAAGGCCTCCCCGTGGTCGGCGGTGACCACGACCTCGCCGTCGAGTTCCGCGACGAGCTTCTCGACCTCCGCCAGGGCGAGTCGGAGGTTCCCCTCGTAGTACTCCCGGAGGGTGTCCTCGATGCCGCCGCTCACGAGGTCGGTGGCGCTCGCGGCGTCGAGTTCGACGAGCATCCCGAGTCGCTGGGCCAGTTCGCTGTCGCCGAGTTTCGGCTCGATCCAGCGCCGGAACCGTCCCAGCAGGGTCTCCGGGTCGGTCTCGCTTGCATTGCCGCTCTCGGGCACGTCGTCGAAGCCGGCCTTGATCCGCTTCATCTTCCGGCCGGTTCCCTCCTGGATGAACGGGGCATGGGGCTGGAGGTAGTGGACGACCAGGCGCCCGTCATAGCCCTCGTTCAGGTGTCTGCGAGCCGACTCGGTCACCGCGCCCGGCGTGACCGCACCGATGTCCTCGTCCCACTCCTCCTGCCAGAGGTCGACGATGGTGTCGATGTGCTCGGTGGCGGTCCACTCGTAGCCCGAGGAGGCTCCCCACTTGAGTTCGTTGAGCGGGATGCCCAGGCTGTTGATGAAGGGGTTCGCCGAGAGGTAGGTCAACTCGTGGTCGCCGGTGAACGTCTTGGTCGCCCATTCGGGCGTTGCAGAGCCCGGACTGCGGACTTTCGTCAGTTCGCCGTCCAGGTATTCCTCGTAGATCCGCTCGAAGGTGTCATAGCGGGCCGCGTCCAGCACGATGAGGTAGTCCCAGTCCGTTCCCACGACGTCCTGCTCCGGGAGTGTGTCGAGTTCGCTCATAGTAGTCTCAACGCGGCCTCGTTGGCCGAACTTCGCCACTCGGCGGGTAAAGTATTGTGATACCGCGATGTTCGCCCGAGCCCACCGGGAGACACTTGGGGATCGGTCCCCAATCGAGGGCCAATGACGGCCACGGAGCACCAGGGACTCGACGTCGAGGCCGTGCGCGCGGACTTCCCGATCCTCTCCCGGACGGTCGGCGAGGACACGCCACTGGTCTATCTGGACAACGCGGCGACGACCCAGTCCCCCACCTCGGTCATCGAGGCGATGAACGAGTACTACCGGACGTACAACGCGAACGTCCATCGGGGCATCCATCAACTCTCGATGGAGGCCTCGATCGAGTACGAGGAGGCCCACGACCGGATCGCCCGCTTCATCGGGGCCGCGGGCCGCGAGGAGATCGTCTTCACGAAGAACACGACGGAGTCGATGAACCTGGTCGCCCAGGCCTGGGGCCGGGAACACCTCGAACCCGGGACCGCCGTGGTCCTCACAGAGATGGATCATCACGCCTCGCTGGTCCCCTGGACACAGATGGCCGAGCGGACCGGCGCGGAAGTCAGGCACATTCCGATCGACGACCACGGGCGACTCGACCTGGAGCGGGCCGCCGAGTTGATCGACGACGACGTCGAGATGGTGAGTGTCCCCCACGTCTCGAACACGCTGGGCACGGTCAACCCGCTGTCCACGCTCGCGGATATGGCCCACGAGCACGACGCCCTGATCCTGGGCGATGGAGCCCAGGCCGTGCCGAACCGACCGGTGGACGTGGCCGCCCTCGACGTGGATTTCTATGCCTTCTCCGGCCACAAGATGGCCGGCCCGACGGGCATCGGCGTGCTCTACGGGCGGGAGTCCCTGCTGGAGTCGATGGTGCCCTTCCAGTTCGGCGGCGGCATGATCGAGCGGGTCACCCTGGACGGGGCGACCTGGGCCGAACTGCCCTGGAAGTTCGAGGCCGGGACGCCGCCCATCGCCGAGGGGGTCGGGCTGGCCGAAGCGGCCGATTATCTGGATCATCTCGGGATGGACCGCGTGCAGGCTCACGAGGAGCAGATCACCCAGTACGCCCACGAGCGTCTCGCGGAACGGGACGACGTGACGGTGTACGGGCCGCCACCGGGCGAGGACCGTGGCGGGCTGGTCTCGTTCACGCTCGATGGGGTCCACCCACACGACCTCTCCTCGATCCTGAACGAGGCCGGCGTGGCCGTCCGGGCCGGTGACCACTGTACGCAGCCGCTGCATGACTGTCTCGGCATTCCCGCCTCGGCCCGGGCGTCCTTTTATGTCTACAACTCCACCGAGGAGGTCGACGTGCTCCTTGAAGGCCTGGACACGGCCCGAGAAATTTTCGCGTAAACTCGGCCCTCCGTAGCACCCTTGTACCCCGCTCGCCTACCCCCGTGTAATCATGAGTATGGGATCGGACATGTACCGCCAGCAGATCCTGGATCACTACAAGAACCCCCGCAACTACGGCGAACTCGACTCCCCGACCTTCAGCCACCGGGGGTACAACCCCTCCTGTGGGGACGAGATCGAGTTCGACATCGAACTCGCTGATGACGGGGAGACCATCGAGGCCGCGACCTTCCACGGCGAGGGCTGTGCCATCAGCCAGGCCGCGGCGAGCATGCTCGGGGAGCGACTGCCGGGGATGACACTTGCTGAAGTCGAGGCGATGGATCGAGAGGACATGACCGAGATGCTCGGCGGGGACATCAGCCCCATGCGGATCAAGTGTGCAGTGCTCGCGGAGAAAGTCGTCCAGGACGGTATCGAGATCTATCGCGGCGAGCGCGACCCGGAAACGACCGAAATCTCGGAGTAAGGGTCTAGGACTGGTCGTAGGCCTCGGCACGACGGTCGATCTGTCGACCGAGCGCACCCAGGAAAGCCATCAGGAAGCCCAGCCCGCGCTGGACGTCCTCGTCACGCATTTTCCGCACTGCGCCCATCATGCCGACCTTCTCGGGATCCTCGAAGGTGTCGGCCTCGTCCATCGCGTCCATCATGGCCTGGAGCGTGCGAATCGTGTTCGTCTGACTCGCGCTTCCGGCAACCAGGCCCAGGTCGTTCGCCAGCCCGGCGACCTCGACGACCATCTCGTCGTCGAGGGCGTCGGCCAGAAGCGAGATGGCCGTGGCCGCCTCGGTGAGGTCATCGAGAGTTCCGTCCTGCTGGAGTTCGACCATC
This sequence comes from Halodesulfurarchaeum formicicum, assembly GCF_001886955.1. Classification (NCBI taxonomy): domain Archaea; kingdom Methanobacteriati; phylum Methanobacteriota; class Halobacteria; order Halobacteriales; family Halobacteriaceae; genus Halodesulfurarchaeum; species Halodesulfurarchaeum formicicum. Next base: position 2,042,032 of record NZ_CP016804.1, on the reverse strand, counting down.
GCGTCGGCCGCCTCCTGAATCGCTTCGGACTCGGCTTCGAGTTCGTCCATGTCATCTCCCATTTACATCACCCCTCTGGCGGTGAGCCAGTAGGCCTCGTTGTATCCCAGTTTCGACCAGTGGAGGAAGCGGTTCTCGTCCCGCACCACGGGTTCGCGGTCGTACGCGAACTCGATAAAGGTGCCCTCCTCCGTGCCGGCCTCGATGAAACAGATCGTCTTGCCGTCGAAGGTGGCGGTTGGGACCTGTCCGCGGACCTCACTCGCGATCCGGGAAACCAGTGTGCCGGACGCGTAGTGGGCCACGCTGCCGGCCTTGCTGGTCGGGAGGTTGGTCACGTCGCCGATGCCATAGACGTCTTCGGCGTGGTCGGATTCGAGCGTGTGACGGTCGACTTCCATCCACTCCTCGCCGAGGCCGGCGTCCTGCACGAGCGAGGACGCGGTGAACTCGGGGACCCCGACCATGAGGTCGAAGTCCAGTTCCTTGCCCTCGAGGGTCTCGATCGTGCCGTCCTCGACGCTGTCGACGTTGAAGAACGTCTTCGAGTCGATGTCACGCTCCTCGAATCGCGGGACCATCCACTCCGCCGTGGGGCGAACCCCGTGGAGGCGCTGGATGGGGTAGGTGTACGTGATGTCGATGTCCTCGCGGACGCCGCGTTCCCGGAACCACTGGTCGACGATCATGGGGAACTCCACCGGCGCCGCCGGACAGACGTGTGGCGTGCCGATGACCGAGAGGACGAGATGCCCCTCGTCGAAGTTCGCCAGGGCCGTCCGGAGGTCCTCGGCGGCCTCCGGGCCGTAGAAGTGATGGCCCGGCTCGTCGTCCCCGAGTCCGGGTGTCTCCTCGGGCTGGGGGATCGCGCCGGTCGCCATCACGAGGTAGTCATACTCGAGTTCGGACCCGGCGGCCGTCGCGATGGACTTGCTGTCCGTGTCGATGTCGGTGACGTGCTCGAAGACCAGGTTCACCCGGTGGTCGACCAGGTCGACCAGCGGTCGGCTGGCGTCTTCGAGGGTCGCCTCCCCGAACGGCACGTACAGATACAGCGGCTTGTAGATGTGGTTCGGGTTGTCACTGACGATCGTGATCTCGACCTCGCCGGCCTCGATCTGCGGTTCGAGCTCCTCGGCCAGGCGGTTCGCGGTGATCGTGCCACCGCTCCCGCCCCCGACGATGACGATTCGCGCTGTCATATCAGGTCTTTTTCACGTAGATCGTGTAGTACTCCCCGTTATCGTCGATGTCGAGGAGTTCGTGGTTCGCCTCTTCGACCCATTCGGGAACGTCGTTCTTCGAGCCCTCGTCGCCGGTCAGAAGGGCCACGACGGTGCCTTCCTCGACGTCTTTGATCTTGCCGATCAGGTCCATGAGGGGGCCCGGGCAGGCCGAGCCGCGTGCGTCTACCGTTTCGTCAGCTTCGATGGATTCGCTCATTGTTGTGTTGTTAGACGAAGATGATCTGTTTGTCTTGTGCGCGATTCAGGAACCCGGAGACGCCAAGCGTGTCGTCAAAGACGTCGACGTAATCGTCGAGGTCGTTGCCGAGCACGTCCATGGCCATCTCACAGGCGTACACCGAGAGCGGGCCGATGGCTTTTGCCTTCTCCAGCTGCTCGGTGAAAAGTGGGCTCTGCTGGTCCTCGGCCGCCAGCATCGCTTCGGCGACCCGACCGCCTTCGAAGTCCAGGTTCTCGACCGTGTCCTTCTCGAAGGCGTTGAGTCCGTTCATCGTCACGAACACCTCGACGGGGACGTCCGAGGAGGCAGCGACGCTTCCGATCATACTCACTGCCTGTACCCGCTCGAACTCCTCGGAGGCGAGGACGATTGCATAGCCGGTCATTCTGTTTTCACCACAGAGGCCCTACGGGTGCGAGTGTAGTAATGCATTTTCATTCCAACATTGTAGGAATCCGCCGGCCATAGAGAAACCCTTTAGTATATCAAAACGGGCTGGCTGCCTGGAGTGTACCCGCAAACGGAGAAAACGGCGTTATTCGGGCTTGAGGCCCCCGTCTTCTACACGCATCACGGCCTCACCGTCGGCGAGGTTCGGCGCGTCGACGAGTCGGACGATGCGTTTGTCCCCTTTGGACTTCCGGAGGTAGATTCGGAACGTGGAGGTGTGTCCCAGGATGTTACCGCCGATTGGCTTGGTCGGGTCACCGAAGAAGGCGTCGGGGTTTGACTGAACCTGGTTGGTCACCAGGACGGCAGTATTGTAGAGATCGCCGATCCGCATCAGGTCATGCAGGTGTTTGTTGAGCTTCTGCTGGCGGTCCGCGAGTTCGCCGCGACCCACGTATTCGGCCCGGAAGTGGGCGGTGAGCGAATCCACGTTGAGCAGCCGAACCGGCCACTCGCTGTCCTCGGCCTCCGAGGCGACCTCCTTTGCCTTCTCGGCCAGCAGGATCTGGTGGTTGGAGTTGAAGGCCTTCGCGACGTGGATCTTGTCGAGGATGTCCTCGACCAGTTCCTCCATCGCCGCCTCGTCGTCCGGTCCGCCCTCGATCTCGCGCTGTTCCATCGTCGCTTCGAGGGTGGCATCGGGTAGCCCCCGGACCATGTCGTCGATCCGCTCGGGGCGGAAGGTGTCCTCGCTGTCGATAAAGATCGCGCTGCCAGCCAGTCCGCCGTGTTCCTCGGGGAGCTGGACGTTCACGGAGAGCTGGTGGGTGATCTGGGACTTCCCGGACCCGAACTCGCCGTAGACCTCGGTGATGGACTGGGTCTCGCTGCCCCCACCCAGGAGCTCATCTACTTCATCGACCATCCAGGAGAGCTTCCCGATCTGCTCGCGGCGTTCGAGAACGTCACTCCCGGTCTCGAAGCCACCCACGTCGGCCTCCTCGCGGGCCGCGTTGATGATGTCCGCCGCCGTCGACTCGCCCACGTCGGCCGTGTTCGAGAGCTCGCCCGGGGAGGCGACCGCGAGGCCCTGGTAGGACTCGAACCCGGCGTCCTTGAGTTTGTCAGCCGTCGCCGGCCCGACTCCTGGCAGCTCCTCGAGATCCGCGTCACTTGCCATGCTCTCGGATTGTTCGGCCCGGGGGATAAACCCTCGTAAACACCAAAGTGAAAGTGAAACCGCCCGATGGAGCCGTGATAACTCGAGCCGAACGGGAACGTTTATCGGGAAAAACGAGTCGGCCGGTCACTCCCAGGGATGGGATCCGCGTCGGTCGGGCCAGAGGGGATACCAGTACTGCGTGTCCTCCTCCACGTCGAGTTCCTCGTCCATCACCGACTGGAGTTTGACCTCGCGAGCGTCGTCCCGGGCGGACGGGCCACTTGGGGCGAACGGGTAAAACGAACCACGGCGGAAGGAGTAGATCCAGTAGACGTCCTGGCCACTCGATTGGGGCTCGAAGTGAAAGACGGCGGCGAGGAGTCGGTCGCCGTAGCCCCGGTCGGCGAGCGTATCGGCAGCCACGTAGATGTCGGCGACGAGTTCCTCGAAGCCGTCGCGGGTCGCCACGGCCCAGGTGTACCCGTGGTCGTCCTCGTGCACGCTCGACCAGCCCGACCCCTCCAGGACGGCTTCGACGTCCCGCAGCGCGCCCTGGAAGTCCGTCGAGTCCATCGCCGAGAAGACCAGGCCGGCGGTGTCTCCCGGCTCATAATCCAGGTCGACGGTCATCGTGACCGAGGCGGCGGTCAACTGGAAGAGGTCGTCCGGGTCGGCGTCCCGGGTGGCATCAGCCTCGGCCTGGCTCCCGAAAAGCCGCCGAAATCTGTCGAACAGCCCCATCTCAGGCCGTCTCCAGTTCCCGTTCGAGTTCGCGGAGCCGTTCGACCCGGTTCTCGGTGCTGGGGTGGGTGCTGAAGAGTTTGCCGACGATCCCGGCCTTGATCGGGATGATGAAGAAGGCGTTCATCTCGGCCTCGTCCCGGAGATCCTCCTTGGGAACCCGATCGATCCGGGTGTCGATTTTCAGCAACGCCGAGGCGAGTTTCGAGGGCTTCCCGCTGATCATCGCGGCCCCGCGATCCGCCGCGTACTCGCGATATCGCGAGAGGGCCCGGATCAGGAGGAAGGAGATGATCCAGACCACGATGGACACGGCGATCGCCACGAAGACCGGGGCCCCCCCGCCCTGGCGGTTCCGGCCGCCGGCGAACAGCCAGCCCCAGCGAACGACGATAAAGGCCATCGTCGAGAGGAACGAGGCGATCGTCATCACGGCCATATCGCGGTTCTTGATGTGGGAGAGTTCGTGAGCGAGGACCCCCTCTAGCTCCTCCTCGTCGAGGGTCTGCATGATCCCCGTCGTCACCGCGACGGCGGCGTGGTTCTTCGAGCGTCCGGTCGCGAAGGCGTTTGGCACCTGGGAGTCGACGACGGCCACTTTGGGCTTTGGCAGGTCTGCCTGCTGTGAGAGTCGCGAGATCGTGGCGTGTAGCTGTGGGTACTCCTCCTGGGTGACCTCTGTTGCGCCCATGCTCCAGAGGGTGAGTTTGTCGCTGAAGAACCACTGGACCAGCGAGAACCCACCGAAGAAGAGCAACATCATGGTCGCGCCGCCACCCAGATAGGCGGTGATCACGCCGGCGAAGACGATGTAGAGGGCAAACAGGAGGAACATCGTCACTCCCATCCGCAATCGCAGTCCCCAGTCCGATTTCCACTCCATGTGAGCGGTGTTTGCACATCGAGGTAGAAACCCCTTCCGGCCCATCGCGGGCCACTTAACAGCCTCCACGGCCTACCCCGGGCCAATGACGACCGAGTCCGGGGTCTTCTGTCCCCGCTGTGGTTCGCCCGTCGACCCCGAGCAGGCCGCGGCCTCGGAGCGCGGGCTCTGTACGGACTGCTATCTCGAAGATTTCGAACTGGTCGATGCCCCCGACACCGTCGAGGTAACCGTCTGTGCCCGGTGTGGGGCGGTCAAGCGGGGCGAGAAGTGGGTCGACGTGGGCGCACGTGACCTCACAGACGTGGCGATCGAGGAGGCCACCGCAGCCGTTTCGGTCCACCGCGAGGCCGAGGACGTTTCCTGGACGGTCGAACCCGAACAGATCGACCGCAACACAATCGTGTTGCACGCGACGTTCACGGGCGTGGTGCGTGGCCGCGAACTCACCGTCGAGCGACCGATCCGGGTCGCGATCGGCCGGGGCACCTGTCGCCGGTGTGGGCGCATCGCGGGCAACTCCTATGCGAGCATCGTCCAGGTCCGGGCGAGCGGCCGCAGGCCACGCGAGGCGGAAGCCGACCGGGCCGTGGAACTGGCCCACGAGATCACGACCGAGATGGCCGAGGGGGGCGACCGCGAGGCCTTCGTCACGGAGGTCAACGACTCGGGACACGGTCCGAACATCAAACTTTCGACCACCAAACTCGGACGCCGGGTGGCCACGAAACTCCGCGAGGAGTTCGGTGGCTCGATCTCGGACTCCGAGACCCTGGTGACCGAGGACGGCGACGGCAACGAGGTCTACCGCGTCACCTACGCCGTGCGACTGCCGGCCTTCCGGCCGGGCGATGTCATCACGGTGCCTGAAGCTACTGGCCCGGTGCTGGTCCAGGGCGTGCGGGGCAACCTCAAGGGGGTGGAACTGGGGAGTGGGGAGCCATTCGAAACTGCCTTCGACGACGGTCGAGTGCCCGATGCCCAACTGGTGGGCAACCGCGAGGACGCCGCCGAGACGACGGTCGTGTCGGTGCTCGACGAACATGCAGTTCAGGTGCTCGATCCCGAGACCGCCGAGACCCGAACTGTTCCCCGGCCGTCGTACTTCGACGCCGACGCCACAACCGTCTCCGTGATTCGCATCGACGGCGACCTCTATGTCCTCCCCGACAATGAGTAATCTCGCCGCAGTCGTCGCAAAACCGGACGTCGAGGTCGCCATCGCCTCGCTGCAGGAGGAAGGCATCCACGACGAGAGCCGTCGCCTGGTGGAACAGGACGAGGAGACGGTCGCGATCCCGGTCACCGAACCCCCGGCTGCCACCCGGGTCCGGGACGTGATCGAACAGGTCGATCCGGAACCCCGAGCGTCGGATCTCCCGACGCTGCTCGAAGCGCGTGGGTTCTCGCCCGCGGAGATCGAGGCCGCCCCGAGTTCCTGGGCGGTTATCGGCGACGTGATCCTCGTCCAGTTCGGGGAGTGCGGGCGTCGCGAGGCCGTGGCCGAGGCGCTTCTGGAGCTTCATCGCGGCGCGGACACCGTCCTCCACCGGGCGGGGATCGCGGGCGAGAAACGCGAGCCCACAGTGGAAGTCGTGGCCGGGTCGGGCGACACCGAGACTGTCCACACAGAACACGGGACGAAGTACGCTCTGGATCTCGCCCGGGTGATGTTTGCACCCGGAAACAAGACCGAACGGGCTCGTATGGGCGAGGTCGTCGAAGCGGGCGAACGCGTCCTGGACATGTTTGCGGGCATCGGCTACTTCTCGCTCCCGATGGCCCGGGCTGGCGCGCAGGTCACGGCCGTCGAGAAGAACCCCACGGCCTTCCAGTACCTCTCGGAGAACGCCCGGCTCAACGATGTGACAGACCGCCTGGAACTCATGCTGGGAGATTGTCGCGATGTCGTGTCCGTTCGCGCCGAGGCGGGCGAGCAGTACGACCGAATCGTGATGGGCTACTACGACGCCTTCGAGTACCTCGACCCGGCCATGGCGGTTCTGGCACCCGGCGGCACACTTCACATGCACGAAGCCACTCCCGACGCCCTGCTCTGGGACCGGCCGGTCGAGCGCCTCGAAACGGCGGCCGAAGCGGCCAACCGGACCGTGCTCGAAATCGACCGCAGGCGGGTGAAGACCCATAGCGAGGGCGTCACCCACATCGTGCTCGACGCCACGATCGAATGACTGGGGCCTGCTCGACGGGCCGATCGAATGACTGGGGCCTGCTCGACGGGCCGATCGAATGACTGGGGCCTGTGCTCGATGTCCCGATCGAGTGACTGGGCCTGTGCTCGATGTCCCGATCGAGTGACTGGGGCCTGCTCGACGGGTCGGCGAGGACGGGGAAACGGCTAACTCGCTCCAGGAGAACCATTCCGTATGGATCGTGAACAACTCATGGCGCTGTTTCTGGTCGTCCTGATGCTCGGCTCCGTCCTGGCCTACGGCGTCTCCTTTTTCTGAGCTACGAGTCCCCGAGTGCTGCGACGTCGGCTGCCGTCGCTTCTTCGGGCAGGGCCTCGATACAGTCAAAACAGAGCAGGTGCTCGGATCCGTCGGGTAGTTCCAGGGTCATACCGCTCGTGTGAGTCGGCTCCGTCGACCAGATGTTCGCGATGCCGCCGGCGACGGAGATCTCGACGCCACACCCATCACACGTCTGGGTCATGCCCTGATCTGGGGCCCGTCCGGGAAAACACTGGGGGCGATCACCCGTCGCTGATCTCGTGGAACTGATCGAGCAGCGCCTCGGCGGACTCCCCCGAGTCGAACTCGACCGAGCCGTGATAGGTCGACCTGGTATCCGCTTCCGAGAGGTCGACGGACGAGTTCTTCCGCTCACGCCGCTCGTGTTCCTGCTCGTCGTAGGCACCTAGTGACATGGGAAGTGTACCCACTACTTGTGTGGGTGTGGTTATCAATGTATCGGCGATTTCCGCCGGCGAAAGGCGTATGCACTCGCCCGTTCCCGGTCCGGTATGGTCTATGCGGATCTCCACGTCCATACCGAGAACTCCGATGGCACCCTCTCCATCGAGGCGGTGCCGCGGGCCGCCAGGGCTGGGTCAGTGGCTGTGGTGGGCGTGACCGACCACGATCGGCCCCATCCCGACCTCGAGGCGCCGGTCGTCGAGCGGGACGGCGTAACTATCGTGCACGGCATCGAGTTGCGGGTGGAGACTCCGTCCCAGCGGATCGATCTGCTGGGCTATGGCCTCGACCCGACGCCCGAGCTCCGGGCTGAGACCGAGCGGTTGGCCCGGAATCGTCGAGAACGGGCTCACGAGATCGTGGCCTGTCTGGAGGCCGAGTTGGGCATCGACCTCGACCTCGGGATCGACGGCCGAACCGGTCGCCCACACATCGCCCGGGCGGTGGTCGAGCACCCGGAGGCGGACTACCAGACGGTCGAGAGGGTGTTCCAGGACCTGATCGGGACCGACCGCCCCTGTTTCGTTCCGCGGGCGATCCCGGATTTCGACCGCGGCGTCGAACTCCTCTCGGGGGCCGCGGACCTGCTCAGCCTGGCCCACCCGTTTCGGTACGCCGACCCGGCCGCCGCGCTCGCTCGCTGTAGCCGGCTCGATGCGGTCGAACGGTACTATCCCTACGGGGCTGACGTGGTGGACCAGCCGCTGCTCGAATCGGCTATCGAGGACCACGGGTTGCTGGTGACTGGCGGGAGCGACGCCCACGGCACCGAAATCGGGGCCGCCGGCCTCGATCGCGCGGACTACGAATCCATCGCGGCCCGGATTTCGCCCGAGCCGTGAGGTTCAGGGTGCTCGGGCCGCTTGGCTCTCGTATGGAGTGTCACTACTGTGGGCGCACCGCCGATGTCACCGTCGAATCCGACGGTGTCCGGGTCGGACTCTGTGAGGACCACTTCAAGGAACGGCTCGAGGAACTCTCCGAGTCGGCGGCGTTCGAGGACCTCCAGGACGAACTCGATATCGACCGCGCCTAGTTGGCTTCGGCCCGTGACTCCAGGAGTTCGGGCACTGCCTCCAGAGCCTCGTCCAGCGCGTCGACGTTTGGCCCGCCACCCTGTGCGAAGTCGGCCGGGCCACCCCCGCCGCCGCCGACTCGACTGGCGAGTTCGGAGACGACCGCACCGGCGTTGACCGGGGCCCCGTCCGGTGCGGCGACGACGAACTGCGCCCCGTCGACCCCGCTTGCGACCACTGCTATCGTGCCGTCTTCGGCGAGGGCGTTGGCCGTCGCCCGGAGTTCGTCCATGTCCACGTCCAGGCGTTTGATTACGGCCTCCCACTCGCCGACCGAGACCCGTTCGCCGCTCTCGGCTCCGGCGGCCCGGGCTTCTGCGAGTTGTTCTTTCAGCTGTTCGATCTGCTTGCCGCGTTCCTTCCACTCCTCGAAGAAGCGTTCGGCAGTCGCCGGTACGTCGGCCGGCGAGACGTCGAAGGTTGCTGCAGCCGCCAGGAGATCCCGCTCCATCGACTCGACGTGCTCGACCGCGGCCTCGCCGGCGGCGAAGGTGAGTCGCTCGACCCCGTCCTGCACGCGTTCGGTCGAGAGGATCTTGATCGCCCCGATCTCGCCCGTGCGAGCGACGTGGGTGCCGCCACAGGCCTGGACGTCCTCGCCGACGTGGATCAGGCGGATGTTCTGCCCGGCCGGAATGCCACCCTGATAGAGGTCAAAGCCGTAGGTCTCCTCGGCCTCGTGGCGGTCCGGCCACTCCTGATGGACATGGAGGTCCTCCATCACGGTCCGGTTCGCCCGCCGCTCGATCTCCTCGACTGTCTCCCGGTTCAGTCGCTCGAAGTGCCGAATGTCGATTCGCGAGGAATCCGTGCCCTTCTGGGCTCCGGCCTGTCGGACGTGATCGCCCAGGACCGACCGGGCGGCGTCGATGACCACGTGGGTGGCGGTGTGATGGCGCATCAAGCGTCGCCGGCGCTCCACGTCGATCTGGCCGGTCACGAACTCGCCCTTGCCGGGGTTGTCGTCCGTGTGGTGACGTATCACGCCGTCCTCGATCTGCACGTCCAGGACCGTGACGGTGTTCTCGCCGGTCGAGAGGGTGCCATGATCGGCCGGCTGGCCCCCACCTTCGGGATAGAACATTGTCTGATCGAGGACCACGTCATACCCCTCCTCGCGCTCGAAGACATCGAGGACGATGGCCTCGAACTCGGTCCGGTACTGGTCGTCGTAGTAGAGTTGCTCGGTCTCGGGCAGGTCGGCAAACCGGGAATCGCGGGTCTCCTGGGCTGTCTCCCCGCCCTCCTTGTCGTGGCGTTCGGCGACGAGGCCGTAGAAGTTATCGGGGGTCTCGACCGCAACGCCGTACTCGGCGGCGATCTCCTCGACCATGTCCGGCTGAATGCCATGTGAGTCATAGAGCTCCACGAGGGCCGACTCGGGAATCGGCGTGCCGGATTCGGCGTGCTCCTCGGCGAGCTGGCGCACCCGTCGGCCGCCCCGTTCGAGGGTCTCCTGGTACTTCTCGACCTCCGAATCGACGATGTCCCGGATCGTCTCCCGGTTCTGATACTCCAGGCGCTCGGCCTGCATGTCGACCAGGTCGGCGATCGGAACCTCGATGTCGACCGATTCGAGGAGCCGGACGGTGCGACGGAGGACCATCCGGGCCAGATAGCCCGTGCCCACGTTCGACGGGACGATCCCGTCCCCGAACATGTATGCGAGCGTGCGGGCGTGGTCGGCGATCGCGTAGATGTCCTCCAGGGGCGACATGAGCTCGTCGATGTAGGCGGCCTCGACGTCTAGCTCCGCGGCGATCGTCTCCCGGGCGGCGTCCACGTCCTCGACCTCGTCGATGTCGAGTCGGCCGGCGAGCTTTGAGGCGCGATGGATCAGTGCCTCCTCCTCGGCGGTGAGCTCGATCGCCGCTTTCTCCTTGAGGAACTCGATCATCTCGGGGTAGATCGCCTCGTAGACGGTGGGTGTCCCCTGGCTCACCCAGGTCCACCGCTCCAGCCCGTAGCCCGTGTCCACGATGTAGGTGTCCATCGGGCTGTAGCGGTTGCCGTCTTTCATCTCGTACTCGCCCTCGGGGTCCTGCTCCATCGACATGAAGACGAGCGTGGCGAGTTCCGCCCCGCGATACAGCACCTCGAAGGCCGGGCCGGCGTTGCCCCCGCCGACCCACGGATCCTCGATGTAGGTGATCTCTTCGGGGTCCACGCCCATCTCGACGAAGAACTCATCGCAGAGTTCGACGGTCTCGTCCTTCCAGTAGACCTCGCCGTCGTAGGCGTACTCCTGGTCTGCGTCCTCGCGGACGTTGAAGGTGTGGTGGGCCATCATCTCGAAGGCCATCGTGTGTCGACCCGTCTTGCCCACGTTGTCGATGTCCTGCATCCGGATGCAGGGCTGGCTGATCGTCAGCGGATTCGCCGGTGGCGGGGTCTTCCCGCTGGTCACGAGGGGCTGGAAGTCATAGATCGAGGCCTGAGTGAGCAACACGTCGTCCCGCCAGCGGTTCGCGGCCACTGGGTAGGGCTCGATACGCTCGTGATCGTGGGCCTCGAAGAAGGAGAGGAACTTCTCGCGCATCTCCTCGAGGGTGTACTCCCGGTCGAGGCTGGGGTTGTCGATGAACTCGTACTCGTCACAGGGGGGCTCCCCGCAGGTCTCCCGGTCGGGATCGCGAGTCCAGAAGAAGCTGCCACACTCCGAACACTGCTTCCGGACAAAGTCCTCCGTCTCGAAGTATTCGAGACGGTAGGCCTCCTCGAGGTCGCTCATTGCAGGGTAGTGGCCGATGCTGGGGTAAAACAGTTCCGGGAGCGTGTTACTCCTGGTCGTTGGCGGCCAGCGCGACCGAGGCCAACAGCGCTTCGAGCTGAACCTGCTCGTTGGCCCCGGCACTGATGCGGTAATCGGCCTCGCCCAGCCGATCCATAAGCTGCACGGCGGCCGCCTCGTCCAGATCGAACTCCCAGACCGAGCGATGGAGCTGATCGATGATGTCCCCGCCGGCCAGACCTCGTTCGGTGATCAACTCGACCAGCCGCGCCCGCGCCCCCGTGAAGTCCCCGTCGAGGGCCCGCTCGATCATCGCCTCGATCTCCTCCGGGCGAGCGGTGCTCGTGATCGCATAGACGGCCTCCTCGTCGACGACGCCGCCCGATGCCGCGGCGGCCTGCAAGGCGTTGATGGCCCGTCGCATGTCCCCGTCGGCGGCATACGCCAGGGCCTCCAGCCCCGTCTCGGTGAACTCGATGCCCTCGATCTCGGCGATCTCACGGATCCGGTCGATCACTGCCGCGTCGTCGATCGGCGAGAATCGGAAGACGGCACAGCGGGACTGGATCGGGTCGATGATCTTCGAGGAGTAGTTACAGGAGAGGATAAAGCGGGTGTTCTTCGAGAACTGCTCCATCGTGCGCCGAAGCGCTGATTGAGCGTCCGAGGTATTATGCGTCAAGATACCATTACCCAGCATGAAGTTGGGCGTCCCCTCCATGCTGATATTGTAGGCTTTGCCCCGGTGGCTATATTCGATATTGCTCACCTCGACTGTGTCTACTGATTGTGCACCACCATCGGCGACAAGTGACGGCTCGAATTCGTCCCTCGTGTAATGTTCGTGATGGGGGAGCTCTTCATCACCGATGACGACGAACTGGTACTCCTCACCGTAGGTCCGCAGGAACTCCTTAACCTTCTCAGTTTGGCCCCATAACTCGGCAACTCCTTTCACTTCGATGACTGTTTCACCGACGAGAAAGTCGGGGTGGAACATCGAATCGGACAGCTCAAACTCCGGCTCGTATTCGTACTCTACGTCGGCGTCCTGTAGTGCTTTGGCGACTTCGTATTCCCAGTTTGACCGAACCAGATGGCCGAGTTCCTCGCTGTACCTAACGTTCGACCCCCCCGTGGGTGGGTGGCCTTGTAACGCCTCGGAGACCTTCTGTGCGACCTCCGGGTCACGCATCGGATTGTTATCTCCGCTGATGTCACAGACCGGATAGTCACAGCTCTCGGCCGTTTCCGCAACTATCCGTTCTTTCTCATCCGCATCAAGGCTGTCCCACCACGCTGCGGAGGACCGGCCGATCTGTTCTTTGACCGCTTCGGCATCCGCATCAACGACCCAGTCCTCCCAGGTCGTCTCGGATCGTCTCTCACTGATCTTCTCCCGGAACGCCTCGATGGACTCCTCGTCCATCTCCCAGATAGAGACCCCGTGGAACTCACCGCCGTAATTCGGGTTGTTTTCGCCTTCGAGTCGGCCATCAGAGAGCTTTTCGACGATTTTTTCCCGACGCTCGTCCGACCAGGATGTTCCGTACATGGGGTTATCCTCCCCTTTCATCTCCTGGCTGTGCCCCTCGTTCTTACATTCGACCGAGCAGAACCGTCCCGCCGTCCAGTCGCCACAGGTCTCACAGCGCGAAACGCCGATGTCGTCCTTGAAGTCGGCGATCCGGTCCCCCGCTGAGAGTTCTTGGAGTTCTTTCTCGACGAGTGTCCCGTCTTCTCCGACGACAAAAAACGGGTGGCTGAGACTCGCTAGGACATCCCGCCCGTCGGACAGTTCGACCTCGAAGAAGTCTGCAACGCCCGAGTCGACGAGTTTCCCCTTGTCTGATTGAACCTCGTTCGTCTCGAAGTCGACTGATGGTATCGGTTCGCCGTCTTTGGCCACCTCTTCGATGGGCTTCACTTCTGGAGCTGACGGGTACCCTGTGACGACGTCGGTACCGGGAGGGACACAAAGCGCGTCTGCCTCATCAAGGAAGATGATCCGATAGTTGTACCCGCCAAAGGAGGTGCGGGCAAAATCCTTGATCCGCTCGCGAACGACGTCGATCCCGCGCTCGTCGGAGGCGTTGAGTTCGAGGAAGTTCTCCTGCCAGTCCTCGCCGTACAGCTCTTTGGCGATGGCCTGGGCTGTTGCCGTTTTCCCGGTCCCGGCTGGCCCCGCAAAGAGCAAGTTCGGCAAATCGTCCCGTTCGACGTAACTTTGCATCCGCGAGATGATATCCTCGTGGCCGACCACGCCGTCCAGGCGCTCGGGCCGGTACTTCTCGACCCAGATCTCGTCGCGCCCGGCCGCGGACTCTGTCATGGCCCGAATTGGGTCCCTCGTGCTCTTAAAGTCCCCGAGACGGTGTGGCGGGCTGGTTTCGGCCTGCCATTTCGTGTCAGCCCACATTTATTGTTTGTCCAATCTAATATAGGGGACATGAACCACCACACTTCGCGCAGTCGAATCGCTGTCATCCTCCTCGTCGTCTTGCTTTCGCTGGGTCTGGGGATCGGCCCGGCCGCCGCCCAGACCGGCAGCACCGACTCGACGATGATGAGTGGCACCGTGATCGTCGACGCGGACGAGACCGTCGAGGGCTTCACGGTGATGGCGGGGACGATCGTGGTCCGGGGCACCGTCACCGGCGATCTAGAGGGCTTCGGCGGTGACGTGGTCGTCGCCGAGTCCGGGGTCGTGCAAGGCGATTTGAGCGTGGCGAGTGGCTCGCTCCGGATCGCCGGGGCCGTCGATGGCAGCGTCTCGGCCGGGACGGGTTCGCTCGTCCTCACGCCGACGGGCCGGGTCGGCGGTGACTTCTCGGCCGGTGCCGGGTCGGTCCTCATCGAGGGGCAAATCGACGGCAACGCGGACGTCGGGGCCGAGACGATTACGCTGGGCCCGACTGCGGTCATCGGTGGCGAACTCCGGTACGACGGCGCGCTCACCCAGCAAACCGGCGCGACCGTCGGCGGGTCGGTGGTCCAGGACTCCGAACTCGGCACGTTCGGGCCAGTGGGTGTCTCCGGCTACTCCTGGCCGACGATGGGCTGGCTCGACGCCGTCTATGGGCTCTTCGCCAACCTGCTACTGGGCGCGGTCTTGCTGTTCCTCGTCCCCTCGTTCTCCGAGGGGGTGGCGACCCGGGCCACCGAATCGACCGGTCGCTCGGCGCTCGTCGGGCTTCTCGCCCTGTTGGGAATTCCGGTCGTCCTCGTGCTCATCGCGGTGACCATCGTCGGTATCCCGCTCGCGGTGCTGGGCGTTTTCGCCTACCTCTTCCTGCTCTGGGCCGGGGTGGTCTATGGCGAATACGCCGTCGGCCACTGGCTTTTGGCCCGGCGAACCGACCCGCCGAACCGGTGGTACGCACTCGGCCTCGGACTCCTGCTCTTCACGATCCTCGGGGCCGTCCCCCTCATCGGTGGCCTGTTCGTCCTGGCCGCGCTGCTGGTGGGGATGGGCGCGCTGGCGTCGGCACTCTGGGGTTCGGCCCGTCGGCGACGTGGTTCGGGTGCGACGCCGACGACGGCCACTGACGACACGGACACGGCCAGCCCGGCCTGAGCCGGCACCCCTATTATCGTCGGTCCAATATCCCGCGCCAATGCAGGTGACCGTAAACGTGATCGGCGAGGGAAGCGAGACGGTCACAGTCGATGACCCCGCCTATGGGGACCTCCTGGCGGCCGTCGATCTCAGCCCGCACGAGGCTAGCGTGTTCGTCGACGGCCAGCCGAAACCGGCCGATGGCAGCGTCACCGAGGCCGAGGTGCAGGTCGTCCGACTCGTCCGCGGGGGATGATCGTCGAACCGGCCCAGGCGGGTGAGCTGGCGGCCGTGATGAACGTGCTCGACGGGGCGGACCTCGCCATCGAGGTCGGACACGTGGAGCAAGCAATTGGGGCGGAGCAGGTACTTCTCGCCCGATCGAGGGCGGGGACGGTGCTGGCCGCGCTCGTCGGCTGCGCTCGGGAGGATTCGACTCGAATCGAGGCCATCGCGGTTCGACCGGGCCGGCGGGGACAGGGCATCGGTACGGCACTGATCCGCGCGGCGGGTGAGCGATGGGGCACGCTGACGGCCGAGTTCGACCCGCCGCTCGCACCGTTTTACCGGCAGGCCGGGTTCGAGATCGAGGGCACTGATCGGTGTCACGGCCGGCGGTGGCCGTGACATCCACCTCGCCTGAAGCGGGGGTTTCTCGCTGGTCTCCGCAATCTGTCCAGCAGTTCCTACTGTTCGGCCCGCTGGGTCCAGCGCTTTTCGACGTCGCGGTTCGCGACGACGACCAGGTCCTCGTTTTCGGTTCGGATCCGTGTCTTTCGGAGGTCGACCTGGACGATCGTCCCCGTGATCGAGGCCGTCTCCACGGCATCGCCGACGTTGAAATCGGGATCTCGGAGGAGATACACGCCGGCAACGGTGTCAGCGATCATCTCCTTGAGTGCGAAGGCCACTCCAAGCGCGATGAACCCGGTGGCGGTCCCCAGGCTGGCCGCGACCTCGCCCATCCCGAGGATCTTCAACAGGACGAGCAGCGCCCCGAACCAGAGCAACCCGCCGATGATCACGATCGCGAGATCCACGATCATGTCCTGTTCGGCCGGATACGCCCGATCGAGCACCCGACGCAGGACGCCCAAAATCGATTTGATCGCCACCCAGGCCAGACTCACGAAGAGCAGCCCGGAGAACAACCGCGGCAGCGACTCGCGCAGGGCCGCGAGGAACTCCGCGAACGCACCGCCCAGAAGTGCGGTGGCTCCATTCCAGGCAAGCAGGGTCATACCATACGCTGCGTGCAGGCGGTGCAAAAAGGGCGGGGCCTCCGGGGGTTACGAGTTCACGAGTGGTTCGACGAGCTCCTGACCGGCCGCGAGGAGGGCCTGGACCCGCTGTTCGCTCTCCGCTTCGGCGTAGACCCGCATCTTGGGCTCGGTCCCGCTGGGCCGGACCAGCAGCCACGAGCCGTCGTCGAGGAGCGCCTTGACGCCGTCGGCGGGGTTGACCGACTCCACTTCCCGGTCGGCGATCGTTTCGGGGAGGGTCTCGGCCAGTTCGTCGATCACCCGGGTCTTCGCTGCGTCGGGGCAGTCCACGCTCACCTTGTCCTGGTGGATTTCGCCGTGTTCCGCCCGCAACTCGTCGAGCCGGTCGTCGAAGGGCCGCTCAGACTCGACGGCGGCTGCGAGCAGCCCCATCAGCACCCCGTCTTTCTCCCGGATGTGGCCCCGGATGGAGAAGCCGCCGGACTCCTCCCCGCCCATCAGCGCGTCGTGCTCCGCCATCGCCTGGGCGACCCACTTGAACCCGACCGGCGTCTCGATCACGTCCTCGCCGTGGGCCTGGGCCACCCGGTCGATCAGGAAGGTCGTCGAGACGGTACGAACGGCGGGTCCGGACTGGCGTTCGAGCAGGTGATCGTAAGTGGCGGCGAAAAACAGGTTCTCGTCGAGTGTGCCCCGTTTGGGGGTGACGATCGCGACCCGGTCCGCGTCGCCGTCGTTGGCGATCCCCAGGTCGGCCCCGGTCTCCCTGACCACCTCGGCGAGGCCCGCGAGATTCTCGGGACTGGGTTCCGGCGGCGTCCCGCCGAACGCCGCGTCGAGTTCGCAGCGCCGGCGCCGAACACTGGCACCGGCCGCTTCGAGCAACTGGTCGGTCACACCGCGGCCGCTGCCGTGCATGGCGTCATAGACGATCGAGAGCCCCGAAAGGTCCGGATCGAGCAGGTCCATCGCGTGCTCGGCATGGGGGCCCTGGAAGTCCACTTCCCGAATGGTGCCCCAATCCGCCTCCGGGGCCGGGTTCGGCGGTGCGAGCCGCGATTCGATGTCCGCCGTGACCGCTGGCATGGCAGGGGCGGCGTCCGCCGGGAAGAACTTGATGCCGTTGTACTCCGGTGGGTTGTGCGAGGCCGAGATCACCAGTCCGCCGGCCAGGTCTCGGTCCCTGATGGCGTATGCCACGAGCGGCGTCGGGACGTCCCGCTCGGGGAGCAACACCTCGTGGCCATTGACCGCGAGCACGCGGGCGACCTCCTCGGCGAAGCCCCGTGAACTCTCCCGGGCGTCATAGCCCACCGCGACTGGCTCGCCGGCCGCCCCCTCGGCCGCGAGGTGGCTGGCCGTCGCCTGGGCGACCATCCGAACCCGTCGGTTCGTGAACGTATCCAGGGTCGCCCGCCACCCCGAGGTGCCAAAGGAGATCTGCTCCATAGCCGGTGGCTAGGGGCCGGTGGAAAAAACCGCTCCGGTCGCCAATCCCGGTGGAAAATCGCCGTTCCGTCGCCCGATTTCGCCGTTCGAGCCCGCCCGTTTCGAATCGTAAAACGGTGGCGTTGGCTCTTTATTGGG
Source organism: Halodesulfurarchaeum formicicum (assembly GCF_001886955.1). Taxonomy (NCBI): domain Archaea; kingdom Methanobacteriati; phylum Methanobacteriota; class Halobacteria; order Halobacteriales; family Halobacteriaceae; genus Halodesulfurarchaeum; species Halodesulfurarchaeum formicicum. The sequence continues at coordinate 2,024,274 of NZ_CP016804.1, read as the reverse complement.
CCGAAATCGGGGGTTTCGCCGTTTCTGGAACCGATCGTGGCCGGGCCCCATTCACGTAGCATTTGCGGTGTACGGACAGTTCGGGCTCTATGCTGCTTGATTTGAGAACGTTTATTACGGGCCGTAGGGAAAAACGAGGCGTATGGCAGATCTGATCGTCAAAGCCGCCGTGAAGGAAGCACTCGACGACAAAAACGTATCCTCTGACTTCTACGACGCGCTCGACGAGCGTGTCGACGACCTCCTCGCCGACGCCGCCCGTCGCGCCGAGGAGAACGGTCGAAAGACGGTGCAGCCGCGCGACCTGTAACCCGGCTCACCCGTCTTTTCAGTTCGTTTCGAGGACCCGTACACCGTTGGGTCCGCCCACGACGATTTCGTCCGCGAGATCGACGAACAGCCCGTGTTCTAGCACGCCCGGCACCGAAGCGAGCGAGGCTCCCAGCGCCGCTGGGTCCGCAATTCGCCCGAAGTCCACGTCGAGAACGACGTTCCCGTGCTGTGTGATCACGGGTCCGTCCTTCCGGCCCGCGTCCCGGAGGGTTGGCTCGCCGCCCAGATCCCTGATTGCGGCCATCGCCGTGGGCCGGGCTTCAGGAACCACTTCCACGGGGACCGGATGGGTGAGTTGATCGGCCAGTTTGCCGTCGTCGACGACCACGACGAACCGATCGGCCGCCGCGTCGACGATCTTCTCCTGGGCGTGGGCGGCCCCGCCGCCTTTGATCAACTGCCCCGCGACCACCTGGTCCGCCCCGTCGATGGCGATGTCGACGCCGTCGACGGCATCGAGGGCCGTAAGCGGAATACCCGCATCGAGTGCGAGTGCCCGGGACTGGTAGGACGTGGGGATTCCCTGGATATCCAGGCCCTGTTCGACCGCCTCGCCGAGCGCCTCGATCGTGTAGGCCGCGGTGCTTCCGGTCCCCAGTCCAACCACGTCACCTGTCCTGACCATTTTGGCCGCTCGCTCGCCGGCCCGTCGCTTCCGCGCGGCCCTGGTACCCCCGTCGCTCATAACTGGGTGACCGCCCCCGACCGACAAAAAGCCGCGGATCAGTGCTGGGGGTCCTCAGCCAGCACGGACTCTCCGGCCCGAACCGTCTCGCCTGTCTTGACGGTGACATCAGCCATCTCGAATCGCGGTGGCAGCAGCACGTCGGCCCGGCTCCCGAAGGAGACGTGACTGATCCGCTCGCCTCGCGACACCGTCGCCCCGGACTGGACGTGGGGGTGAATCCGCCGGGCCACGGTGCCGGCGATGAGTGTCACTCGCAGCTCCTCGTAGTCGATGTGAAGCCGTTCGTTTCGCTCTGCCTCCTTCGAGAACGCCGGCCAGTGGCCGCCGGGAACGTGCTCGACGCCAGTGATCTCCCCGGCGACCGGCGAGCGGTTCACGTGCACGTCGGTGACGTTCATGAACACGCCCACCCGAACCCGATCCCCCTCAGTGCGGAGCACCGTCACCGTGCCGTCAGCCGGCGACAGGACGCCCGAATCGGGGGGCTCCCGGTCCGGGTCGCGGTGGAACCAGACGACGAACCCGCCGAGTACCAGCCCGAAAAGCCCCCAGATCGGGGCGAAAACGAGCCCGAGCCCGCCGAGTGCCAAAAGCGGCGCGGCGAGTCGCCAGGTACCGGGAGCCAGATCCATACCCGTCCTTCACCGCCCGCCGAGTAGGGCCTTTCGAACGATCGGGCGAGGCCTTTATCGGCATCGAGTGGGAACTCCCGTCGATGGACGCCTACCACGCCCGTTACCCGTTCCTCCGGGCGGCCAGAGCGGCCGTCGAGGAGGCCGGCGTGGACCTCTCGGAGCTTGTCCGGACCGACGACGCAGTTGTCGATCGGGCCCGCGAGCGCGTCGAACGGGCGCTCACGGATCGGGAGATCGGCCCGGCGTCCCGATCGACCCGGGTCGAGTTGCTCTCCTATCCCGTCGCCCGCGTGATCGCCTCGCTCGTCGACGCGAACATCGTGAGACAGCGCTACGCCGAGGCGGAGGCCACGGCCGCCCGCGAGCGGTTCCAGGCCGATTTCGCGGATAGCGAGGAGATCAATTCGGTCGGGGCCCCCTCGCTGGACCGGGAGACGCTCCTCCGGGAGTTCGACCTGGAGTCGGCGGTCCGCCGGGCCGACGGGGGATTCGAGATGGCCGTCAGCGACTATCTGACCTACGCGGCGTCGCTCCGCCCGAGCAAGTGGCGACTCTCGACCCGTGTTCTCGCGGACGGCTGGGTTTCGATCACGGCCGACGAACTGGACCGGTTGCTCCAGCAGGCCGTGGAAACGCGAGTCGAGAGCGGGCTCCCGCTGTCGGTCCCCGATTCGATCGCGACGGAACTGACCGCGGCTGTCACCGCGATCGAACGCACACTGGAGGAACTGGATCTCACGCGGGAGATCGACACGGTCGTGCCGGAACTGTTCCCGCCCTGTATGCAACACCTGCTCGACCGGGTGCAATCCGGTGAGCACCTCGCCCATCACTCCCGCTTTGCGATCACGTCCTTTCTCACGAACATCGGCCTGCAGACCGACGAGATCGTCGAACTCTACCGGACGAACCCGGGGTTTGGCGAGGAGATGACCCGCTATCAGACCGATCACATTCGGGGCGATTCCAGCCCGACCGAGTACACGGCCCCGGCCTGTGCGACGATGGTCGCCTACGGCGACTGTGTCAATCCCGACGATCTCTGTGATGCGATCTCACACCCGCTCTCGTACTACGAGGTCAAACTCGACGACGAGGCCGAGGACCACACCGACTGGCGCGAACGGGCCGAGGCCGAGGACTAGTCCTCGTCCAGAAAGAGCAGTCCAAGCGCGCCCATGACGACGACGAAGGCGACGATCCCGCCGACCATCACGAAGGTCCCCATCGGTTCTCCCTCGCCGGCCCCCATGAGGCTTCCGACGACGAGAAACCCGACGAAGACGGCGACCCCGATCACGGCGAGCCCCGCCTCGCGGAGGGCCTGGCCTTCGATTTCCATGCCACCTGGTTCCGGACCGGCGGCAAAAAAGCCGTCGAAGGTCGGCTGGGGGAGTGCGCTGACCGTGATCCGCTCCGGTACGTATTAAGTCGGCTGCAACCATTGGTACTTGGTAACGGAGCTAAAGCGACCACGACCGATGGACACCCACAACTTCCTCTTCGTCTCGGCCGACGCGGCACTGATCACCGACCTGGCCTGGCAGGTTCACCGGGAGGGCCACGACGTGAAGTATTACATCGAGGCCGAACGTGATCGGGAGATCGGCACCGGGTTCGTCCCGAAGACCGAGGACTGGCGCGCGGAGGTCGAGTGGGCCGACGTGATCGTCTTCGACGACATCTGGGTCGGTTCGAGCGTCGGGACGGGGGCGCTCGCCGCGGAGCTTCGGGAGGCGGGCCAGGCCGTGATCGGCGGCACGCCCAACACCGACCGCCTCGAGGACGATCGCGGATATGCGATGGACGTGCTCGAAGACCATGGGGTGACCACCGTCGAACACCATAGTTTCAGGGACTTCGAGGCCGGCATCCAGCACGTCCGGGACCACCCGGCTCCGTACGTCATCAAGCCGCTCGGGGAGGTCCAGAACGTCAAGCGACTCCTCTACGTTGGGCGCGAGGACGACGGCAGCGACGTCATCGACGTGCTGCAGGCCTACAAGACGGCCTGGGGCCACCGGATGAAGGGATTTCAGCTCCAGCGGCGTGTCGAGGGCGTCGAAGTCGCCATCTGTGGCTTCTTCGACGGCGAGCGCTTTGTCGATCGAGTCAACTTCAACTTCGAGCACAAGAAACTCTTCCCGGGAAACATCGGGCCCTCGACCGGCGAAATGGGTACCTCGATGTTCTGGGCCGGGAAGAACCGGCTGTTCCGGGAGACCCTGGGCAAACTCGAAGACTGGCTCGCCGCGGAGGGCTATGTGGGGAGCATCGATCTGAACTGCATCGTCAACGAGAACGGGATCTATCCACTGGAGTTCACCCCCCGGTTCGGGTACCCGACGATCGCCCTGCAGGAGGAATCGATCGAGTCCTCGACGGGCGAGTTCTTCTACGCGCTGGCTCACGGCAACGACCCCGAGCCGACCGTCCACCGGGGCTATCAGGTCGCCGTTCGCATCGTCCTGCCACCCTTTCCCTTCGACGACGAGCAGACCTACGACGAGAACTCCCGGAACGCGGCCGTGGTCTTCGAGGTGGGCCGCGAGGGGATTCACCTGGAGGACACCAAACGGGTCGACGGCCAGTGGCGGGTCGCCGGCGAGAGCGGCATGCCACTCGTCGTGACCGGCAAAGGCGAGACGATGCAGGCGGCTCGCCAGCAGGCCTACGAGCGTGTCGACCACGTTTTGATGCCCAACATGTACTACCGGGACGATATCGGCGAGCGCTGGATCGACGGCGACGGCGACCGGCTACAGGCGTGGGGGTATCTGGGTCCGTAAACGAACGGGAGTGGGACCGGGAGGCTTATCCGGCGATCCAGCAAACCGGCTGACGATGGCAGCCGAACGACACTTCCAGCTACACCCCGAGTATACAGACGACGACGGTAATTTCTTCGCCGTCGATACCAGCGGCCAGTTCTACCTGCTCTCCGACACGGCGCCCACCGACGACCGGGTCGACGTCAGCGAACTCAGCGACGGCATGCGAATGCTCGCGATCGACGATGAGGAGGTCGTCGCCGATCTGGTGCTGTCCGACGATCTGGGGCCCGACGAGGTGCCCATCGTCGACGGGTTCTGACTCAGAGTGGCGGAGAACCAGCCGTTCGAAAACCCGCTCACTGCAGCCTGAAAGTCGTGACAATGGCCAGCCGCTAGCGGTCTTTTTCCTCACGCTTTTGCGAGGGGCTGCGAAGCACCCGCTCGGAAAAAGTGAGAGCGGCTCACGGGTCGTCCCTCCCCGTTCGCCATCGAGGTCTCACGAACTTCAACAGCCGCTAGCGGTCTTTTTCCCCAAGTTTTTGCGAGGGGCTGCGAAGCAGCCCCTCGGAAAAAGTGGGAGTTGGCTCGCGGTTTCACCGCTCGCCATCGAGGTCTCACTGCGTTCGACCTCGCATGCGAGGGATGGGATTCGAACCACGGTCGGAGCAAAGCACCTCCCTACTTCGAATCTGCGTCTGCTCGTTCGCTCATAAATTCGCTCACTGCGCGGGTCAGGATTCGAACCGGAGGAAGATTCGCTCCCGCTGGTCGCTCGTCTTCCAGGGCTCGAACCCATCCGTCTCGTTCGCTCGAAAACTCGCTCACTGCGAGGGATGGGATTCGAACCCACGGACTCCTTCGAGAGCGGGTCTTAAGCCCGCCGCCGTTGGCCACTTGGCTACCCTCGCGCGCTATCGTTCGTGAAGAAGTGGGTAAGCCCTTTCGCTTACTCTTCGATCGTGACCGATTCGAGCAGGATGTCCTTTTTGGGGTAGTCCTGACGGTCGGTCTTCGCGCCGGCGATCTCCCGAACGACGTCCATCCCGTCGGTTACTGTCCCGAAGACGGCGTGCTTGTCATCGAGGTGGGGCTGGGGGGCCAGCGTGATGAAGAACTGCGAACCGTTCGTGTTTGGGCCGCGGTTGGCCATCGAGACGGTCCCGGCCTCGTCGTGGCGCAGGTCCTCGTGGAACTCATCGTCAAAGGTGTAGCCAGGGCCGCCGCGCCCGGTTCCGGTCGGATCGCCGGTCTGGATCATGAAGTCCCCGATGATCCGGTGGAACGGAACGTCGTCGTAGAGCGGTTCGCCCTCGACCTCCGTCTCGGTCTCGGGGTCGACCCAGGTCTTCTCACCGGTCGCCAGGCCGACGAAGTTCTCGACGGTCCGGGGCGCTCGCTCGTCGTAGAGTTCGATCTCGATGTCGCCTTCTGTCGTGTGCAGCACTGCAGACAGGTCTCCCATGGGTGAAAATGCCGCTCTGCGGGGAAAACCCTGCTGCTTAGCCCAGTCGATTCAGCACCGCCTCCGGGTCGTAAGCCAGGCGCAGCGACCGGGAGCGCCCGCGCCCCTCCAGGGACTCGTACTCGGCCTCGATGAGTCCCAGATCGTCGAGTTTGTTGACGATCTCGGTGTACCGAGTATACCCCAGGTCCGTCTCCTCGTGGAACGTCTCGTAGACGGCCCCGGCCTGCTCGGCGTCGGTCTCGGCGATGACTGTGAGGAGGATGCGCTCCGGGTCCGAGAGCCCCTCCAGGTGTCGTTCGAGGTGGACGTGACGGGCGGTGTCGAAGGTCTGCTCGATGTCTCGATGTTCGATCGTCTTGCTGGCCCGTCCCTCCGCGTTGAGCCCGGCCCGTCTGAGCAGATCGATGCCCACCCGAAGGTCGCCGGTTTCGGCGGTCCGCGCGGCCACCTCGTCCAGGACGTCCGGCGGGACGACGTCGGGCCGGAACCCGACCTCGATACGGTTCGAGAGGATGTCGACGATCTCCGAGGTGTCGTACACCGGGAAGTACGCCTCTTCCGGCCGAAACACGCTCTGCACCCGACTGTCGAGGCCCTCGATGATGTCCAGATCCAGGTCCGAGGAGACCAGGATGACCCCGATCTTCGTCCCCGGGTGAGCCTCGTGAGCACGTAACAGCGAGTAGAGGGTCTCGGAGGCCTCGTTCTCGTAGAAGAGGTAGTTCACGTCGTCGAGGGCCACTACCAGCACGGTCTCTTCCTCGGTGAGCTTCTCGGCGATCTGGCCGAAGAGCTTCTTGAAGGAGATGCCCGACGCCGGCGGCTCGTAGTCGAAAAGCGCCCGGAAGATCCGGGAGAAGACCGCATACCGGGTCGAATCCACCTGGCAGTTCACCCGGACCGCCCGCACCCCCGGCTGGGCGTCGAGTTCGCCGAAGACTTTCTGGATCGCGGTCGTCTTGCCCGTCCCCGGTGGCCCGGTGGCGAGGACGTTGAGCGGTCTCGCGCCCCGGGTCGCTGGTCGCAGGGCGTGGGTCAGCGTCTCCAGTTGCGTGTCCCGGTGGTCGAAAACTTCCGGGACGTAATCGATCTCGAAGACGTGCTCGTCCCGGAAGATCGACTCGTCCCAGGAGAGCATGTCTTCGTCCGCCATGCTGTCAACCGAGCCACCACGGCCACTTAACCCTTCCCGCCAAAAAATCAGTCCGCGAACCGATTCAGTCGGCTGCCGATTCCTCGCCGATGGTTTCGAGGGCCCTGATCTCGCTCTCGGACCAGTCGTAGAACGGCTCCTCGTTCTCCCGCAGGATCTCGACACACTCGTCGTGACGGTCGACCGCCTCCTCGTGGTATGGATCGCCGGGGTTGTTCTCGATCCAGTTTCGCAGGTCTGCCAGCGCGGTCGGGGAGTAGGTGTCGATGGTCCCCTGGCGTCTGATGAGATCGAGTTTGCGGTCCTCGTCGGTCAAGGTGCGATACATCGCCCAGCCGCCGACCCCCCAGAGGAGGACGATCGAGCCGAGCATCATGACCCACGTGATTGGTGCCAGTGCCATGATCAGTCACCTCCCGAAACGGCCGGCCGTTCGTCCTCTGTCTGCATGTTCAGTGCCTGGGCCAGTCCGAGACTCGTAGCGAGGATGATCGCCATGAGCGCGAGGCCGCCGAACATGAGCGTCTCGTTTTCGGTTCCCAGACTCGTCACCGCGCCGTAGGCCATGATGAACAGCATCACGGCCGGAATGACAAAGCGGACGATCGGGTTCCACCACTGGCCGATGTGGATGTCGGCGTTGCGGTTCAGATCGAGCACGCGACCCCGCTCGGGTTTGAACTTCCAGCCGACAAGCGAGATGACCGCCAGCGTGGCGATCGGCAGGCCGAAGTTCCCGAACATGTAGTCCATCGTTCCCAGGAAGTTCTGGGAGAGCGCGCTCGGCACGCCCAAAAGCCAGATCAGGCCGACGACTCCCACGACGGTCTGACTCCGGGAGAAGCCCAGTTCTTCGTCGAGCGTGGTCACGATTGGTTCGGTCAGCGCGAACGCGGACGTGAACGCGGCGAAGAAGAAGCCGAGGAAGAACACGATCGCCCAGAGGCCGCCACCCGGCATCTGCGGGAAGACCTCGACCAGCGAGATGAAGGCCAGACTCGTCCCCGCGGTGGGCTCAAGCCCGAAGGCAAAGACCACCGGGAAGACTGCGAAGATCGCGAGCAGGCCGATGCTGGTGTTCCCGACGGCCGTGAACAGTGCACCGCCGAGGGGCACGTCGTCGTGCTTGCGGAGGTAGCTCCCGAAGGTCAGGGCGACCCCCCAGCCGAGGCCGGTGGAGAAAAGCGCCTGCCCAAGGGCCGCGACCCAGGTCTCCCCGCGCAGGAAGTAGTTCCAGTCGGGGTTGAAGGCAAAGGAAAGGCCCTCCATGCCGCCGGGAAGGGTCACGCCGCGGATGGCGACCGCGACCAGCGCGATCGCCATCAGCGGGATCATGTACTTCGCCATCCGCTCGACCCCGTCCTTGATCCCCAGGGAGAGGACGGCGGCCACGCCGATGGCCACCGCGGTGTGGGTCCCGACGGTCAGCGCGGGCGAGTTGATGAAGCTATCCCAGAAGACCTCGGGCTGGAACGCGGAATCCATGAAGGTGAAAAGCACCGAGTGGACCGCGTAGTACAGGATCTCGCCCACGAGCGGCAGGTAGTAGGTCATCAGCGCGAAGTTCACGATGACCACCACGAACCCGAGCCCGCGCAGGGTCTTGTCGTCGAAGATCTGTTTGAACGTCCCGATGACGCCTTTCCCCGTGTACCGACCGATCATCGTCTCGGCCATCAGTCCCGGGATGGCGATGACATACAGCAGGATGATGTAGGCGAGCAGGAACGCGCCGCCGCCGTTCATCCCGGTCGTATAGGGCATTCGCCAGATGTTGCCGGCACCGACCATTGCCCCAATCATCGCCATCATGAACCCGAAACGGGTCCCCCACTCCTCACGCGACGTGGTCGCTTCTTCTGTCATGTGTCACCCATTGCCACAAGACTTCCCATTTCACTTAACTGTTGTGCCGCTCTGCAATAGGGGGATTTACGGGCAATGTCCTGTAATATTATACTAAGATTTACTTGTCCAAAATTTATGATAGGCTGTTTCGGCAACAGCTGATTTCTACGCTCAAAAATCGGCAATATAGTCCGTCTTATTTTGCCGACCTGTTTCGATCAGAACTTTTCGAGCAGCGCCCGGTAGAACGCTTCCGTCCTGCCCTCGGTGTCTCCCTCTGCCAGTTTCTCGACGATCAACTCGGGTGTCGAACGGGCCAGGTGGTCTTTCTCCGGGGAGCGTTTGACCTGCAATTCGCCGTTTTCGAGCCCGAGCGCCCGAATCCCGTCGACCGTGACCGGGGTCTCACAGGCTTCCCGCACCCCGGCCGCGAGATGGGAGACGATGACCGCCGTGGCCTCGCTCTCCTGGAGGGCCTCGATGATCCCGGCGATGATCTTCGCCGAGGCCCCCGGCTCGGTGATGCTCTCGAGTTCGTCCACGAGGACGAGTTTGGTCGCTCCGCCCGCGGACAGCGAGGCGAAATCCCGGAGCGTGGTCTCCAGCGCGCCGGCGTCGAGGGTGCCACTGGATTTTGCGTGGTAGTGAATCTCCTCGATTTCGGGCACCCTGGCCGCGGTCGCCGGCACGGGTAGCCCCATGTGGGCCAGGATCGTGATCGCGGCGATCATGTCCAGGGTCGTGGTCTTGCCCCCGCTGTTCACTCCGGAGAGCAGCGCCACGTCCTCGACCGCGTAATCGACCGGTTCGACGGCCTCGGGCGGTTCCGCAAGCAGGGGTGACCGACCGCCCTCGATCTCGAACCCGCGTCCAGAGCGGTCGGCCATCACACAATCGAAGTCCGCCGCGAATCGCGAGATGGCCTGCTCGACGTCGAGTTCCAGCGCCCGCCGGACCAGTCCCCGGACTGGCTCGCGAGCCCCCGCAAGCTCCTCGGCCAACTCGCGCTTGACCTGTCCGGCCCGGCGGTCCCGGGCGGTCGTCAATGTCTCTTCAAGTCGGGACAGCGCCGACTCGTTTCGCTCGACCGGAAACGTCGGCTCCTCCGGGAAGACCCGCGCTGCCGCGGTGGCTTCCTCGTCCTGGAGATCGAGTGCCTCCACGAGGTGGTTCCGGGCGGCTTCGATAGCGCCATCGAACTCCTGGGTCAGCTCCCGGGCGAGGATCGAGTCCACTCCCGCTCCCCGCTCGGCCAGCGAGAGCAGGTCGGCCCCGTCGACGGTCACGTCGGTTTCCGAAATCGCCTCGGTGAGCCGGTCGTTCGCGATCGATTCGGCCGTCGAGACGGCCTCCTCCAGGTCATCGACGGCCGCAGCGAGCCGGGTCAGTTCGGCGTCGGAACTCACCTGCCCGTCGTCCTCGATCCGGGAAAGCGACCCCGCAAGTGCGTCCAGGTCGAGTTCACACTCCAGGTTCGCGACGCGATGCACCTCGATCGCGGCCCGGATCGACTCGCGGTTCGCCCCGTAGAAGGCGAGCACTCGCTCCGGAACCAGCTCGGCAGGATTCTCCAGGGCGTCGGGTTCGACTCGAACGTCACCGTCGACCTCGACACCCGCAAACTCCCGGTCGAGGGCGATCACGGTCGCATAGCCTCGCGCGAGGTCGGCGAGCGCCCGGGCGTCGGAGACCAGCTCGACGCTCAACTCCGGGACCGCCTCGGTCGCCCGACTGTAGGTCTCGGCGTCGGTCGTCGCCAGACAGCGGTCTCGTACTCTGACCGCCCCGGGCTCGGAGAGCGGTTCCAGCCCCGTCAGGGCCTCCCGAACGGGCTCCCCGAACTCTCGCGCCATCGCCCGTTCGGCGACGGCACGGGTCTCCGCGATGCGGGCGGGCACCGCACTCGGATAGAAGGTCTCGATCCGTTTTCGGCCGTAGTCGGTCACGGCACGCTCGGCCAAAAGCGAGCGCAGGCCGTCGTAGACCGCTTCGGCGCGGTCGGTCGCGAGAAACCCGCCGGGATCGTCGTGGCGGTGACGAATCGCGTTTCGGACGATGCGGACGGCCCGCCCCTGTGAGATTCCGGGGACTGCAGCGATCGCGGCGACGTCACCGCGCTCCAGGGCCTCGACCGGGTCCTCCAGGGTGGCAAGCGCCTCGCGGGTCTTCGGGCCGATCCCGGGGATCGCCTCGAGCTCCATCGAGTCCACGGTTCACCCCGAGGGGCTAAACGATTGGGGAGTCACCCGTTCCCGCGGCCGGTCCAGCGGAGCAAGAGCAACGTGCCCTCGAAGAGCCCGATCATGGTTACAGCGACGAGGAACGGGGCCATGCCGGTCGGGTCCGGGCTGAAGAGGAAGGCGATCGCCAGGAACACCCCCCAGATGATGAGTCGGCGCTCCTCGAGCCAGGTCCGGGTGGTCAGGCCCATCATGATCGCGAGCATGACGAAAAGCGGGATCTGAAAGACCACCGCGAGAAAGCCCAGGAGGACCAGCATGAGCGAGAAGGTCTGTCCGAGCGCGAAGGCGATGTCCACCACGTCACGCGAGTACTGCAGGAAGTAGGTCATCACCGCCGGCAGGATGAGGAAGTACCCAAAGAGCAGTCCCACGAAGGCAAGGACCAGGCTCGTCGGGACGGCGGCGAGATAGTAGCGTCGCTCGTGGGGGTAGAGTCCGGGTCGCATGAACGCGTACGTTTCGTAGACGAAGACGGGTAGCGCGAGAACCAGCCCCAGCAGGCTCGCCGCCTTGAGCTGGGTGACCACGAGCTCCAGTGGGTGATAGACGTGGGGCTTCGAGATGTCACTCGGGAGCACCGAGTACCAGAGGAAGTTGATGAACTCCTCGCCGTAGGGGAACGCGAGCAGACTCACCGCGCCCGCGATGACGACGACCACGGCGACCCGCTTGACCATCTCCTCGATGTGCTCGGTCAGCGGTTGTTCCTGGTCCTCGGCCGGGCCGGTCTTGCGCTCGATCGGCGTCGTTTCCGTCTCGCTTTCGGGAGTTTCGGTGTCGGACTCCTCGTCCGTGTCTTCTGGCTCGTCGGTCGTCTCTTCGGCTTCGTCCGTGTCTTCGGCTTCCTCCCCCGTGTCCGCCGTCTCGTCGGTCGTCTCTTCGGCTTCGTCCGTGTCTTCGGCTTCCTCCCCCGTGTCCGCCGTCTCGTCTTTCGTCTCTTCAGCTTCGTCCGTGTCTTCTGGCTCGTCGGTCGTCTCTTCGGCTTCGTCCGTGTCTTCGGCTTCCTCCCCCGTGTCCGCCGTCTCGTCTTTCGTCTCTTCAGCTTCGTCCGTGTCTTCGGCTTCCTCCCCCGTGTCCGCCGTCTCGTCTTTCGTCTCTTCAGCTTCGTCCGTGTCTTCTGGCTCGTCGGTCGTCTCTTCAGCCTCGTCGGCACCCTCCGCTGGCTCGGTGGTCGAGCCGTCCGCATGCGTCTCCGCTTCTCCAGAATCGTCGGATTCGTCCTCGGTTTCCGCCGCCTCGCTTTCATCGTCGGTCCCGCCTGTGGCGTCGAAAGCGTCCGTCTCGTTCGGTTCCGCATTGTCCTCGGCGTCGAGATCGACGATCTCGGTGCGGGAATCCTCGGAGTCCTGACGGTCCGCTCGCTGCTCGTCGGCGTCCGTCGGCTCCTCGTCCGAGCCCTCGCTCGGATCCCGCGACATGACCCCAGATAGGCAACGGCGTCGTTATGGGCCTTTTCGTTTTCCGACCGTCCCCAGAGAAGAAGATTGATAGTGGACACTGGGATAGGCCCAACACGATGAGTGCCTCGGGGCCGATAGACGCGGATACCGCTCGATCGATCGAGAGCGGTCGGCAAACCCTCGGGGCGATCCTCAAGACCGCACAGAACCGCTTGAAGGTGGTTTTCGTCGCCTTCGTCGTGGGCCTTTTCGCCGGTGTGATCGCGATGCGGCTCTACATCTGGCCGACACTCAAGCGGGACCTGCTCGCCCGCGGGGCCGCAGTCATCGCCCAGACGCCCTTCGACGTGATCCTCCTCCAGGTGAAGATCGGGCTGGCGGTCGGGATCATCTTTGCGCTGCCGGTGCTCCTGTACTACTCGAAGCGACCGCTGGCCGAGCGAGGCCTGATTCCCGATCTGCATGTCCCCCGCTGGAAACTCGCCATCGTGGCGCTGATGGCGGTTTTCCTCTCGACCATCGGCATCGTCTATGCCTACTTCCTCTTCTTCCCGATCATGTTCACGTTCCTGGCGGGCAACGCCCTGGGGGCCGGACTCGCACCGCTTTACTCCATCGTGCACTGGACGGAGTTCATTCTCGTGCTGGCGCTGTCCTTCGGGCTTGCGGCCCAGCTCCCACTGTTGATGACGGCTCTTTCCTACACGGAGATCGTCCCCTACGAGACCTTCCGGGACAAGTGGAAGTACGCCGTCATCGCCATCTTCTCCTTCGGCGCGATGTTCTCCCCGCCGGACCCGTTCACCCAGCTCATGTGGGCCTTCCCACTCCTCCTCCTCTATGCCTTCAGTCTCTATCTCTCGAAACTGGTGACTGCCGGCAAGCGTGGCCGTCGCAATCTCGACTTTTTCGGGGCCCTCCGCCGCCGGCTCCACCGGGTCGCCGGCACGGCGGTCCTGGGCGGCGGGCTCGTCTACTGGTTCTACGGCGCGGGCGGTCTGGAGCTTTTTAACGGGTCGATCCGCCCGGCGCTCCCGACGCTCGTTCGACCCGGGCCCGTGCCCTCGGCTGCGGCCGCGCTTGATCTCTCGCAAGGGCTGGCTCTTCTGGTCGTCGTGCTGATCGGGGCTGTCGTCTTCGCCATCCTGGGCGCGCTGGTGGTGCTTTACCGGGCGACGATGCAGGCCCAGCCCGAAAATGGACTCCCGCCGAAAGCGGCGACAGGCGAGCCAGCGCCCGAGTCCGAGGAATCGCTCCCCGACATCGACGAGGTCGAGGGGGCCGAAGCCGTCCGGGCGCTGCCCATCGAGGTCTTTGCCGGCATGAGCGAGGAATCGGCGCTGGCGGCAGCCCAGCGGGCCATGGACGACGGCGACCCGGAGAAGGCAGAGGCGATCTTCGAGCGGTTCGACGACGCGCCCGAGGAGCTCAAAGCCGAGGAGGAGTCGGGCGGAACGTTCTCCCAGACCACCGCGGGCATGGTCAACGCTTTCACCGAGGAGGAGACGACCGAGGACGATATCGGCGGGTACTACCACGACATCGCCTTCATCCTCGACAGTCTGCGCTCCCGCTCCTTCCACCTGATCGGCATCTTCATGGTGGTCATGGCCGGGCTCTTCATGTTCCTCTATCGTGGTGGTATCGGCACCATCCGCGCGGATTTCATCTCCCGAATCCCCCCAGAGGTTCGACCGGACCCGGCTGCGACCCAGTGGCCGATCACGCTGCACCCGGTGGAGGCGCTGGTCTTCGAGGTCAAGATCTCGATGGTCATCGCCGCCATCGTCACGCTGCCGGTGCTGTTCTACTACGCCTGGCCGGCCCTGAGTGAGCGGGGCATCATCAGAGGCGACCGGCGTGCGGTCTCCTTCTGGGGTATCTCGATCATTCTCGGGATCCTCGCGGGGAGTATTATCGGGTATCTGTATGTCGCCCCGCCGATCATCTCGTATCTCGTCGAGGACGCGATCCGCGCCGGAATGGTGGTGAGCTACCGGGTGAACAACTTCTTCTGGATGGTGTTTTTCACCACGGCCGGGGTGGGCCTGCTCGCGGACATCCCCATCTCGATGTGGCTGTTCCATCGCGGCGGGATCATCAGCTACGAGCGCATGCGTCGGAGCTGGCGGGGGGTCGTCCTCGTGATCTTCGTGTTCTCGACGTTCTTCTCCTCCAGCAGCATCTGGACGATGTTCCTCCTCGCGGTCCCGACCTCCGCGGCCTACGTCTTTGGTCTGGGCGTGCTGTGGGTGGTCACGCTGGGCGGTAGGCGCGGCGGGAAACCACGAGCCGCCGAGCCGGCGTGACTGGAGGTGACTGACGTGAATCGTCGGCAACACCTCGACCGATTGTATGCTCTCCTGAAGGTGCTCGAAAACCGACTCGGCGGTACCCGGAAACTCAAAGACTGCACCGGCTACATGGACTGGCCCGACCGCGGGGTCTACTTCTTCCTCGAACCGGGCGAACGGCGGGACTCGACCGACCAGCTTCGCGTTACCCGGGTCGGAACCCATGCCGTTTCGGCTGGGAGCAGCACAACGCTTTGGAACCGGCTGAAACAACACTACGGGACCGGCAGTAACAGCACCAACCATCCACACGGCGGCAATCACCGGGGGTCGGTGTATCGCAAGCGAGTCGGCGAGGCGATCATCGAGAAACACGACTTGCAGGAGGACTATCCGAACTGGGGGGACCGCTGGTCGGGAATCGATCGCGACCGGGCGGAAGTTCGGGACGAGGAGTACCCCCTCGAACGCCGTGTGAGTGCATACATCCGCGAACAGCCGTTTCTGTGGATCGAGATCGAAGACGAACCCGGCCCGGACAGCGACCGGGCACTCATCGAGCAAAACGCCATCGCGCTCCTCAGCAACTTCGAGGACCAGACGATTGACTCCCGAAGAAACGATTGGCTTGGGAAACACAGTCGGAGTCGAGAGATTCGAGAATCGGGCCTCTGGAACGTGAATCACGTCGAGCAGACCCACGATGCTCATTTTCTGGACGTGCTGGCAGAAGCGATTGACGAGATGCCCCGGCGATAGCCGAATTGGGGCTCTGTTCGTTGTCTGTTCTCACCACCCCCGCGCTGCCATCGCCAGAGCCTTCAACGATGCTCTCCGAGTATTCTCTCACGAACATCATGACGCCACATTCGACTCGGGGTGAACGCTAATGCCCAAGATTAGCGTGGAGATTCCGGCCGAACTCCTTTCGGACCTCGACGAGCACGTCGGCGAGGACGGGAAGTTCGTCAATCGCAGCGACGCGATCCGGGCCTCGATCCGGAAGACCCTGGACCGACTCGACGAGATCGACGCCCGACACGACCGGCTGGAGGCCGAAGAGCAATGACTCGCCAGGCGATGCCCGCGCCGCAGGTGGCGCTGATCGGCCTGTTCGTCACGGCGTTGATCACCGCGCAGCTCACGGCCTCGAAGGTCCTCGGGTTCGAGCTGCCGTTCGCGATCCCGGTGGCCGGCGAGACCCTCGCGCTACCCGGGGCAGCCCTGGCCTACGCGCTGACCTTCTTCGCGTCGGACGTCTACGCGGAGCTGTATGGTCGGAACGCGGCCCAGATCCTCGTGAACGTGGCCTTCGGGTTGAACTTCGTGATGCTCCTGCTGGTCTGGAGCACGATCGCCGCCCCGGCAGCAGGTAATTCTCCGGTCGCGCCGGAGACCTTCGCCACGGTCCTCGGGTCGAGTACGAACATCGTGATCGCCAGCCTGGCGGCCTACCTGGTGAGCCAGAACTGGGACGTGCTGGTCTTTCACGCCCTGCGCGAGCGTACCGATGGCGCGCATCTCTGGCTGCGAAACATCGCGTCGACGGGCACGAGCCAGCTTCTCGATACCGTGATCTTCGTCGGCCTGGGCTTCTACCTGGTCCCGCGCTTTCTCGGGACCGGGGATCCGGCCCCGCTGGCCGTGGTCGCGTCGCTTTTGGTCGGGCAGTACCTCCTGAAACTCCTCATCGCCGTTCTCGATACGCCCTTCGTCTACCTCGTCGTCGGAGCGCTCCGCCGCCGAGAACAGGGCAGTAGTGCCGCGTCGACGGCCGATTAGACCGGTTCGGCGAACCCGAACCGTGGCTTCACACCGGTCACTTCGACTTCGATTTCGTCGCCGACCGCTGTGTCGGGCACAAAGAGTGTGTACCCCTCGACGTAGGCGATCCCGTCGCCGTCCTCGCCCGTCGCCTCGATGGTGACCGTCCGCGTTTCGCCAACCGAGACCGGGGCGGTCAGGTAGCCGATTCCGACCACGTACACCTCCGAGGAGGACTCCCGGGAGGCATCCGGGCGAACGATGCTGACCTTGTCGAATTCGTCCTCGACGTCCGCGACGAAGGCATCGAGGTCCCGGCCCTGGAAGACCTTCACGACGAAGTTCCCACCCGAATCCAGGAAGTCCTGGGCGACCTCGAAGGCCGTCCGGGCGAGGTGGACCGACCGGGCGTGGTCCAGGTCGTACTCGCCGGTCATGTTCGGGGCCATGTCGGAGACGACCACGTCGACCCCTTCTGGGGCCGCCTCTTCGATCTTCTCGGTCGTCGAGTCCTCGGTCATGTCCCCGCGGATCGTCTCGACGTCGTGGTCTTCGAGCGGGTCGATCCGCTGGAAGTCGACCCCGATGACCCGCCCCGTTTCGCCGACTCGCTCGGCGGCGACCTGCAGCCACCCGCCGGGAGCCGCCCCGAGATCGAGTACCGTGTCGCCGGCCGCAAGCAGCCCGACCTGGTCGTCGATCTGGGCAAGTTTGTAGGCCGAGCGGGCCCGATAGCCCTGTTGCTTGGCCTTGTTGTAGTACTGATCCTTCCGTCCCATATCCGTCAATCGAGATCAGCGGGGAAGTGGCTGACGATGGGCCAAAACCTGAGTTAGTACGGGTACTCCCGCGGCTCGTGCTGGAGGCTGATCCACTTGGTCTGGGTGAACTCGGAGATGACCTCTTCGGCGTTGTATCGGCCGATACCCGAGGCCTTCATCCCGCCGAAGGGGACGTGTGGTTCGTCGTTGACGGGCTGGTCGTTGACGTGTACCATTCCTGTCTCCAGCTGGTCGGCGATCTCCCGCCCGCGGTCCAGATTGCCGGCGTAGACGCTGCTCGAGAGCCCGTACTCGGTGTCGTTGGCGATCTCGATGGCTGCATCGACGCTTTCCGCCCGAATGACCGGGGCGACCGGGCCGAAGTGCTCGTTCGCCGCGACGGGCATGTCGTTTGTCACCCCGGAGAGGACGGTCGGTGCCAGCACGAGTGAATCCTCGACGCCTTCGACGGGCACCGTCTCGCCGCCCGTCTCGACCGTGGCTCCGGCTTCGATACTGTCCTCGATGAGCCCACGGACGCTTTCGCGCTGGGTCTCGTCGATGATCGGCCCCACGATCGTCTCCGGGTCGTGGACGCTTCCGGTGGGGAGTCCCGCCGCCTTCGCGGTGAGTTTCTCGACGTACTCGTCGTAAACCGCCTCGTGGACGACGTGGCGGTTGATCGACATGCAGATCTGGCCCTGGTGGGTGTAGGTGCCGAAGGCCCCGGCCTCGACGGCGGCGTCCACGTCGGCGTCGTCGGTGACGAGGTGGACGCCGTTCCCGCCGAGTTCCATGGCGGGAACCGCGAGGTTCTCGCCGGCCAGGCCCGCGACGTGCCGGCCGACCGCGGTCGAGCCGGTGAACGCGACCACGTCGCTCTCCGGGTGACTTGCGACGTGATCGCCGATAACCGATCCCTCGCCGGTCACGACGTTCAGGACCCCGTCGGGAAGCCCCGCCTCCTCGTAGAGTCGTGCCAGGAGGAGCCCTCCGGTGATGGGCGTGTTCGAGGCCGGTTTCAGCACGACGCTGTTCCCGGTCGCGATGGCGGCGTCGACCGCCCGCATCGAGAGGATGAGCGGGAAGTTCCAGGGCGAGATCACCGTGATGACTCCCTGCGGGACCCGCTCGACGATGTTCTCTTTCTCCGGGACGATCGAGTCGGCGTGTTCGCCCTTCATCCGCGAGGGGAACGACGCCGCTTCGAGCACCGATCCGACCGCACTCTCCAGTTCGATGTTCGCCTTGACCGTCGAGGACCCGCCTTCCAGCCGGAGCAACTTGATGATGTCCTCGGCATGTGTCTGGAGCAACTCGGCGACTTCCTGGGTGACCGCTGCCTTCCGGGTGGGCGGCTGGTCGGCCCAGTCGGCCTGGGCCGCGGCCGCTGCCTCGTAGGCCGCGTCCACGTCTGCCTCGCTCGCGGCTGGGACATCGGTAATCGGCTCCCGTGTCGAGGGGTCCTCGACGGACATCGTCTCCTCGCGGTCGGTCCACTCGCCGTCGATGTACAGTGCGTTCCAGTCGGCGTCGATCGAGAATTCGGACATTGGTGACATGTTTGTTGGTAACGTGGTTGAATGGTTCGGTTGGTGGAATGGTTACGGTTCGCTCACCCGCAGGACGGGCTTGATTACGTCCCCTGCCTCGTGATCGGCGACGGCCTGCTGGATCTCCTCGAAGGGGTATTCGGTGAGCAGTCGGTCGAAGGGGAACTTCCCTGCCCGATACAGCGCCAGCAGGTCGGGGATGAACTCGCGCGGATCGGCGCCGCCCATCGTGACGCCGGTCACGGTGCGCCCGGAGAGCAGGTCGTTCACGTCGAGACTGACCGCCGCTCCCATGGGTGGGGCCCCGACCGCTGCGACAGTTCCGGTCGGGCGGAGCACGTCGGCGGCCTGGCGCAGGACCGCCGGTTTGCCCGCCATCTCCGCGGCGTACTGCGCCCCGCCGCCGAGGTGCTCGCGGACGGCCTCGACCACGTCCTCGGTCTCGCTCGCGTCGACGGTGTGGGTGGCTCCCAGTTCGCGAGCGGTCGCCAGCCGACCGGGTTGGACGTCCACGGCGATGATGTCCGTGCTGCCCACCGCGTTGGCGGCCATCACCGCGCTCAACCCGACCGAGCCCGCACCGAAGACGGCGATCGAGTCCCCCGGCCCGACTTCGAGGGTGTTCATGACGGTGCCGGCTCCGGTCATGATCCCACACCCCAGCGGACCGAGTTTTGCCAGCGGGAGATCGTCGTCGACGGGGACCAGGCTTCGCTCGTCGACGATGGCGTGGGTCCCGAAGGAGGACTGGCCGAAGAACAACCCGTGAACCGGTTCGCCGTCTGTGTCCGTGATCGGCGTCGAGCCGTCGGTCAGCCGCTGGCCAGCGAAGTTGTACGCCTCCCAGTCCGCACAGTAGGCTGGGCTGCCCGTCCGACAGTTCGAGCAGGTGCCGTCCGACCGGAAGGACAGGACGACTCGATCGCCGGGTGTCACCGCGCTCACCTCGTCGCCGACGGTCTCGACGACGCCGGCACCCTCGTGGCCGAGGACCGCGGGCAAGGGGGTGGGCAGGTGCTGGTCCCGGACCGCCAGATCGGTGTGACAGATCCCGACACCGACGATCCGGACCCGGACCTCGCCGGCCCGCGGGGCTTCGAGTTCGACCGGCTCGATCTCGAAGGGGCCGCCCGCCTCCCTGACGACGGCCGCACGTGCAGTTGTCATTGCCGTGCCTCCGCGCCGGCTGGCGGTCTTCCGTCGCCGTGCCGTCCGGCCAGCGGTGTGGTGAGTGGTTGCATGACACTTTAGATATACTGGCCGCTTCCGATAAATTTATTCACGACATCGTCGCCGGTCGCTGACGACGGCGGGCCGAACGGATCGCTGCGAAGCCGAGAGATTCGGGTGACGGTGGCCGCCCGGGAAGGAGTGGCTTTTTAAGGCGGGTGGTCGTACTCCGGAGATATGTTTACGGCCATCGTGAGCGCCGAGACGCTCCGGACCACACTCGACTCCGTGAGCGTGTTGGTGGACGAGTGCAAGATCCACCTCACCGAAGACGGACTCGAAATCCGGGCGGTCGACCCGGCGAACGTGGGCATGGTTGATCTCGAACTCGAGGCCGCGGCCTTCGAGTCCTACGAGGCGGACGGCGGAATCATCGGCGTGGACCTCTCGCGACTGGAGGACATCGCCGGCATGGCCGATGCCGGCCAGCTCGTCCAGCTCGAACTCGACGAGGAGACCCGGAAACTCCACATCCACATCGACGGCCTGGAGTACACCCTCGCGCTCATCGATCCCGACTCCATCCGCCAGGAGCCGGACCTCCCCGACCTGGACCTTCCCGCCCGCATCGTGATCGAGGGCCGGGACATCGACCGCGCCGTACGAGCGGCGGATATGGTCTCCGATCACATCGCGCTGGGCGTGGATACGGCCGCCGAGCACTTCTACGTCGACGCCGAGGGCGACACCGACGACGTGCATCTGGAACTCGGTCCGGAGGATCTGATCTCCCTGGAGCTGGGCGAGGCCCACTCGCTTTTCTCGCTTGACTACCTCAAGGACATGAACAAGGCCATCCCGGCCGACGGCGAGGTCGTCGTCGAACTCGGCGAGGAGTTCCCCGTGAAGTTCCACTTCGACATCGCCGAGGGCCTGGGCAACGTGACCTACATGCTCGCGCCCCGGATCCAGAGCGAGTAGTCGAGCCGGTTCAGTTTTCACTTCTCACCCCGTGCCATCCGGTAGATGTCCGCCAACCGAAAGGGCGACCGCCGGGAGCGGGAACTGGTCAACGCCCTCGATGCGGCCGGATTCGCCGTCATGCGAGCCCCGGCCAGCGGAAGCGCCACGGAGCGGGAACTCCCGGACGTGCTCGCGGGGAACGGCACCGTCTTCTATGCCATCGAGGCCAAGGCCAGCGCCGCCGACCCGATCTATCTGACCAGCGAGGAAGTCGAAGCCCTGCGATATTTCGCAGAGTCCTTCGGCGCGAAACCCCGGATCGCCGCCCGGTTCGATCGGGAGGACTGGGCCTTCTTCCACCCCGCCGAAACCCTCACCGAGAACGGGGCCTACCGCGTGAAACACGACCGGGCGATCGAGGACGGCGAGCGGATCGCTGATCTCTGGGTCGAGGAACCCGATCCGGAAGCCAGACGCGAGGACGTTCGTGGAATTCTCAACGCCCTCGATACGGGCGTGATGTCAGTCGAAGAGGCCGTCGAGTCGCTGTTGTAGCTCTTCAGAACCGATCTCGGACAGTTGGAGTTACGGTGGTCGGTGGGTCTGAAATCTATTGCAGATTACCAGATTGGTTGATCAAAGCAACTTGCCTTGCTATCACCGGAAGGTCTATTACATTATATTGCGTTCTATTACACATGCCAATCAGCATCGATCGTCTCGAAAACGAACCGCCCGAGGTGTTGGCCGTCCGGGAGGGGACACAGCCCTACACGGTGCTCCAGTTCCTCGCCAAAAACGACAACCAGGCGTACACACAGACGGAGATTGCGGAGACAACGGGGATCGACCGAGGGAGTGTCGGTGCTGTTCTCTCGCGTCTCGATGATCGGGATCTCGTCCGGCACAAAGGCCGGTACTGGGCGATCGGGACGGACGACCGTCTGGCGGCGTTTGCGGCCCAGCAGCAGGCCAGTTCGATGTCGACGACCGATGATTACTACGCCGGGGAGAAATGACCGGGTACCAGCGTGGAGACGTTTTGAAAGGCCCGGACTTCTTCGGTGCTTCGCGGTTTCGGCCGTGGGTCTGTGTACACGACTCCGCTCATCCGTTCGGTGATCAAGAGGGTATCTTTGTCGCGATCACGACGACCCGTCGATCCGAAGCGATCCCGCTCACCGATACTGACTTCCAGACTGGCGGGCTGCCAAAAACCAGCTACGTCAATCCCTGGACCGTAACGACGATCAAACACGCCGATATTCAATCCCGGGAGGGCGTCCTCATCGAGCAGACGACAAACACCATCGCCGAGAAATTATGCGACTACCTCGGCGTGAACTGCTGAAGCAGGACGACTCATCATCCGCCGCCAACCCGAGGCGTGATTACGGTGGGGCCAGAACTGGCCGCTGATGACAATCGACCCCGTCCACTACGACGGGATCGCCGCCCTCGCCAGTCGCATTCGCCACGACGCCGACCCCGAGGCCCACCGGGACCTCGCCGAGACCGTCTGGGCCGAGCATCTCGATCCGCTCCGGACGGACGGGGACCCGGTGCTGGAACCGATCGAGTCGGTGGCTCGCCGGGCCGCGCCGATCGACGACCTGGCCCTGCAGGCGGCCCCCTTCGAGACGGCCCACGGCCTCGATTCCGGCACGATCAACCCGACGACGTTCAAGAACGGGCTCCTGCTCGACCTCGCGCAGGCGGCGATGGCGGCTGTGCCCTCCGATCTGGACCTCCATCGCGCCCGGACCTACATCATGCCGGTCCACTCCAACGACGCCTCCGTCAATCACGGGACGGATGGGTGGGACCCCTTCGACGAGGATCACGGCCGGGGTCGGATCGTCCAGACCGAGGCCCTGGCCCGCGACGAGGAGCGGATCGTCCACGGCCTGGCGCTCTACCTCGCCGAGAGCCACCACGCACTCGAACACGCCCACCGGGTGGAGGACGTGCTCTTCCTCGATGGCCCGCTGTATCCCAAAGGGCTGCTCCACTGGCGGGGCCGCCACGGTTCGATCGCGGAACTCGCTGGGGAGAACGATCTGGTGGCGGAGGTCCTCGAGAACTACGTCGCCCTCGTTGAGACGTTCCTGGAGCGGGAGATTCCCCTGGTCGGCTTCGTCAAGAGTCCCCAGTCCCGTGGGCTCATCAGAGCCCTCGCCGAGACGGGCCGACCGAGTCCCTGGGCGAGCGACGCGGCGTTTTTCTCGCAGGTCCTCGAACAGCGCGAGGGCGGGGGCCGCCGAAACGAGCGGGTCACGGACCAGCTTTCCTGGACCGGCTGGTTCCGCTCCAGACTCGGGGCCGATGCGGTCTTCGCCGGGCCCGAGGCGGACCTGGGGGTCACCCGCGACCGCCCGGCTCCGGACTACGAGGTCGCCTTCTTCGTGATCTACGACCCCCGGACGGAGCTCCTCTTCAAGGCTGAACTCCCCGGCGGGTTCGCGGAGGACCCGGCGGTTCGGTCGGCAGTCGAACAGTACGTGCTGCGGGGGGTGGCAGCCGAGCGTGGGCCACCGCTGCCGATCGCGAAGGCCGACGAACTGGCCCGGATCGGAAGCGAGGGCAAGGCGGAACTCGTCCGACGGCTGGAGGTCGCCTTCGACACGAGCGAGGATCGGAACTACGACGCCGAGCGGTGGGGGCCGGAGTTCTGATCGGGAGCGAGATCAATTGTTCTGGGGGGAGGGTGATCGTGCAGCGGGGGAAAGGGGTTAGTTACCTCCGAACGGAGCAGTGCCATGAGCGATCTCGGATCGTTTTCGGACTTCCGGGACAGTGAGTCGTCCGGGGACGAGGGCGGTGAGGAGCAGTCCGGCGGGAGCGGTCCCGAGGGGCGCGAGTTCGACCGCCCAGACGTGACCGCAAGCGGCAGCGATACCGGTGTCGGCGCGCTCGCCGTCTCGGAGGGCCTTCGGGTCGCCGAGGAGGCAGAGGAGAACCGGTTGCGGGCCTACGTAACGGCCCAGAACCGAACGGATATCCGCCTCGGCACGTACCTGCTCGCGCCGTATCCGGACGACGAGACACTCTTCTGTCGTATCACCGGCCTGGAGTACGCCCAGGCTTACCGGAGCGACGACGCCACCGAGATCCACGCCCGCCGGGCCATGCGCTCCTCGGGGATCGACGAACAGGATTACAAACTCATGGCCGACCTCGATCCCCTCGCGGTTCTCTATCCCGACGGCGACACCCTGCGACGGCGGGCCCCGGACCGGGTCCCGAAACCCGAGACGGTCGTCAAACACGCCAGTGACCACGAGAAGATCCGGACGGGGCTGGACCTCCCCGAGTCCGGGGCCTTTCTCGGCCACCTCTCCGTGGGTGGCGAGCGGGTGCGCACCCAGGCCACGCCGCCGACGGTGGCCTACCGCCTCGAAGACGGGGATTCGGGGGCCGACCCGCTGATCTTCCGCCACGTCCTCATCGCGGGTGGCACCGGCTCGGGCAAGACCCACACCGCGAAGAACGTCCTGCGCCAGTACCTCACCGAGGACCGGCGATACGCCATCGAACCCGGGAGCAATCGCACGCCGCGAGCGGCCGTCGTGCAGTTCGACCCACAGGACGAGTACGCCCAGATGCACGACGACAACCCGGATCTGGACGCGGCGACCGAACGCGAGTACGACCGCCAGAGCGTGGCCTCGGGCGGCCACGATGACACCGTCGCGTTCGTCCCGCAGGTCGGCACCGCCCGGTACGCTGCGGGCCACCACCGCGCCGAACAGCAGGCCTTCACCATCCCGTTTTCGATGGTCCGGGCGAACAAGTGGCTCGTCGCCGGCGGACGCCTCAACGACAACCAGTACAACGCGTTGAGCTATCTCCTCGATCGCTTCTTCGACGAACGGAGCGGCGAGGCTACCTACCAGGCCTTCCTGGATTTCCTCGACGATCCGGCGCTCAGACAGGAACTCGACGAGAGCGGCCGCGTCCACGAGGCGACCTTCGACGCCGTGAAACGCCGGGTCTCGGCGGTCCCGCGGGGGGTCTTCGACCAGGACGCCAGGCCGATCACCGACCTGGTCCACGAGTTCGTCCGGCCGGGCCGGCTCTCGGTGGTCCCGACCTACCACCTCTCCTCTACCCGGGCCGCCGAGATGGTGGTCCTCGCGCTCTCCAGTCTCCTCGTCGATCAGAAACTGTCGAGCGATCCGACCTTCGAGCGGATCAAGGAGACCCCGCTCATTCTGGGGATGGACGAGGCGCACAACTTCCTGGCGGATGCAGACAGCGTCCAGGCCCGGCAGGTGATCGGGAAGTTCACCGAGGCGGCCAAACAGGGCCGCAAGGAACGGCTGGGACTGTTCTTGATCACCCAGGATCCACAGGACATCGCGGATCCGGTGTTCAAACAGCTCAACACCCGGATCGCACTCACCCTGAGCGACGAGGACGCCGTCTCCAGTCTGAACCTGCCGACCGCACTGGAATCCCGAATCACGGACATGGAGCGGGGCAACATGGCCGTTTACTCGCCGGACAACTCCAAACCCGTCGAAGTGATGGGGCTCTCGACCTGTCTCACGCGTCACGGCCGGGATTGAACCGCCGATTGGCCCGTGGATATATGCCCGCCGCCGCCGAAATCTCTCCCATGCGAGTATTGGTACCGATCGACGGGTCCGCCCAATCGAATGCGGCCCTCGAGTACGCCGTCGACACGTTCGCCCCGGACGAACTCGTTTTGCTTCACGTCATCGACCCGGTCGAGGCCGGGTACAGCGCCGCCGCGACCATGCCCGGCTACTCCGAGGAGTGGTACGAGAATCGCAAGGAGGAGGCCGAAACGCTCTTCGAGGAGGCCACGGCCAGCCTCGACGGCATCGACACGACGACGGTCACGGAG
The DNA here is from genome assembly GCF_001886955.1 of Halodesulfurarchaeum formicicum. NCBI lineage: Archaea > Methanobacteriati > Methanobacteriota > Halobacteria > Halobacteriales > Halobacteriaceae > Halodesulfurarchaeum > Halodesulfurarchaeum formicicum. The sequence continues at coordinate 1,998,357 of NZ_CP016804.1, read as the reverse complement.
GTCGGCCGGCCCTCCCGGGCGATCGTCTCCTACGTCGAGGAGCACGACGTCGATCACGTGGTCATGGGGAGCCACGGCCGCTCGGGGATGACCCGCATCCTGCTCGGGAGCGTCGCGGAGTCGGTCGTGCGCCGGTCGCCGATCCCGGTGACGATCGTCCGCTGATCAGGCACCCTCGCCGCCGGTCTCCCGCGCCCGGTTGCGGATCGCCTGCACTCGCTCGTCGTAGTCGTACCCGGGGACGATGCCCTCGACCCAGGTTCCTTCGACGTAGTTTGCCGCACCGAGCGCCGCTGCTGGCGCTTCGGTCGGGTCGGCCGGGAGTTCGATCGTGACCCGGAGGCTCTCACCGTCCCGCTCGACCGCTGGCTCGCCGCCCGGACTGGCGATGACCTTCCCGACATCCGCCACGCGCCGGCGGAACGTTTCCTCCCACCCGTCGGCGACGACTTCGGCGACGGTCTCCCCCTGGACTGTCGAGTCCAGCGTGGGCAGCTCCTGGGTGAGAGTCACGGTGTCGGACTCGACCGTGACACGGGCCTCGAAGTCGGTCCCGTCGATGATGAAGTCGCCGCGTTCTGTCTCCTGAAACTCGGGCCGGGAGCGGAAGGCGTCGGCGAGGGCCGCAGTCATGGCCGTTGCCATGGGCCGGGTGGCAAAAACCTCCCGGGTTGGGGCGCTAGGCCCCGCGGCTGATGTAGGTCTCCGTGTTCACCACGCCGTCGATGCGCCCGATCTGCTTGGCGACGACCTCGGAGACGGCCATCGGATCTTCGGCCTCGATCCGGGCGATCAACTCCACGTCCCCCGCGACGATGTGAGCGGTCTGGACGGCCTCGATCCCAGCGACGGCTTCGAGCAGGCGATCCGTCTCGGGCGTGTCGGCCTCGAGCAGTGCGTAGGCGACGACCATGGGACACCTTCGCTCGCCTCGCTATAAATTGGTTCGCCCCGGGCGAGGACTGATCGGTTCGCCCGGATCGGCGCGAGGATTTTTGGCGGTCCGCTCCAACTGAGAGCCATGGTACACGCCTACGTCATGGTCAGGACCGAAGCGGGCACTCCACAGAAGGTCCGGGACGCGGTCGCGGATCTGGATGCAGTCAGTGCCGCTCACGTCGTCGCCGGCGACTACGACCTCATCGTCGAGGTCGACGCCCCCGAAGTCACGGACGTACTGGACGTGGCGACCGATCAGATTCAGGGCCAGGCGGGAGTGCTGGAGACCAAGACCTACGTCGGGATGAGCGAATAGTCAGTCGGTCTGTCCCGCCGTTTCACGCTCGATAATCGACGCGACGGCCTCGAAGACGGCGTCCAGGGGCTGTTCGGCGTTCACCCTGACAAACCGATCCGGCTCGGCGTCGATGAGCCGTTCGTAGTTCGCTTCGACCGATTCGAGAAACGCCTGCTGTTCAAGTTTGTTCGTCGCACCGCTGCGCTCGACGCCGGTCTCCGGGTCGATCTCGAAGTAGATCGTGAGATCCGGGGGCCGCGTGAACGGCTGGTGAATCTCCTGGACGTACGCGACGGGGTCGGGGACGAGGCCCTCGATCGCGGCCCCCTGGTAGGCATACCGGGAGTCCGAGTACCGGTCCGTGACCACCACCTCGCCCCGGTCGAGGGCCGGTTTCACGACTCGCGAGAGGTGATCGGCGTGATCGGCGGTGAATAAGAAGAGTTCGGCTAGCGGGTCCGCGCCGTCGGTGTCGATCGACTGCCGCACGGCGTCGCCGTACCAGGACCCCGTCGGCTCGTGGGTGAACGTATACGTCTCGCGTTCGGCGAGCCGTTCCCACACCGTCGTCTTGCCGCTACCGTCAAGCCCCTCCAGAGACACGAGCATGGCTTCGCGTTCGCCGACCGCTCACATAATCGTTCTGAGAGCAACCGGCAACCCAAGCCCGTCGCGACAAGCGTTATCCCGCATCCAGCCGAACCGTGGGGTATGAAGGTACTCGTCACGGGCGGCAGCGGCTTCGTCGGGACCCACTTGAGTCGCGAACTCGCCTCGCGAGGCCACGAGGTGACGGCGCTCTCCCGCTCACCCGACGGTGAGGAACTGCCCGATGCGGTCGAGACTGTCTCCGGGGACGTCACCGAGTATGAGTCACTCGTGGATCCGATCGAGGGGCAGGACGTGGTCGTCAACCTGGTCGCACTCTCGCCGCTTTTCAAACCGAAAGGCGGGGACGAGATGCACCGGAAGATCCACCTGGAGGGCACCCGCAACGTGGTTCGGGCCGCCGAGGCAGGTGACGTCTCCGCGATCGTCCAGATGAGCGCACTCGGGGCCGATCCCGAGGGTGCGACGGCCTACATCCGGGCCAAGGGTCGGGCCGAGACCGTCGTGCGGGAGTCGGACCTGGAATGGACGATCGTCCGCCCCTCGGTCATCTTCGGGGACGGAAGTGAGTTCCTGCAGTTCACCCGGACGCTGACGACCCCCTACGTGACCGCGCTCCCGGCCGGGGGCTCGACCCGGTTCCAGCCCATCTGGATCGGCGATCTGGCTCCGATGCTCGCGGACTGTGTCGAGTCGGCGGAACATCGCGGCCAGACATACGATATCGGGGGCCCGGAGGCGCTTTCACTGGCCGACGTGGCTCGATTGCTCTACGAGGCCGAGGGCAAGTCACTCTCCGTGATTCCGGTGCCGATGTCGCTGACCGAGATCGGGATGAACCTCGCGGACCCACTTTCCTTTGTGCCCTTCGGGCGAGATCAGTATCGCTCGTTACAGTTCGACAATACGACGGCCGAGAACGACATCTCGGCCTTCGGGCTGGAACCCGCTGATCTGCTGTCCCTCGCGGAGTACATCGAGTCGACCTGAGGACTCGGCACAGGTGCCAAAATTGTCACGTTTTGTGCACGTTCGCCGACCGGTCCCAGTCGACGCACGCCCCGTGTCTGACACATCTTGATAATCCCAACAAAAGCCTTATGGCCGCCATCACACGTGTTTTGACGTAGAGTACACTGTAGCATGAAACTCGCAATGATCGGGATCGGCCAGGCGGGGGGCAAGATACTCGACAAGTTCCTCGAGTACGACGAGCGAACTGACTCGGGGATCGTCCGGTCCGCCATCGCGGTCAACACCGCGAAGGCCGACCTCATGGGGCTGGAGAAGGTCCCGGAGGACAACCGGGTACTGATCGGGCAGTCCCGGGTGAAGGGACACGGGGTCGGAGCGGACAACGAACTCGGCGCGGAGATCGCCGAGGAGGACATCGACGAGATCCAGGGCGCGATCGACAACATTCCGGTCCACGAGGTCGACGCGTTTCTCATCATCGCCGCGCTGGGCGGCGGAACCGGGAGTGGGGGCGCGCCGGTGCTCGCAAAGCACCTCAAGCGCATCTACACCGAACCGGTCTACGGGATCGGCGTCCTGCCGGGCAAGGACGAGGGCGGCATCTACACGCTGAACGCGGCCCGGTCCTTCCAGACGTTCGTCAGCGAGGTGGACAACCTCCTCGTGTTCGACAACGACGCCTGGCGCAAGTCCGGGGAGTCCATCCAGGGCGGGTACGACGAGATCAACGAGGAGATCGTCACCCGCTTTGGCATCCTCTTCGGGGCCGGCGAGGTCACCGGGAGCGGCGACGTGGGGGAGAGTGTCGTCGACTCCAGCGAGATCATCAACACGCTTGCTGGCGGCGGCGTCTCGACCATCGGCTATGCGTCCGAGACCGTCGAGAACTCCGGTTCGAGCGGCGGTTTCCTCTCGAAGATCACCGGGAGCGGGGGTTCGGAAACCGAGGACTCGGCGAACACGACCAACCGGATCACGAGTCTCGTCCGGAAGGCCGCACTGGGGCGGCTCACCCTGCCCTGTGAGATCGAGGGGACCGAACGGGCACTGCTGGTCGTGGCCGGCCCGTCCAGTTACCTCAACCGGAAGGGTATCGAGCGCGGCCGCAAGTGGCTCGAAGAACAGACCGGCAGCATGGAGGTCCGGGGTGGAGACTACCCCGTCGGCGACTCCTCGCAAGTCGCCGCGGTCACGCTGCTCTCCGGAGTCACGAACGTGCCACGCATCAAGGAACTCCAGGGCAAGGCCGTCGAGGCCCAGGAGAACATGGACGACATCCGGCAGGAAAGCGAAGCGGCCTTACAGGACTTGGTGGAAGACGAGGACGATGAACTCGAGCCACTATTCTAAACTCGCGATCGCTGCGGTGCTGCTCGCGGTCGTCGCGGCCGGCCCGGCCGCGGCGGTGTCAGTGAGCGACGCCACGGCTCCCGATACCGTCGAGGTCGGCTCGACGGTCGACGTGACCTACACGGTCGAGGACCTCTATACCAACTACAACGAGTGGAACCTGGAGGGGGCGACCGAGCTCGAGTCGGTCACCTGGACGGTGACGACCTACGATCTCAGCGACAGTCAACTCGACAAACAGCAGTACAACGGCCAGGAGTTCAGTCACACCCTCGACAAGGAGGGGGACGTGGCGATGGTCGAAGTGCGAGTTCAGGGGACGGTTCCCGAGTGGTCGAACTGGTCCTACGAGCCGGCCCAGTCGATCACGCTCGCTGACTTCACCGAGAGCCAGTCCGGCGGCGCGGAGAACGATCTGCTGACCTCGACGGCGCGGCCGTATACTGAATCGAGCCAGGCCGCCCGGACGGCCCTCGACGATGCGACCGCGGCGATCCAGGACGCCGAGGACGCCGGTGTCGACGTGACCGAGGCCACTGACCGCCTCGATAACGCCCGGTCCGCGTTCAACTCCGGCAACTTCGAGAACGCGCAGGACCTCGCGGGCGACGCCCAGGCGAGTGCCGAGTCCGCCCAGCAGCAAAGCCAGCGGACGAGCACGCTGCTCATGATCGGTGGTGTCGTGGTGGTGCTCGCGATCCTCGCCGGTGTCGGCTACTGGTATCTCTCCAACCGGGAGACCTACGACAAACTCGGCTAGGCCCATGCGGGCCCGCATTCCGTTCGACGCGACCACCCCCAAGCGACGGCTCGGGTCCGTACTCTCCGCCTCCGAGCGCGCGGACTTCGCGATCGCGATGTTGCGTGACGTGCTGCAGGCGATGGCGCCCACCGAACTGGAACCGACGGTGATCGCGACTGAAGAACCCGAGGCGACTGTGTCGGCCCCCATTCGAGTGGACGATCGCCCCCTCGATGCGGTGGTCGAGGACGCTATCGAGGAGCGGACCCCAGTTGCGGTCGTCATGGCCGACCTGCCACTCATCGAGCCGGAATCGCTGGCTCGCCTGCAGGCGACCGCCGGCGACGTGGTCCTGGCCCCGGGGCGCGGTGGCGGGACGAACGCGATGCTCGTCCGGACGGACTCGTTCTCGGTCGATTATCACGGCGCGTCGATTCGCGATCACCGCCGAATCGCCGGGGAGCGAGCCCTTGAGGTGGGCGAGATTGATTCCTTCCGGCTGGGGACCGACGTGGACGAACCCGCGGATCTGATCGAGGTGCTGCTCCACGGCGGCCCCCACAGTGTGGCCTGGCTTCGGGAGGCGGGGTTCCGGATCGAGACGACTGCGGGCCGCCCAACGGTGACGAGAGTCCCACCGGAGAGCACTTAACTGCCGGCCACCCGAGAGCCAACTCGTGTTTCCCGCGGCCGGACTCGACCTGTCGATCGACCAGTCGGCAGTCGAGTCGCTGCTGGCGGTCGAGCCCACGGCAGTCGAGCCACCCGAAACCGTGACCGTCGCTCGAAACGTCTTTCTCCCGCTGACGACGGCCTGTCGGTACGCCTGTGGCTACTGCACCTTCTACGATCCGCCGGGGGCGGCCGACCTGCTGGACCCGGAAGCGGTCCGCTCGAAACTTCGCCGCGGCCGCGAGGCGGGCTGTACGGAGGCGCTTTTCACCTTCGGCGATGATCCGGACGAGCGGTACACGGCGATCCACGAGGCCCTCTCCGCCCGCGGCTTCGAGTCCGTCCAGGAGTACCTGCGAGCCGGAGCAAAATGGGCCCTCGACGCTGGCCTGCTCCCGCATGGCAACCCGGGTGAGCAGACTCGCGAGGAACTGGCTGCGGTGGCCGACGTGATGGCCAGCATGGGCGTGATGCTCGAAACGACGGCCGAGGTACCGGCCCACGCGGGGCCGCGGGGCAAGTCCCCGGCCGATCGACTCCGGACGATTCGCGCCGCGGGCGAACTGTCGGTCCCGTTCACCACCGGCATCCTCGTGGGGATCGGCGAGGACTGGCGCGACCGGGCCGAGAGCCTGCTCGCGATTCGAGCACTCCACGAACGGTACGGACACATCCAGGAGGTGATCGTCCAGCCGGTGACTCAAAACGAGCGCTGGCAGGGCGCGGAACCGGGAACGGACACGCTCAGGCGGGTCGTCGCGATGGCTCGAACGGCGTTGCCCCCGGCGGTCGCCGTCCAGATCCCACCGAACCTCGCATCCGTCGAACCGCTCCTCCGGGCCGGCGCGGACGATCTGGGCGGAGTGTCCCCGGTGACGGTCGATCACGTGAACCCCGAAGCCGCCTGGCCCGCGTTCCGTGACCTGGCGGCGACCGTCGAGTCCATGGGCATCGCGCTTCGCGAACGGCTGCCCGTCCGCGAGCGGTTCCTTCCCGCGTCCGGACTCGAAAACGAGTGGATCGGCGAGCCAGTGGGACGAGTGATCTACGGTGATACTCCCGCTGGCCGGCACTACCGTGCCATCATCGGCGACACGGACGGCCCGCGAACTTAGGGCTCGGGAACCGTCTCCCCCGGGGCCAGAAGCGGTGTTCCGTCCGCGAGCGGTCCCAATACCGGGCCTGGCCGCTCTCGCTTCGGGTCGATCCGGTGACGGCGCTCGTAGTCAGTCGAGCGCTCGACCGGCACGCGATCGAGATCGTCGATCAGGTCGACCAGGGCCGCGACCGAGCGGAACTCGCCGTGGTCCCCGCCGGCGCGGCTGGTGATCGACTCCGCGAGGAGCGTGCCCGAGAGGTCGTCGGCCCCACCAGCAAGGAGTGTCTTCGCCAGGTCGTCGCCGTGTTTCACCCAGGAGGCCTGGACGTGCTCGATGTTGTCCAGGAAGAGCCGGGAAACGGCCACGACGAGGCGGTCTTCGGCTCTCGTGGCACCGCCCGAAACCAGGCCCCGCCTCGCGAGTGGGGTGTCGTGATGGACAAAGGAGAGTGGGACGAACTCGGTGATGGCTCCCGTCCGGTCCTGTAACTCCCGGATACGGGCGAGATGCCTGGCCCGATGGGCCTCGTTTTCGACGTGCCCGTACAGCATCGTCGCGGTCATCGGGAGGCCCGCGGCGGCCGCTCCTGCCATCGCGTCGAGCCAGCCCTGGGTGTCGATCTTCCCGGGGCAGATGACCTCCCGGACTTCCTCGATTAGGATCTCGGCGGCGGTGCCGGGAACCGAATCGAGGCCCGCTTCGCCGAGCCGGCGGTAGACCGTCTCGAAGTCCCAGTCGGTCCCGCGACGGGCGTGATCGGCCTCTTCGGGCGTCATCGAGTGGACGTGAAGCCCGTCGACGGACACGGCCCGGAGCTGCCCGGTGTAGGTTCCCGGATCGGTGCGGTAGGCCGCGGGCGGCCGGTAGGAGTGGCTGGATTCGGCCGCCAGGATCTCCCGATGCTCGTCGTCGAGCGCGAGGGCGGGATGGAGCCCGCTTACGGTGGTGACTTCCGAGATCCCGCGTCGAACGGCCTCCAGCACGAGCGACCGGGATTGGGCCGGCGAGCGGGTGTAGCCACGATTCTCGCCGTCGTAGCCGGTCTCGAAGGTGTGAGCGCTGTCCCGATAGTTGCAGAACAGACAGCCCGTGTCACAGGCGGTTGTGACGTTGTTGTTGAGGTTCGCGACGAAGGTGACCGAGTCACCGACGACGTCCTCGCGGCGGTGATCGGCGGCGGTGACAACCGCCTCCAGGCGTTCGGGGTCGATGCCCCGCCGATCCGAGCCGGTAGTGAGCAACTCGATCGCATCGGCGACGGTGAGCCGGTCCCCGGCCCGGGCCCGGGCCAGGGCGTTCTCGAAGGACTGGTCGGTGTTCGGGCGGACCTCGAATTCGAACTGCTCGCGGGGGACACCGGTCGGCAGCGTGGGCCCGTCTGCCATGGCGTCGCGTATTCGGTACAGCCCAAAAAGTTCGCGGGGTCGGTGAGAAACGCTTTGGGGCCCCCGCTCCCAGGTGCGCGTATGACCAGCGTCAAGGACATTCGGGTCGAGACCCCGCCCTCGGAGGGGACTCTCGGGCAGGGAGCGTTCGTCTTCAGCGACGATTACTCGGTCTTCGACTGGGGGCGGATGCCCGACGAGATCCCACAGAAAGGGGCGAGTCTCTGTGCGATGGGCGCGTACAACTTCGAGCGCCTGGAGGAGGCAGGCGTTTCGACTCACTATCGCGGCGTGATCGAGGACGGCGAGGTACTGCCACTCGCGGCTGTGGAGGAACCCCCGACCGAGATGGCGATCGATCTGGCCCAGGTCCCGGACCTGCCACACACCGAGGCAGGCTACGATTACGAGGCCTACCACGCGGCTGGTGGCCCCATGGTCGTGCCGCTGGAGATCGTCTTTCGAAACGTCGTCCCGCCCGGATCGAGCCTGCGCCGCCGGACCGAGCCGGCCGATCACGGCCTGGATTATGACTCCTGGCCCGCAGAGACCGTCTCGCTCGAGGAGCCAATCGTCGAGTTCTCGACCAAATACGAGAAACAGGACCGCTACCTCGACCGCGAGGCGGCCGCACAGATCGCCGGCCCGGCGAGCATCGACGCGCTCGAGGACTGTGCCCGGACGGTCAACCGCGTCATTACGGAGCGGGCCGATCGAGTCGGGTTCACCCACCAGGACGGCAAGATCGAGTGTGTCTATCACGACGGCGAGGTGCTGGTCGCGGACGTGGCCGGCACCTTCGACGAGAACCGCTTCAGCGCGGACGGCATCCAGCTCTCCAAGGAGGTCATCCGCCAGTACTACCGCCGGACCGATTCGGAGTGGGTCGAGGCCGTCAAAGAAGCCAAACGCGAGGCCCTGGCGAGCGCGGAGCCGGACTGGCGCGAATCAGTCGAAATCTCGCCCAAACCGCTGCCCGAACACGTGCTCCGGCACGTCTCGAACATGTATGCGGCCGGCGCGAACACCTACCTCGGCCGGGACCGCTTCGACGCGCCACCCCTGGAGACGGTCCTGGATCATCTCCGCTCCCTGTAGGTATTCAGGAACGTGGGCTAACCCGGCGGTTCCAAAAGAGTTTTTGAGCACAATCGCGCACGTCAACTCGATGAGCGCCTACACCGCCACGGTGACGGTTCGTCTCAAGCGGGGCGTGCTCGACCCGGAGGCGACCACGACCCAGCGCGCCCTCGAACGCCTGGGCTTCGAACTGGAGGACCTCCGCTCGGCCGATCAGTACCAGATCGATCTGGACGCCGCGAACGCCGACGCCGCCGAAGATCGGGCCGCTGAGATGGCCGAACGGCTCCTGGCGAACCCCACGATCCACGATTACACGGTGGAGATCGCCGAGCGATGACCGTGGCAATCGTCCGGTTCGGCGGGTCGAACTGCGACCGGGACGCCGCCCGCGCGCTTGACTCCCTGGACATCGACAACGAGATCGTCTGGCACGAGGACGGTCTCCCAGCAGACACGACCGGCGTGATGCTTCCGGGCGGCTTCTCCTACGGTGACTATCTCCGGGCGGGCGCGATGGCCGCCCGCGCTCCGATCATGCAGGCCGTCAAGGAGCAGGCCGAGGCTGGCGTGCCCGTGCTGGGCATCTGCAACGGGGCCCAGATCGGCTGCGAGGCGAGTCTCACCCCCGGGGCCTTCACGACGAACGAGAGCGCCCGCTTCCAGTGTGAACACGTCCACGTCCGCGTGGAGAACGCCGACACCCGGTGGACCCGGGCCTACGAAGAAGGCCAAGTTCTCGAACTCCCGATCGCCCACGCCGAGGGCCGCTTCGAGATCGGCGCGGACGCCCTGGCGGACCTGCAGGCCGAGGACCGGATCCTCTTCCGGTACTCGACCCCCGACGGCGAAATCACTGCCGAAGCGAATCCGAACGGCTCGACTGACAACGTCGCTGGCATTCTCGGCGAGCGCGAAAACGTGGCCGTCCTCATGCCCCATCCCGAACGGGCCGCACTCTCGGACATCGGCGGGACCGATGGGCGGGGTATTCTTGCGGGCTTTGCCTCGGCTACCGTTCCACAGTGACCGGATTGCGGCAGGCGATCCAGCAGTGTGGACCGGCGTCGTCACGGACTTCGAACCAGCCGTCCGGACAACTGTATCCCTCTCGTCTGACGTCGGTCATGACCTGTCTCCCCTGCGGCGTGTGAGCCGCAGCCATGCTGTTCGACCGCATCCCTAATCAATCAATGGTACGTTCTCCTGCTATTTCCTGGAATTCGATAGGTCCTGTCGATCACCTCTCGAGTGGCATGTTGTAACTTTGTTCCCGTTCGAGGACGGTCTCCCAGGTCCGCTCGCAGGCACAGGACACCTCCCCGAAGACGGCCGGGTCCTGTCGCCGGTTGAAGTCCCCGATGGCCCGCTCGACTGTTTCATCACACTCCCCGCAGTTGTGCGGGCCGCGATCGCTGCCCGCGCCGACCGGGTCCGAGACGACGATGGCGTCGACGTCTGCGGTTCGGTTCAAGACTTCCGCGACTGACCAGAGCCAGGGTGGCCGGTAGCCACCGTCGTAGTACAGCTCCTCGATGAGCGTGTCCTCCATCACGGTCGTCGGGTTGAGCGAGATGGTGTGGGCGAACGCTGCGACCCGTTCGATCGATTCGACGGCGTCTTCGATGGCTTCGGACTCGGTGAGGAAGGGCGGTTTCAACAGGAGATAGCCCTTCACGCCCGCGCCGGCCTCCCGGGCGACGGCCGCGGCCTCCTCCACCGCCTCGAAGTCGAAGTACTTGTTCACGGCGTCCCGGCGGACCCGGTCGTTCGCGGTCTCGATCCCGACGGCGACGTCCGTCGCCAGCCCGGCTTCGAGGAACGGTTCGAGTCGGTCCGCGGTCACGAAGTCGGGGAGGGTCTCGATGACGATCCGCTCCCGGTCGGCGAAGGTCTCGGCGATGGCCGCTCGTGTCTCCGGGCCGACCTCCCGGTCGTCCAGGATCGACCCCGAGGAGTAGAGTTTCACCACGTCCGCGGGCCCGTCGGCCTGTTCGGCTTCACGCTCCAGGGCGGTCTCGATCTGAGCCAGCAGGGCCTCGTGGCTGACGCCCTCGGCGTTTTCGGACTCCGAGACGTACCCACACATCGTACAGCCCCCGGCCCGTGCCCAGCGACACCCGCCGGTGTCGAGGATGATCGTGAGCGAGGACCTGAGCCCGTCGGGTGTCAGATCCTCGTCGAGCCAGGTCCGGGTCGGTTGGGTCGGGTCCCCGCCCTCGTGCCGGGACCGAAGTCGGCCGGTGGCCCGGTTGAGCGCGTCGAGGTGGTTCCCGTAGTCGTATTCCGGTCGCGATTCGGCCATTGATGCACTCTACGCGTCGGCGCGTAAAGTGCCGTCGCTCGCGGCCCGTAACGGGTATTCGTTACATACTGACGGCAAGGACTACCCCATCTCCGCCCGTGGATGAATAGTGGAGGTTACTCATGACCGAACTTGGCGGATTTAACGACTGTGTCGCCCGCGTCGACCTGACAGACGGGGCGGTGGATTACGAGAGCATCCCGGACGAGGACGCGAAGAAGTATATCGGGGCTCGTGGCCTCGGTGTCAAATACGTCTTCGACAACGGCCCGGCGGTAGACCCCGAAAGCGAGGAGAACATCCTGACCTTCATGACCGGCCCGCTGACGGGCTCGCGGGCGGTCATGTCGGGCCGAATCGCCGTCGTCACGAAGTCCCCGCTGACGGGCACCGTCACTGACTCCCACCACGGTGGCTGGAGTGGGGCCCGGCTCAAGTGGGCCGGCCTGGACGGCCTCGTCTTCGAGGGTTCGGCCGACGAACCGGTCTACGCCGTCGTCGAGGACGGTGAGGTCGAACTCCGTGATGCCTCCCACGTCTGGGGCATGACCACCCACGAGGCCCGGGAGGTCCTGGAGGAGGAAGTCGAGGGCGAGTACGGCAAGAACCTGAGCTACATGGGCATCGGCCCGGCCGGCGAAGAGGGCGTGAAATACGCCTGCATCATCAATGAGGACGACCGTGCGAGCGGTCGCGGTGGCACGGGTTGTGTCATGGGATCGAAGAACCTCAAGGCGGTCATGGTCAAGTCCAAAACGGACATGCTGGATCCGGCCAACCCCGAGGCCTTCGCGGACGGCACCGGTCAGGCCATGGACGCGGTCCGTGGATCCGATGTCACGGCGCCCAACGAGGGCGGCCTCTCGGTGTACGGGACGAACGTCCTGATGAACCTCACCGAGGAAATCGACGCCCTGCCGACCCGGAACGGGAAGTACACCTCGACCCGTGCCGAGCGCGAGGACGACCCCGAAGAGCCCAATATGGAGGCCGAGGACGTCTCCGGGGAGTACGTCCGGGAGAACATTCTGGTCGACGAGCCGACCTGTCACTCCTGCCCGGTCGCCTGCAAGAAGGAAGTCGAGGTCGAGACCACCGTCGACGGCGAGGACATCAGTGTGCGGATGGAGTCCCTGGAGTACGAGCCGGCCTTTACCTTCGGCCCGAACTCCATGAACGACGACGTGGAGAAGTTGGCGGTCATGATCGACCGGTGTAACAAGATGGGCATCGACGCCATCGAGACCGGGAACATGATGGCCATGGCCATGGAGATGGACGAGAAGGGCTACGTCGAGGACACCATCGACTGGGGCGACGCCGACCAGATGATCGGCCTGATCGAGCGGATCGGTCGTCGCGAGGACGACTTCGCCGACGCACTCGCCGAGGGCGCGGCCGGGGCCGCCGAACGTCTGGATGCCCATGACACCCGGCTCGATGTCAAGAACCAGACCATCCCGGCCTACGACCCGCGTGGCATGAAGGGCATGGCCATCGGCTATGCGACCTCGAACCGCGGGGCGTGTCACCTTCGCGGGTACACGCCGGCTGCGGAGGTCCTGGGCATCCCCGAGCAGGTCGACCCCATCGAGGCCGAGGGCAAGGGCGAACTTCTGACGGTCTTCCAGGACCTGCATGCGGTCTCTGACTCCTTTGACATCTGCAAGTTCAGCGCCTTCGCCGAGGGCATCGAGGAGTACACCAAGCAGTACAACGGCATGACCGGCCGGGACCTCACCGAGGAGGAACTCAACGAGGCCGGCGAGCGCATCTACACGCTCGAACGCTACTACAACAACCTCAACGGCTTCGACGGCGAGGACGATACCCTCCCGAGTCGCTTCATCGAGGGTTCCGAAGACGCCATCCCCGGCTCCGGGGCCGCCGAGGGCGAACTGGTCGAGATGGACCTCCTCAAAGACGAGTACTACGACGTCCGTGGCTGGGAAGACGGCGTCGTGCCCGAGGAGAAACTCGACGAACTCGGAATCGAAGTCGGACCCGGGACTGGCGTCGGCGGTGCGGCCTCCGCCGACGACTAACCACGCCCAGTCGACCGAAGACAGGGGCCTTAAGAGAGCGCATTGATTGGTGGGAAACATGCCCACCGTCGCTGACATTCGTTCCCACGACGCGGACGACGACCCGCTGACCTTTCTGACGGCGTATGACGCACCGACTGCCGCTGCACTCGAGGCGGCCGGTATCGACATCATCCTCGTCGGCGACAGCGTCGGCAACACGATGCTCGGGTACGATTCGACCCTTCCCGTGACCGTCGAGGAGATCCTGAGCCACACCGGCGCGGTCACCCGGGCGACCGACGAGTCGCTGGTAATCGCTGACATGCCCTTCATGAGCTACGGGGCCGACCCCGACGAGGCCATCGAGACGGCCGGGCGGATGATAAAGGAGGCCGGCGCACAGGCGATCAAACACGAGAGCGGCCCCCACACTATCGAACTGACCGAGCGACTGGTGCAAAACGGCATCCCCGTGATGGCCCACCTCGGCTTGAACCCCCAGAGTGTCAACGAGACCGGCGATCTGACCCGTCGGGCGACCGACGCGGAGGAGGCCGAGGAGATCCTGGAACTCGCGAAAGCCCACGAGGAAGCCGGCGCGTTCGCGCTCCTGCTCGAACACATTCCGGCGAACGTCGCCAAACACATCGACGAGGCCCTCTCGATCCCGACGATCGGAATCGGGGCCGGCCCGCACGTGAGCGGCCAGGGCCTGATCATCACCGACGTGCTGGGTGTGGGCGACTGGGTCCCGCCCTTCGCCAAGCAGTACGCCGACGTGCAATCAGAGATGGAGAAAGGCGTCGAGGGCTTCCGCGAGGAGGTACAAAACGGAGAGTTCCCCGCGAACGATCACTACGTCGAGGAGCCCATCGACGGCTGGGACTAGCCTTTCGAATCGGCTTCGAGGGCGGTCCAGGTCGCCCCCGTCTCGTCCTGGGCACCGCGCTCGACAGCATCCGCGGCCTCGGTCAGGGCGGCCGCGATTGACCGTGCGTCACTGGGCGAGAGGCCGCCGACGAACACGTCGACGGACTCATCGGCCGACCGGATCCCCAGATTGATACGGTCACGATAGGCGTTCACGACGATTGATGGAGTAAGTCGGTCGGCCACGAACCGGGAGAACTCGTCCTCGAAGAGGACATCGAGGTGGGGATGGCTCATGCCTGGTCCCAGAACCGCTGCTCGGTTAGCGGTGGCGGTTCACCCGCCGGACCGAACCGCCTTTCGAGCGAACGTCTCGACGACGTCTTCGAGCACGGCTTCCTCGCCCTCGAAGGTGATCGTTATCTCGGTCAACTCGATCGAGGGGCCAATCGCGATCTTCTCGGCGGCGAACTCAGCCTCCCACCCAGGTCCAGTCGCCCGCTCGTCTTCGACTGTCTCGGCCCCGACCGATTCGAGGTAGATGCGGACCAGATCGGGGGTGATGCCCCGGAACGTCCGCTCGACGCGCATCTAGCCACCCGCCACCGGCGGGAAGACCGAGAGCCGGTCGCCCTCCTCCAGGCCCTCTTCCAGGCCGTCGAGATAGGAGATCTCCCGCCCGTTCTTGAGCACGTTGAGCTGTGGCTGGAGCCCGTCTTCGTCGAGGATTTCGCCTTCGAGGTCCGGGAACTCGGCTTCCAGGGACTTAAGAACCGCACCCACCGTGACCGGCGCTTCGAACGTCCGGGTGATGGTCTTCTGCCCGACGGCCTCCCGGAACGTGGCAAAGAGCCGGATTTCGAGTTCCATGCTACTCGGTGTCCTCCAGGCGGATGCCGTCCTCGACCAGGCGGGCGTTTCGCTCCCGATCGATGAGCGCGGAAATCTCCTCGTGCTCGTGGATCTGGGCGATCAGGTCGGCATAGAGGTTCCGCCAGCCGATGGCATAGATCGGAGATTGGCCCCAGGCACGCAGTTCGGCGACGAACTCGTCGTACTCCTCCTGGCGGTCCTCGAAGCGTTCGAGGACGTCGACGACCCGGCTGGCGGCCTCCTGGTCGGTGGTGGCCTCCTCGATGAATCGGTTGAGGCGGTTCTCCCAGGCCGCGACGGCCGACTGCATGTCCGCGGCCGCGTCGTCTTCGGATTCGGGAAGCGACTCGAGGATCTGGCGAGGGACACCGAGTGAAATGTCTTCCATGCCCACGGATGGGTCCCCCAGGCACAAAAGGGCCGCGTCGGGGGCGATTGACGCCCGGGCCGATCATCGCCCGACGAAAATCAGTTCAGTGAAGCTTCGACGGTCGGACGGGGTAGGTGTACAGGCCCATCTTCACGCGCTGCCAGAACGTCTCTGCCTCCTCGGCCTCCTGCTCCTCGGGGCCGCGCTGCTTGCCCGAGGGGCCGCGACTGAGCAGTTTTTCGGTCGCCTCCCGCACGCCGAAGTCGAACTCGACGTACCGGACCGGATAGTGCCAGGGGCGGACGTTCATGACGAAGTACAGACTCGCCAGGAGCACCACCCAGCCGAGCGCCGCGAGACCGAGGTAGCCGAGATTGATCGCCATGACTCAACCGAGGAATCCAACGACCGAAAAGGTATCCATATCGAGTCAGTCGATCGGCTCGGTGTGTCGCACGTCGACGGCTTCGCCTCGCGTACTCCGTTCCATCGCGGTTCCGTGCATCGTCGCCCGGCCGATTCCGAAGGCCTGGGGGCCCTCGAAGAGCACCTCTTCGCCCACCTGAATCGAGGACTCGGCCGTGCGGATCCCCGGCGCGAGGATGCTGCCGTGGGGCTGGAACGCGTCGATCTCGACGTGCTTTGTCTCGATCGAACTCTCGGCCCAGGCGTGTGCGCCGGCGAGCGTGAGCGCGAGGGTGCCATACTGGGGCACCAGGGCCGCCAGCTGGTCGCCATCGGAATCGAGTGCCTGGAGCCGGGGGTAGCGCCCCTGGAGTGTCAGTTCATCGAATAGCTCCTCGCCCGCGCCGGCTCCGAACTGGTAGTCGGCGATCGCCCGCAGGGTCGCCCGTTCCTTCTCCTCGACGCGGATCGTCCGCTCACCCTCCAGGGCCTCACCCAGTGCGGAAAGCGAGTCGCCGTCGGTGGGGTGGCCCGAAACGGTGTCGGTGACCGGCAGGTCCATCCCCGACGTGGCCCGTTCGACGATCTCCCGGTAGCCGTCCTCGGGGACGTGAGCGACGATCCGCGGGTAGTCGGTCCGCTCCAGATACGTCCGTAGCCGGTCGGCGACGACCTGGATCTCGGTCTCGCTCCAGGATCCGGTGACGGCGGCGTCGTAGTGCTGGGCCGGGTAGGTCAGTTCGAGTTCCTGCGGGACGACCCCGAGTGGCGAAGTCAGCGAGACCTTGTGGGCGCGATAGCGAGCGGCCTCCTGGAATCGCCGGTGGCTCTTGGAGTCGCTGTAGGGCTTGCCGGCCGAACAGGGGACGAGCAACAGCGGCACGTCCGAAAAGCGGTTCGTGTACCGCTCGGCCACTCGATCGGCGAACTGGGCCACCGCGGGCCGGAACAGCGAGTCCTCGGTCGTCGCGAGGAGTTCGCTGCCCCGAAAGAGCGGGGTCCGCTCGCGGAGGTAGGTTCCCTCCTGGTCGAGTCGCCGGAGCGCCGCGGTCAGCCAGGGCTCGTGTCTGACCTGGCCTTCGAGGTACTCACGAAGCGTCCCGGCTCGGATCCGCTCGCGAACTCGCCGCAGTTCGGCCCGAAGCGCTGCGACGTTGTGGTCGACACAGTCCGCTCGGGTAAACTCCGCACGCGGGCCCTGACAGGCCGGACAGGCACAGCCGAGTTCCGCGCGATCCTCCAGGAACGTCTCGCCCGTCGAATCGAGATAGCGACCCTCGGTCCCCGCCAGGACCGCCCGATGGTCGTCCACGAGATCCACCCCAGCGTAGGCCAACAGTCCCACGTTCGCCGGCGTGGCGATCCCCGACACCACGAGGGCAGCGTCGTCGGGAATCGTCCGTCGCACGTCGAGAAGCGTCTCCACGAGCGCTCGCGCGTGGCCCACGAGTTGGCCGGGGGCGGAGAGTACGTAGGCGTCAGTACCGAGGTCCGCGACGGTCTCGGGCGAGACGACGGCGGCACTCGGGCCGTCGATTTCGGGGGCGGGAACGTCCATGGCGGACTGCAGGTCCGCCGGCGTGCCGGCGGGGAACGCCCGGTGGGGGAGCACCGTGAGTTTCGCCGGGTCTCCCTCGGGGACAGTTCGATCCGCCGCCCAGAGACTCCCGGCGTCGGCCAGCGTGTCGCCGACCAGGCCAGGGGTCGCCCGGGGCTCCGTCAGCCGAAGCTCGCCCCGTCGGGCGGGCCCGTCCCGGTCGAGGACCTCGAAGTACTCGGTCATGTCCGCCTCTGGGGCCCCGGTCGGGAACTATCTTCCCATCCCCGACCCCAGATCTTCGACCGTCACGCGGGCCGGCAGGGTTTCGATCGCTTCGCGGGGCCAGTCGAACTGTGCGACCACAAATTTGGTCTCGGGATTGGCCTCGACGAGCCGTTTGACGCCGCGAGCCGCGGCCACGTACCCCGAATCGTCCATGCGCTCGGGCACCTCCGCCGTCAACGGGTACGTCGTCGAGAGTGCCGGCGGGACCGGGCCGAACGGTGGCTTGATCCGCCAGGAATCCTCGTAGCCGTCGTCGGATTGTCCTTCAGTGAGCAAGAGTGGGCCCTCGGCGTCCAGGCGGCCCAGCCGGTCGTGATGGCGCCTGACCTCCGGGCGGCGGGCGCTGTCCTCCGAGAGGTAGAAGAAAGTCGACTTGCTCGCCCGGTCGGCCCGCTCCAGTTGCTCGACGTGATCGAGCAGGGTGCGATAGCCATCAAGCAGGCTCGGGTGGGCGTGGGCTCGGGATTCGACCAGTTCGAGCAGCGACCCCTCACGGATCGCCTCCCGGATCCGCCGCATCTCGGCCATCGAGACGTGGAGGTTGTGTTCGGCCAGCAGCCGGGTCCGGGTCGTCTCGTCGGCGTCCCGGAGCGTAGCCGGGTCGTGCTCGGCACAGACCGGACAGGTACAGGAAAACTCCTCGATGTCTTCGAGATGCTTCGTCCCGCGGACGGTGAGGTATCGCTCGTCCCGGGCGAACAGGGCGTAGGCGGCCGAATCAAAGAGGTCCGCGCCCATCGCGACCATCAACGCGAAGGTCATCGGGTGCCCGGCCCCGAAGAGGTGGACCGGCCTGGACGGGCCGAGGCCGCGTTTCGCCGCGGCGAGCAGGTCGACCGCTTCCGCGTAGCGGTAGTTGTTCAGGAGGGGGACGACCGCCCCGACCGGGAACACGTCGAGATCTGTCGCCGCCGCGTTCGCCCCGGCCTGCTCGCGGAGGTCGGGGAACGTTCCGCCCTGGACCGGGGCCGTGACGAGCATGTCGCCGGTGTCCACCGACTCCGCGATCGCGAGCCGGCGTTCGGTCTCCGCCAGGTCCGATTCGACGGTCTCCCGGTCGGCGTCCGGGTGGGTCGGGATGTCCACCGGGGTCGCGATGTCAGAGCCCATCTCGGCCTGGAACTCGAGGATCTCTTCGGTCGTCACCGAGATGTCCCCGTACTCCGCGAGCTGGAAGGAGCCCGAATCAGTCATGATCGGCCCGTCGAAGCCGATCAGTTCGTGGAGCCCCTCGGATCGAGCCCGCTCGCGGAGGTCCTCGTCCTGGTAGATGATGTAGGAGTTCGTGATGAGCATCTGCACCCCGAACGCCGAAAGCCGGTCAGGGTCGATGGTGCGATAGTGGGGATTGACCACTGGCAACAGTGCCGGGGTTTCGACGGTCCGGTCGGCGCGGGGGACCGCTAGCTCGCCGATCCGGCCGGCCGCGTCCTGCTGCCGGATCTCGAAGGGCGCAGTCATTGCCCGCCATTGGCCCCGCGCGGTCAAACCCGTTCTGTTGTGGGCGGCGCGACCGTCACCTGGTCTTCCTGCTCGGCCACGTATCGCAGGAGCCCGAGGGCGGTCCGTCCGTCCCGGAGGTCCCCGGACAGCACTCGCTCCAGAAGCGCGCCGAGCGTGCTCGTCGTCACCCGGATGCTCTCGTTTTCGTCGAGGTCCTGTGTTCCCGTGGGCTCACAGCCCGTCGCAACGAAGAAATGGAAGACGGCGTCGGTGATGCCGGTCGCCGGCTCGAAGCTGTCGAGTGCGGTAAGCGCCTCGGCCACGTAGCCCGTCTCCTCGGTGAGTTCTCGCCGGGCGGCCACAGCAGGCTCTTCGCCCGGTTCAACCCCGCCAGCCGGGAATCCGAGGGTCAGCCCCTTGACGGCCTGTCGCCACTCCTCGATGAGAACGAGGTCGCCCTCGGGCGTGAACGGCAAAATCACGACACTCGGCGCGTCGTGCAGGTAATCGAAGTCCGTCTCGGTGCCGTCGGGCAGGGTGATCTCCTCGTGCACGATCGAGAATCCCGGGCAGGTGTAGGCGGTCGACCGCGATTCGGTTCGCCAGCGCAGCGAGTCGGCCCCCGCCTGGTCGTCGGTCTCGGGGCCTGTGTCGTCCATGTCTGTGTGTGGGCTTCTCGCTCGCAAAAACGTCCCGGTGGGAAACTGTTGGCCGACCGCGAACGGGGAACTCAGGGAGGGGGACTGTTCAGGCGGGACTGACACGCCAGGTCGTCGCGCTCGTGTACGACCACTTCTCGATCTCCAGGTCCGAGGCGCTCTCCTTGAGTTTGACCATGAGCGCACCGATCTCCTTCGGCGAGAGGCCGACGTCCTCGGCGATGAACTTGCTCTTGAAGTAGAGCTCGCCGTCGGTCGCCTTCTCCCGCAGGTAGGAGCGGAGCCGTGCTTCCTTGGGTTCGGCAGTGGTGGTCGTGGAGGGGCTCATACAGATACCCCTACTGTGGCCGGCATCTTATAGCGGGGTGAACGTTCGATCAAATTCGGTCACTTTCACGCCGACTCGATCCTTTTGAGACGTTTTATAAACTGCTCAGAACGTTCGAGACGTTTTACAAAGCGTTCTGCATCCGTAAGCGGAAAAATGGGAGCCTCCTCAGTGCTCGCGCTCGTGAACCCAGAATTCCTCAGCGACGGTCGTCTCCTTCTTGAAAATCGGAACCTCGTCCTTGATCCGGTTGATCCCCGCCTCCACGGCCTCGAAGGCCTGATCGCGGTGCCCGGCCAGCACGACGACGAAGACGATGTCTTCGCCGCGCTCGATCCGCCCGACCCGGTGGTGCATCGCGACCTCGTAGACCCCATCCCGGTCGGTCAACTCGGCTTCGATCTCGGCCATGCGGGTCTCGGCGACGCCCTCGTACTTCTCGAAGGTCAGCGATTCGGTCGGATCGTCATCCGGGTCTTCTTTGGCCCTGACTCGCCCGGTGAAGGTCGCGATTGCTCCGGAGAGTTCGGCTTTGGGGGACGCCTTCACTCGTGCGATCAGGCTGTCAAGTGTCTCGATCGGTTCGCCCGCCTCGGCAGTCGAGACGACGGCGTCCAGATCGAGGGCCTGTGGTGACTCGGCGACCATGGCTGGCTCCTCGATGTCGACTGCCCCGACGGCGATCTGTGGGACTGCCGCGTCCGGGAAATCGACGAGCAGGCCGTAGTCGTGGGCCGTCGCCACCGTCGACAGCGCGCTCTCGGCGTCCAGGCCCTCACCTTGGGCCGCCCAGCCGTCCTCGCCGACCTCGTAGACGGTCCGCTCGGCTGTTGGGTCGCCGGGCCGAACGACGCCGACCGATCCCTCGGCTTCCAGACGGTCCAGCACCGGTTCGAGGACGCTGTCGGGGGACGTTTCCGGCCCCGTGACGATCCCCAGTGGGTACATATCTCCACGCAGGGGCGGGCGCGGTTTGTAGGTGTCGTACGCGGCGGTGGGGATACCAATCCTTAAGACCGCTACCGGGTTAGCAGGGCCCAATGAGGGTGGTGGTTTCTATCGGCGGCAGCGTTCTCGCGCCCGACCTCGAGGAGTCGGTCGTGCAGGGTCACGCTGACGCCATCGAACAACTGGACGCGACCGGGATCGACCTCGGCGTGGTCGTGGGTGGCGGGTCGGTCGCCCGCGAGTACATCGAGGCCGCCCGGAACCTCGGGGAAAACGAGATCGCGCTGGACGACATCGGGATCGGGGTCACCCGGCTCAACGCCAGGTTGCTCATCGCGGCGCTTGACGATATTGCCGCGCCGGCCCCGATCGAGAGCTATCAGGGCGGCCTGGAAGCGATGCGGCGGGGCGACGTGCCCGTGCTGGGTGGGGTCACCCCCGGTCAGACGACCGACGCCGTCTCCGCAGCGCTCGCGGAGTACGTCGAGGCCGACCTCCTGGTCTATGCCACGAGCGTGCCGGGCGTGTTCACCGCCGACCCGGACGAGGATGAGACGGCCCGGCACATCGAGGCCATGACGCCCCAGGAACTGATCGACGTGATCGTCGACACCGAACTCGTCGCCGGGAGTTCGGCCCCGGTCGACCTGCTGGCGGCCAAACTAATCGAGCGCTCCGGGATGCGAACCATCGTGCTCGACGGGACCGACCCCGATCGGCTCGTCGACGCAGTGCTCCGCGGGGACCACGACGGGACCGACGTGACGGCCGACGGCGCGCAAACGATGCTCCCCGAGTGGCAGTGATGTCTGACGAGCACTCACCCATGCCCGACGAGACAGACCCCTATGTCCTCGACTCGGTGGACTCCCGGCGGGTCTTCTGGGCCGATACGGTTGCGGACCTGATCGAGGCCAGAGAGCCGACCGAACCCATCGTCATCAAGGGTGGCATCTCGCCCTCGGGGGTCCCACACTTCGGCAACATGAACGAGATCGTTCGGGGCTACTTCGTCGCCGAGGTGCTCCGCGAACGGGGCTATACGGTCCGGCAGGTCTTCACCAGCGACGACCGGGATCCGCTTCGCAAACTTCCGCGGAAGCTGGCCGCTCTCGACGGGGAGATCGTCGACCTGGGAGCCGTCGATGCCGGGGCGCTCGGCCGGAACCTGGGCAAGCCATACACCGACATTCCCGACCCCTTCGGCTGCTGTGACTCCTATGGCGCGCACTTCGCGAGCCTCGTGGAGCAGTCGGCGGCGGCACTCGACATCCCGGTGGAGATGATCTCGAACACCGAGCAGTACGAGGACGGCGCCTTCGAGGCCGCCACGCGAACGGTCCTCGAACGGGCCGACGAGGCTCGTGAGTTGCTCGCGGCCTACCAGGACAAAGTCGACGCGGAGTATGTCCCGTTCAACCCGATCTGTGAGAACTGCGGTCAGATTACCGAGACGGTGACGGACGTCGACCTGGAGGCGGGTACGGTCTCGTACCGATGTACAGATATGGAGGCCGGCGACCAGGTCATCGAGGGCTGTGGACACGAGGGCACGACCTCGCTCCGAAACGGGAAACTCCCCTGGCGGTTCGAGTGGCCGGCCCAGTGGCAACTGCTGGGGGTGGACCACGAGCCCTTCGGCAAGGACCACGCCGAGGGGTCCTGGCCCAGCGGCGCGGAGATCTCCCGGGCGATCTTCGACCACCAGCCCCCGGTGCCGATGGTCTACGAGTGGTTCACCCTCGACGGCGCGCCCTTCTCCTCCTCGGCGGGCAACGTCATCCTCGTCTCGGAGGTCCTGGAGTTTCTGGAAGTGCCGGTAGTCAAGTACTTCTTCAGCAAGGACCCCCGGAAGGCCAGGGACTTCTCGATCGAACATGCCGACCAGCTGGTCGCGGAGTTCGACCGCCTGGAGGCGATCTACTTCGACGAGATCGAGGACGCAAGCGAGGACGAACGAAAGCGGGCCGAGCGGGTCTATCCCTTCCTCGTGGACTCGATCCGCCCCGAGCGGATCCGGATTCCCTTCTCCTTTGCCGCGGTCCTTGGCATGACCGAGGACGAGGCGCTTCGGGAGGAGATCGCGCGACGGGAGGGCCACATTCCCGACGACGCCCCCGAGTGGGCGATCGAGGCGGCCCTCGACCGCGTCGAGCGAGCCCGGGAGTGGGCCCGTCGGACTGACAACGCCTTCAACTACGACCTCAAGCGGGCCTCGATGCCCACCGTGGAAATCGACGAGCCGACGGCGGCGGCCCTGGACGACCTCGCGGACTTCATCGAGGCGGGGGCCAGCCCCGAGGAGATCCAGGGCGAGATCTACGAGACGGCTCGCCGACACGACATCGACGTCGGGGACTTTTTCGCCACGGGGTATCGACTCTTCTTCGACCAGCCCGAGGGGCCGAAACTCGGTACCTTCCTCGGGAAACTCGACGAGCCCTTCGTGCTGGCACGGTTGCGCCGGGAGCGCTAGGGGAGGTCTGCCTCCCGGTCCCCGTAGAGCCCGGTGGTCACGACGATCCGGAGTCCCTCGGTGACCGAGAGTTCCGTCGCGATGACCTTCGAGCGGGCCACGATGGTGAGATAGCCGCCCATCGGGTTCGGGCTCATCGGGATGTAGACGTCCACGTACTCCGACTCCGGAAGCCGGGTCGAGAGCCGATCCGGGGTCTCGTCGGTCACGAATCCGAGCGTGTAGACACCCTTCCGTGGCCACTCGACGAGGACGACTCGCTCGAACTGGTCGCCGTGTTTCAGCAGGGCCGTCGAGGCCTCACGCGTCGGCGAGTAGATGGTGCGGACGATCGGAATCCGCTCCATGACGTGATCGAACTGGACGATTAGTTCGTCGCCGGTCCCCCGTCGAAACGCGATTCCGAGTCCGGTGATGACTCCCACGAGCAAGACCAGGGCCACGGCGTTCTCGACGAACCCGGTCTCGCCGGGCCAGAGTACGAGCAGGGGATCGATCGCGGAGACGAGCCAGCCAAAGAGGACGGACAGCACGAGCCAGGTGACCACGAGCGGGGCCACGACGACCACGCCGCTCACGAACCCCGTTCGGAGCGTCCGCAGTAGATCCTGCCCGTTCACGCGTGTCGATTCTCACCCCGGCCCCAAATATCTCGCGTGGGCACCCAACCCGAACGCCTAACCCGTTTCGGGACGGCTCTCCCGATGATGAATCCCTGGTCCTGGGTCCTCGGCGGCCTGCTGGCCTACTGGCTGGCGCTCTCTCTGCTTCGTTCCCGAGACTGGTTCCCGGAGTTTATCGGCGTGACAGGTCCGATACTGACTGTCCACACGAAACGGGGCCGTGACCTGCTCGACCGCCTGGCGGGTCCCCGACGGCTCTGGCGAGTCTGGGCGAACATGGGGCTCGGGTTCGCACTGGTGATCCTCGTCGGGTCCTTCCTGCTGTTGCTCGCGAACGCGGTCCAGGTCCTTCGGAACCCGCCACAGCCAACCGCGGTCAACCAGCCACAGAACTTCCTGGTCATCCCAGGGGTGAACGACTTCCTCCCGCTCGCGGTGGCCCCGGAGATCCTCTTTGGCCTCTTCATCGGCATGCTGGTCCACGAGGGCGGGCACGGCATCCTCTCACGGGTCGAGGGCATCGACGTCGAGTCCATGGGCGTGGTGCTGCTCGCCATCCTCCCGATTGGGGCCTTCGTGGAACCCGAGGAGGAGAGTGTCGAGGCCGCCGATCGAGGGAGCCAGGCCCGGATGTTCGCGGCCGGCGTGACGAACAACTTCCTGCTGACCGCGATCGCCTTCGCCATCCTCTTCGGGCCGGTCGTGGGCTCGATCGGTGTCGCACCGGGCGCGGCGGTCGGTGGGGTGTTCCCGGGTTCGCCGGCCGCCCAGGCGGGTGTCGACGCCGGCGACCGGATCGTCGCGGTCGGCGAGCAACCCATCGAACAGAATTCCGACCTCGAGGAGACGCTGGTCGCCTCGGGTGCCGACCGGGTGACGCTAACCCTCGGTGACGGAACCGAGACCAGCGTCCGGCGATCGGTACTGGTCACTGGCGTCGCGGATGACTCGCCGTTCGCGTCGCTTGGAACCAACACGACCATCACGGCGGTGAACGGGACCGCAGTCCAGACCGAAGCTGCCCTCCGGGCTGCGGTGGCGAACGAGACGGTTGTGACACTGGATACGGCCGGGGGCGACCGCGTGACGGGACCAGCAGGGGCGCTTGTCACCGTCGTCCCGGATGGGCCGGCGGCGACGGATGGGCTACCGACGGAGACCCCTATCGTCGTCACTGAGATCGGCGGGCAACGGGTCGCCTCTCAGACACAGTTGAACGCCGTGCTGGACGACTTTGACGCCGGCGAGACCGTCTCGGTCACGACCTACCAGGACGGGGCGGCCGAGACGAACGAGGTGGAACTGGGCGCCCAAGACGGCACGAGTTACCTCGGCGTGCAGGTCTACCGGGGGATCAGCGGCCTCGTCGTCTCGGACTTCGGGACGACACTCTATCCCGCCCAGACCTACCTCGATATGGCCGGTGGTGAGGCCACGGGGCCGGGCATCGTGGGCTTCCTCCGGGGGATCGGCGTGAGCCTGCTGCTCCCGCTGATCGGGAGCGTGGGCCTGACTGGCTTGGAGTACAACTTCGCCGGGTTCGTCGGGTGGAACCTGGGCTTTTTCACCGTCGAGGGCCCGCTCGCGCCGCTGGGGGGTGGCGTGTTCGTCCTCGCGAACGTCCTCTTCTGGACGGGCTGGATCAACCTCAACCTCGGCTTTTTCAACTGCATTCCGGCCTTCCCGCTGGACGGCGGGCACCTCTTGCGCATGATGGCCGAGGCGGTGGTCTCCAGGCTCCCGATCGGGGACCGCCAGATCGCAGTCCGGGCGATCACCACGTCGGTCGGTCTGACGATGTTGCTTGCCCTCCTCTTGATGCTGTTCGGGCCACAGCTACTCGGTGGCTGATCAGATCGAGAATCGGACCCAGACGTCGTGGCCGTCCGGACAGGTCAGCAACCGCGTTTTCGAGTCCACCGTCGTGGTCGGCTTCCCGTCCTGGCTCACCTCGAGGACCTCACTCTCCCGTGGCACGCCGACCCTGATCTCGCTTTCACAGGACGGACACTGAACGTACTCGACGCCCATGCCAGGGAATTCCATGGCAGTCGGGAAAACGATGTCGCCTCCGGGTGTTTATTTCGGTGCCGCCTGTAGGGCCCCGTGCATGCTGGGACCAGGGACCGCAACGCGCCGTGCAGCTGGCACTCGGTGGCCGTCCCCTGTGGGCGGTCGGGAGGGCTAACATGGGGGAGACGCCTGCGGACGAACGCATCGCGGAGCTCTCCGTCGAGGAGGAACTGCACCTCAAGGAGGACGCCATGGACGCCGCGCCGGTCGGTATCTCGATCTCCGATCCGTCGCTCCCGGACAACCCGCTCATCTACGTCAACGACCAGTTTACCGAGACCACCGGCTACGAGCGCCCGGAGATCCTGGGCACGAACTGCCGATTCCTGCAGGGCCCGGAGACGGACATGGACCGGGTGGCGAAGATGGCCGAGGCGGTGACCGAACAGAAACAGGTTGCCGTCGAACTCAAGAACTACCGGAAGGACGGCGAACTGTTCTGGAACCGCGTCGAGATCGCCCCGATTTACGACGAGAGCGGCGACGTGGCGTATTACGTGGGTTATCAGGCCGACGTCACCGACCGCAAGGAGGCCGAACTCGCGCTCGCGGCCGAACGGCAGACGCTGGATCACGTGCTCTCCCGGGTCACCTCGCTGGTGCCGGACATCGCCGAGACGATCGTCGACTCGGACACCAGGGATGACCTGGAAGCCTCGATCGCCGAGCGTTTCGCGACCGTGCCGGATCTCACCGCGGCCTGGGTCGGCCGCTACAACCCCTCGACTGGGCTGTTGCGCCCCGTCGCGGGTGATAATCGTCCTACGGAGCCACTCGGGGCCGAGGATGTCACCGGACTCGCCGCCGCGATCGACTCCGGAACCGTCGAAGTGCTCACGGACTCGACGGGTTTGTTCGCCGGGATGGAGCCCCCCGCCGCCACCGCGCTCGTGCCGCTCCGCTACCGTGACAGCGTCTACGGCCTGCTCGCGGTCGCGACGGCCGAGGCGGACGTGTTCGACGAGCGGGAGACCGTCGTCCTGGAGGCCATCGGTCAGTCCGCCGGGGCCGCGATCAACGCGCTCGAACGGGTGAGTCTCTCCGCCGGGGAGTCGGTCATCGAGGTCAGACTGGAGGTCGCCGATCCGGCCATGCCGCTGGTCGAACTCGCCGACTCGCTCTCGGGTGAGGTGACCGCCGACGGCCAGGCCACCATCTCGGACGGCCAGCCGACGCTCTTGCTCACTGTCTCGGACGTCCCCTCCTCATCGGTCGCCGAGCAGGTCAAGCGAACCGGCGATCTGAAACTGGTCGCCGGGAGCGAATCGGGGACTGTCCTGGAGTGGACCGTTCCCCCGGGGCCGTTTGCCCGCTCGATCGTCCAGGACGCCGTTCGACTCGAAGACCTCTCGGCGACTCCGTCGAGTGTCCGGCTCACCTTCGCGGCCGCCTCCGAGCACATGGGTAACACCGTCGTCGGGCGCTTCCGGGACGGCTATGAGGGGGTCGAACTGCTGGCCTTCCACGAGGTCGCGGACCGCGAGCAATCAGCGGAGAGCTTTCGTGAGCATGTGACCGACGATCTCACTGGTCGGCAACTCGAAGCCCTGCAGAAGGCGTATGTCAGTGGCTTCTTCGAGTGGCCGCGGGCCGTCGAGGGTGAGTCCCTGGCCGCGGCGATGGACATTCACCCCTCGACGTTCCACCAGCATCTCCGGGCCGCCGAGCGCAAACTCATCAGCGCGTACTTCGATGGGTAAAATCGAATTTTCGTGCGCCTGGGCATAGTTTATTACCGTGGCTCGGGAACACAAACAGTATGGCGGAGGTCTGCCCGACGTGCGGGCTCCCCGAAGAGCTCTGTGTCTGTGAGGACGTGGCAAAAGAGTCCCAGGAACTGTCCGTGCACATCGAGACCCGGCAGTACGGCAAGGAGATGACAGTCATCGAGGGATTCGACGAGAACGACGTGGATGTCTCCTCGCTTTCGAGTACACTCAAGTCCAAGCTCGCCTGCGGAGGGACCGTCAAGGACGGGGCCATCGAACTCCAGGGCAATCATCTGAACCGGATCGAATCGATCCTCGAAGAGGAGGGATTCAGCGTCGGGTCGATCGACCGCTGATCAAGGCTTCTCGACTGTCGCCCCGTGGGCCTGTATCTCAGTGCCGATCGTCTCCCAGAGTTCCGCGTTCGCGTCGCTGGCGCTGAAAAACCGGATCGAGCCGCTCTCGTAGAACCCCACCGAGACTGCCGACCCAGCGCGCTCGAAGGTCGTTCCAAGATAGGAGATGTCCCCCGCGTAGTCGGCGATGTACGAATCGGCCTGGGAGTCCTCGGGGATCGCCATTCGATAGCTGCCCGTGGCCTGCTCGTCGATCGCCAGATTGCGAACCTGGAGTGAGCCGACCGAGACGTCCCAGTCGATTTCGGTGGCGGCTTCGTAGACGCCCGCCAGGTCCAACTCCAATTGAACCGGAGCTTGCCCGAGGTCGATCTGTTGCTGGATTGCCGACGCGACCGCCCTGGTGTCGCGGCCGTTCGAGAACACTTCGAGGCGCTGTCGGTCGAAGTCCAGCCTGAAGGGAATCGACTCGACGGTCTGGACTTCCTCCTCGACCAACGCTCCCGCGTCGGTGTCGTAGGACTGAATCTCGACGGGCCGGGATCGCAGCAGTCGGGCTGTGACCCGGTCGGATTCGACGCCCTCGATCTCGAAGCCCGTGGCCCCGTCCGCGCCGAACGCCGCTTTGCCCAGGGTGTCTGTGACCGTCTTGAACTGGCTGTCGTCGACGCCGATCGTCGCGAGGTTGACGGTGAACGGCCCGGAATCGAGCATGTCTGGAGGTCCCGTGGTGACCGAATGAAGGTTTTCCTTCGGGTTGTGTAATTGTCACCTACACTGCCTTCGTCGTCTCTCCGTCAGTTCCCGGAGCGGAATCCGCCTAATTCAACAGCCGCTAGCGGTCTTTTTCCCCACGTTTTTGCGAGGGGCTGCGCAGCAACCCCTCGGAAAAAGTGGGAGTGGCTCGCGGTTCCACCGCTCGCCTTCGAGGGACTCACTACGTTCGTCCCTCGCTATGCGCCGGCCGGGAATTGAACCCGGGCTATGAGCTTGGGAAGCTCATGTCCTACCACTAGACCACCGGCGCTCGAACCTGACTTTCCGAGGAACGCACTAAAACGTAGCGCTTGCGGTCGGGACCCCTATTATGCTGGGCGACCCACACCCGAACATGACAGGGCCGGACGAGCTGGACCCCCTCGATCTGCGATTCGAGCCGGACGAACTCGACCCGGTCGTCGACTCGATCGAGTCGTTCATCCAGGAGACGATGAGCCAGGCCGGGGCCGACCGGGCGATTCTCGGCCTCTCCGGCGGCATCGATAGCACCACGACCGCCCACCTGCTGGTCGACGCGCTCGGCCCGGAGGCGGTCCACGGGCTGGTGATGCCCGGGCGAGTGAGCCAGGCGGACAACATGAGCGACGCCGAGCGGGTCGCCCTCGATCTGGGAATCGAGTACGATGTCATCGAGATCGAGCCCTTCGTCGACAAACTCGTCGGCGCGTTTCCCGAGACCGAGATCGATCAGTTCGCGATCGGCAACGCCCGGGCGCGGGTCCGGGCGGTTCTCAACTACCTCCTCGCGAACCACGAGAACGGGCTGGTTGTCGGAACCGGGAACCGAACCGAGATTCTGGTGGGCTACTTCACCAAGTACGGCGACGGGGCCGTGGACTGCAACCCGATCGGGCGGCTCTACAAACAGCAGGTTCGACAGGTCGCCCGCCACCTCGGCGTCGATGAGGACCTGGTGACCAAAACGCCGACCGCAGGGCTCTGGACCGGGCAGACCGACGAGGACGAGCTGGGGATCGAGTACGAGGTCCTGGACGCGATTCTCGCCCTGCATATCGACGGTCGACTCTCGGCCGGGGCGACGGCTCGGATGCTGGACGTGGATCGCGAGCTGGTCGACCGTGTGGACACGATGGTAAAGCGGACCGAACACAAACGGACGCCTCCGGCAACGCCGGCTCCACACGACTGACCGCACTGGGATCGACGCTTTGGGGGCACGAGTTCGGGGGTGTGGTTTGGTCCTTTCCAAAGGTCTTTGCCGCTCCCCACCATAAATCGGGTACGATGGACGAGGTCGCGCAGGCGCGCATCGCGGTGACGGAGGCGATCAGGGAGATCACTCCCGATCGGCTCAGAGAGACGATGGACGCCCATATTCTCGGGACGTCCATGATTCCCGGCGTGCTCGCCCTTCTCAGTGCCTCGGTGGCCGCCGGCGACGCGGAGGAGCCAGTCGTTTCCAACCGCGCTGCCGGCGTCCAACTCATTTACGACGGCCTTCGGCTCACCCGGGCCCTGGTCCACGACGAGCCCTGGACCGGCACCGGCGACGTCGAGGACGATCTCGACGTGCTGGCCGCCGACGTGCTCGTCGCCCGGGGGTTTCAACTCCTCTCGCACACCGAAGCCGCAGACAAGGCCGTCGAGACGGTCCGGGAGTTCGGCCAGGAGCAGACCGAACTCCGGAGCGGGGGGACCACCGCCCGCTCGCTCGAGGCCAACGTCTTCGAACTCGCGGTCATCGCCGGCGCGACCGCCACGGGCGGGGAGACGCCGCTCTCGCTGCGCCAGTACGTGGTCGGGTTGGCTCGGAACCACGGCGAGCCCCCACTCCCGCCGGCTCCGGAGGGCCTTCCGGATGGTATCGAGGACGCCATGCGCCGGGTCGGGGGCCGGGCGACCGGCGAGGAGCCGGTGCGAACCCCCTCCGCGACGGACCCCTGATCGGGCGTAATCGAAACCCCTAACAGGGGTCGGGTTCCTCTCATCGACTGCCTGCCTGGGTAGCTTAGCGGTAAAGCGCGTCCTTGGTAAGGACGAGAGCCCGGGTTCAAATCCCGGCCTAGGCTTGCGCCTGCGGCGCAGACTGTAATTCGGAGACTGCGCCGCTCTAACATATACTTGTCGCCGATTAGAGCATGAAAGGCCACCCGTTTCTCGGCGTTTTTTGCCGGTGAGTAGCATCAGTAAAGGATACCCGCGGGAGCAATCACCCGACCGCGTGTGGTGGTTCGAATAAATGACTCCCACACCAATTGATTAGTTGAGTTCCTCCAATTCCATGCTAAATGGCAGTTGTTGACTAGCCTCTTTCGGGGTGATGTTCTGTCGGTCAGCAATGACAAATGTCATGAGTACTTTCCACTGCCCAATTACATCAAGGGCATCAACCCCTCCCCCAGTAACAGATTTATCAAGTACCCATTCAAGATAGTACTGTGACGCCGTCGGGCTGATAGCATCTACCGTTTTAAACATAGCCAAAGTTTGCACTATCTTGGCACCATTTGACATATAGCGATTCCAGTCCCTCATAGCGGCCAACCGCTCTTTTCCATCACTTTCGACCGCTTCTTGGTACAACACGACATCTAAAGCGGTCTGTCGTAATCCGACTGCAACGAGGAGGACGAGCGATACGGCTGCCCCCACCCAAGCAGGTGGAAGCATCCAGACCGGTGGAGAGACCACTTCCGGAAGAGCGGGAAGGATACTAATTAGGGCAAGAACGAGCGCAAGATTCCCTTCCCCGTCAGAGAGGAATTGTCCGGCATTATTGTACGCCTGTTGAACCTCCCGCGCAAGCGTTTCTGGGGATTTATCTACTTCTACCTCACCAGTTCTGACAAATTCCGATGCGGTCTCTACAAACTCCTCTCGCAATTCTCTCGTGAAGGTCAGTCCGGGGTAGAGTGAAAAGAAGGACTGGAAGCCGAGTCGAGGAGATGGTAGAGTTCCAAACAACTCAATCCGGTTCACGAACGTGGAGAACGTAGATGAAACCCCGACAGAAAGAATTGTCAGGGAATCTTTGAATCCAATTCTGATTCCCGGCCCATCAGATAGAGCAAGGGTAAGAATGAGGAATAGGAGACCCGAAATTAACAGGAGGAGGACGATAGCCGTCTCCAGTCCCACAACTGAGCCTATCGCAAGCAATATCGAGAGAAGAAGTAGGGCTATCCCCGGTTCGAGGAATAGTGTAAGAATCCCGAACCCGACAAAAATCAGAAGTGCCGATTGTAACCCAATCGCGTAGGAAAGTGCCGCTAGGAGTACAGCGAGAACTATTGAAAAACTCCAATCAGCTACCACAAAGAGGAGGAATAGTCCGATTGCGACCGCGTTGAGGACAGTTGGCATACTATTGTCGTATCTCGGTAATAGACAAGTAACTTTCCTGCGTATGACTCAAAGATTGGATGTGATACCAAAATCACCGAGGACTCTTCTACTAACTCGGGATAATAACCTTCGGGCATTCTCTATAGGGGCGGTTCATCACTCTCCGAGTTGCCGAGTAGAGTCAATCGTTAGTACAACATCCTACGCTCTTCCTCAGTCTCACCCAAGAAGTAGACCGTTGCAGACTCACCGTCGGGAGAAGGTACATAGTCGGGTGATGGCGGAAGAAGGTACGGGCGGTCTCGTCTCGGCCTATTGTTTCCGTCTCCTTCGGTCGGGATTCCGTCTCAGGCTCCCTATCGAACTCGTCGGAGAAGTCGAACACGAAGAAGGAGACGGTCACCTCGTCGCAGTCCTCTGCGGCGGGAAGGTGGCTCACGGATTCGGCGTCCGCTCGTACCATCCAATGAAGGTTAGCGTTATTCGCATCTGCCTGTTCAAGACTTCCGCCGGTCTGTGTGGTCGTACTCATTCCGAATCCGGGGGCACGGAAACGCGCCGTTCTTGACGGCAGTCCTCGGAGAACGCTCCCCCATCTTGTTCTAACCAGAATATATGACTGTAGCAGATGAGGTGATCCCGGCTGACCTAATTCGAAGAGATAGAACGGGGAGAAGAGCGTTTCTGCCGCTATGGGCAAGCCGAACGGCCTTTCGCGCACGGGAATCTGCTCATCGTTGAGAGATAGTAACGTTGGTTCGGAAGCCCCTTCTAGAGTGGTGTAATAACCGACCGGGCGTTCCTGCTGTGTACAACTCAGTCGAGCGCAGTATTTTGCCTATGAAGGATTGCTCTATTTAAACTGTCAACATCCCAGACACCACAAAATACAATAATTACGAAGGTCAGACAGAAGTGTGGTAACTGATAAGTTAGTCCCCTATTGGGTTCGTCTGAGAACAAAGAACAAGCCGGGCGTGGCGGTTGATGAGAGCGAATACTTCGATTTGACATCATTACCCGACCCGAATGGTGGCTTCGAGAATTACGATACTTTTCTTGAACTGCTACTAAATCGGCTTCATACACTGCGAGATCAAGGATACGTAGATGAAGATATTGAGAAGTCACTTACAATCCGACAACTAGAATCGAGTGACACCGGTGAGCATAGCACGGTTACTGTAGAAGGAGTATTCGGATATGGGAAATTCGGTCGTTCAGCAGATCACCTGAATATTGAAAAGTTACAGGACGCCTTACCTCCTAGTGATGCTCGAAATCCTAACGCCCGCGATCAAAGTACTGCGGAAGTCCGCCGTCTTTACTTCCTCTTCCATATCCCTCAAGAAAAACAATCTAGGGGGGTCTTGATTCTACACGCTTGGGGTCAATCAGGCATCAAGGGAATGTTTTACCGTGCGTTACAGCAGCCTTTGCTGGAAGACTATATTGAAAGTCCCTCTGATGAAGACAACGGAATCAGTTTTTCAATGAACCCCATCGCTTCAAAAGATCTAGTCCAAAGGCTAACGGAAGTGAATATACACGGATTTGAACTCGTAAAAAGAAACACTCCAACCTCTGCATATGGAAGCAGTAGCAGCATCTTAGGAAATGTGCGAGACGCGAAGGCACGATTCACGATAGATACTGACTTGGACATCTCGTTGGATGAAGAAAGGGCCAAAACATTAGTATCAAAAATACAAGATAGTGACTATCCTTATGCTGAAATATTCCCCTCTGAAGTTGACACTAAGAATATTGATTCTGTAAAGGCCCATATCAACGCAGACGGGAGTAATAAACTAGATTTAGAACAAGACAGAGTCAGAATGAAACGGGCAATTAATGAAGATATTGAGTATGATGAAGAAACTTATAGGCCTAAATTGCACACTATTGGGGAGGTAGCACGTGAATTCGCAAACGAGCAACTTGAGGAATACGATCTGGAAAAACTAGAGACGGATAGCCTATTAGAGTGAATGTATAGTCTATTCGGCATTTGGGAAGAGTTTCATTCGCCACTTAAGCAAGAAACAGCACCATATAAATTTAGAGCACTTGTGTATGTCATTCCTTTGTTGCTGTCTATCGGTGCACTCCTAGCGAATTTTATTATAGATTATAACGCTTTGAGACTCATAATTCCCGCAATATCATTGTTTGTTGGATTGCTGACTAATTCGGTGATACTTCTACTCAGGTATAGTGATACAAATAACCCATCTGAGAACCTGATTGACCAAACTAGGAATATATCAATATATTTAATTGTTTCAGGAATCTTGATCGTGGCACTTTCTATCGGAGGGTATTTTTCCTCCTTGGTAATTGATGATTTTGTTCTGATTGCAAAAATATACTCCGCAACTATAGTTTTTCTTCTATCTCATTATCTATTTTCAATTCTTCTGTTACCTGCCAGATTATTTGTAATAATTGAGAATTCTTCTAAAACAAGTCCAGACTGTGATTAAATGTTAATGAGATAGTCTCGTCGTCTCTCGGCCTTTTCTGCACTGGTTCCTTTATCTTAGTGTTTATCCAGCACCTTCCCGCTCATATTGACCCGCTCGCCGGTCACGTCCTTGGGCTGTCCCGCGTTCCGCGCTGCCGTGACGTAGCCCCGACGAAGGGCGTGTGGGCTGACCGAGCCGGGACACTTGCACGAAGCGTTCCACGGCATAGCCTCACAGGTCTCGGGTTCCCGGTCGAACGGGCAGTTCCCGCCGTTGTAGTAGCAGGGACGGGTCGCCGTGTAGACGTACCGCTGTATGGTCGTCTCCACGATACGCCCGCTCTTGGACGTCAGAAGCGGTTCCCTGCCGTGGTCGTCGGTGACGTCTTTCCGGTTCATATCGACATAGTCGCGGACGACGTCGGCCACCTCCGGGGTTATCAGTACGTCCCGCTCGCTCCGTTCCATATTCTTGAGCGCCGTTCCCTCCGTGGGTCGGTGGCGGAGTTCCAGCGCCGGACGGCCTTCGTCAAAGTCTCCGAGGTCTAGCGCCCGGAGACCGCTAAGACGCATCCCGGTCTTCCAGAGCAGTAGCAGAGTGACGTGCCGGTTGCTGGCGTACTCGTACTTCCCGAGGAAGTCCAACATCTCGGTGGCTTCGTCCCGCGTGAGGAGGTCGTCACAGATTTCGTCGCTCTCTCTGACAGAGGGTATCCGAGCCATATCGGCCATCTCGCGCGGGGCAGCCGTGATGTGCTCGCAGAACTCGATGAACTGCTTGATGATCATCATATCCTGCCGTGCCGTGATGACCTTGACCTTGGACAGCCGGAACTCCTTGTACCGCTGGATGAGTTCGCTGTCGAGGTCGTTCAGGTTCGTGAGTTGCTGGCCGTCCAGCCAGTCACAGAACTGGCGCAGGGACGTCCGGTAGTTCTTGAGCGTCTTCCGAGTGACGCCCGGCTTCTTGTCGTTGAGGAATCGGCTCTTGGCTTCGTGCGGCGGCGTCGGTTTCAGGCTCATAGGCTGTCTGGGTACAGCCTGCGTAAACGGGTCGTCCGGGTACACAGGGCGTGAAACGGCCGGCGGACGAGAGTCCCGGCGTTCTTTCCCGGCCTAGGCTTTTGCTGTTTCCAGTTTTCGCGTACTTTCATGATCCCGACTACGGTCCCTGTAGATAATCAGAACGGCAGGACACATAGATAATCGACCGGTTGCCTCTCCACGAACCGTTTTCTCTCATTGGGAGATAATACCACGAAGCAACAACGCCCCAGATTTTGTATTCTGTTCCGGGTGGGAAATCCCGCAGTTACTCAGCGGAGCCTTACTGTTCGATAACCGTTCTATGACAATAGCCAGGTGGCGAGTACGCCCCGTTCATGGACTCAAACCAGCCACCAGATCACGGGGCCGATCTCGGCCTCGGTGTATCACGCCGCCAGATGTTGAAGGGTCTGGGAATCGGGGCGGCTGCGGGGGTCGGCTTTACCGGTGCTGCAAACGCTCACGAGGTTATTGGAACGCCCGTCTTCTGTGGGTGTTCCCAGCTCTGTGTCTGTGTTAACGGCACCGCTGACGTGCTCATGGCCCAGGAGACCGAGGACGGCTTCGAGATCGGATTTGTCGTCGGCGAGGACGAACTCGATCCCTATCCACGGGGTGAACCACGGTTTCGCGGTGACTTCTGTCTCGACACTGCCCAGGACGAGATTCTCGATGGGATGATCATTGGCCTCCAGGTCGACAGCAACCGGTGGGTCAACCCGAACGCCTGTGCGCAGGACGCATTGAACGCCGAACAGGAGCAGTTGGACTCGACTCATCCTCGGCCCGCGGTGAGAGCGGAACGCGCTGTGAAAAACCACCGTGTAAATCAACACGCTCGGTAATCGCGCTCCCGCCCCTCTCGGAAAGCGAGCCGAACAGTCAAGCGTTCGGCATCAACGATGCGGGGACAGTGGTCGGTGGTTCGGCCACTGGGGGCCAGTTTTACGCCGTTCGCTGGTCGAATACGGAGACGGTCGAGGATCTGGGGACGCTTCGAGCGAACGATGCGGGAACGATCGTCGGTACCAATACTGTTCGGGGGCCGACTGCGGGAGTGCACGCTGTTCGGTGGATCGACGACGCGGTCGAGAAACTCGGATCGCTGGCTGGGAGCGACGGAGATAGCTATGCGACGGACATCAACACGCAGGGGGAGATCGCAGGGTCGAGTGACCGGTCTGGCGAGGGGAGGACTGCCGTCGTCTGGAATCGGTGACTGGTGATTCCGTCGACCGGGTCCGTTCTGCCCCCTACTCCTGGACCTCGAACTCGAAGGAGACGTCCACGGAGGCTCCGGCGGTTGGAGTGTCCTCATCCTCGGATTCGTCCTCGGCCTGGGTTTCGTCGTCGGTCCGTGTCTCTTGGGGATCACGAAAGGTGATGGTTCCAGTGGCGGCGTCCTGGGCCTCGGCCACCAGGGAGCCGTCGGCGTAGACCTCTATCTCGACGCCCGCCGTCACGTCGTAGGAGACCGTGTTGTTGTCGAAGGAGGCCGACTGCAAGTCATCACCCGCACCCGTGAACTCCGTCTGGTCGACGAGCGAGTACGTGGGCTGCCAGCGAACACTGCCCCGTGGCTCGTCAGGATGCCGATTCATCGAGTCCGAGAAGTCCCCAAACCGATCGAACTCGACGTCGAGATCGAGCATGACGGTTTCCGAGGGACCGGCCCCGGTCTCGAAGTCACCGGAGACATCCCCGGTGATGCGGAGATCGTCGATGGCATCGTCGTCGGGGAGGTCGACGGTGGTGTCCTCGAAGGCCAGGGCGACCTGGGCCGACGCCGTCTGGGTGAGTTGATGAAGGCCAAACAGGCCCGCCGAACCGGCCACGGCCCCGGCGCCGATGTACTTGAGTACCTGTCGCCGGGGTTCCGTGTCACTATCCATACTATTGGTCGTGACTTGGTTTCCTTGGTAATGAGTAACGTAAGTCGAGTAAGCTACACCCAGTGGCTTACGGCCTGTGGGGCCGACATTCGAGTCCCGTGTAAGCCGCCCTTACCGGAGAATACTGTGTGTCTGCTGTAGGATTGCAGCACTCCCGGACCTGATGGGGTCTGCAATGTTGTTCAGGGTTCGAGTCCGGCGTGTGGTGTCATTTCTAGCTGGGCGTTTCGAACGACGCCGACCCTCCATCGAAGGAGTCCAACGCTGAGGAGCCCGATGAACAGGGCTCCACTCACGACGTAGAACGAAAGCCGGTAGCTCCCTGTAGCTTCCACGATCCGGGACACAAGCGTGGGGCCAGCGACGCCAGCCAGTGACCACGCGGTGAGGGCGTAGCCGTGAATGGCGCCAAGCTCCTGCGTGCCGAAAAGGTCGGCGAGATACGCCGGCAGGCAGGCAAATCCACCGCCATAGCAGGTAATAATGAGAAAGGTAATGCCTGCGAACAACGGCAGCGTGGTGACTCTGGGCAAGGCCAGGAAGGCGACGATCTGGATCGTGAAGAAAATCGCGTACGTCCGGGTCCGACCAAGGTAATCCGACAGGGACGACCAGACGATTCGGCCGGCCCCGTTGAAGACCCCGATGAACCCGACGACCGTGGCTGCGACGGCCGCACTCGCGCCCGTAACTGCCTGTGTCATGTTCGACGCGACAGACAGGAGCATAATTCCTGCCGAGATATTGATGAAGACGATGACCCACACGAGGTAAAACTGCGGCGTCCGGATCGCCTCACTGGCCGTTAGCTGCTGTAAGTCCGACTCCACCCTCACTCCCATTCGTGTGTTCCCGTCCCCCTCATCCAGGTCTAGCCCTCCGGGTTGCCACCCTTCGGGAGGCTTCTGGAGATAACTCGCCCCGGCCGCCATTGCGAGAAAGTAGGCGACGCCGAGGATGTAGAACGTCGATGGGATTCCCACCACTCCAATAAGAGCATTTGCGACGGGACCGGTCACCAGCGCGCCGGCACCGAAACCCATGACTGCAAGCCCGGTTGCCAGCCCCCGCCGATCCGGGAACCACTTCACGAGCGTCGATATGGGGGTGATGTATCCGATCCCGAGTCCGATTCCGGCGAGCACGCCGTAGGTCAGCAGAAACGCGACATGGCTTCCCATGTCGACGGCGACCCCTGCAAGGGCGGTTCCGGTCCCGTACGTGCTTGCAGCCACAAAGCCCGAGACTCGGGGTCCGTATCGCTCCACGTATCGCCCCAGAATAGCGGTCGACAGTCCGAGGGTAAAAATCGCCACCGTGAAGGCTGCAGTCACGGCAGCGATACTCCAGCCCTGGGACTGTTGAATCGGATTTTGGTAGACGCTGTAGGCGTACACGGACCCGATCGAAATGTGGATGAGCATGGCCGAAGCCGCGATCAGCCAGCGATTTTTGCTCGAGCTGTCCGAGCCCATGTGTCAACGTACTCAAGAATTAACAATCATCTTTTCCCCGGACCACACGAACCTATTTATTTGCCCACCGCTCCAGAAAAGACACGAACCTCTCGATCACCGATGTCACCTTCCCTCCGTCTCCGCGATTTCCTGTCCGTCG
The DNA here is from genome assembly GCF_001886955.1 of Halodesulfurarchaeum formicicum. NCBI lineage: Archaea > Methanobacteriati > Methanobacteriota > Halobacteria > Halobacteriales > Halobacteriaceae > Halodesulfurarchaeum > Halodesulfurarchaeum formicicum. The sequence continues at coordinate 1,958,808 of NZ_CP016804.1, read as the reverse complement.
ACGCCGACTCGCTCGCCCCGCGGGTCACAGTCGGGTTGACCATCGCCGTCGCCCTCCTCTCGATCGTGACCGGCGTGGCGAACATCAGCGCCCAGAGCGTCGTCGGGCCGCTGGCGGAGTTCATCCCGGTGGGCGTCCAGCGTACCGCCGGGTTCACCGGCGTGCTGACCGGCTTTTTGATGCTCGCGAGCGCGCTCGGTCTCCGTCGCGGCCTCCGGGTGGCCTGGTTCTCGACGATCGCGCTGCTGCCGCTCACCGCTGTCCAGGGCCTCTTGCAGTCGAGCCCGCTCTCGGTTCCTCTCGTGGTGCTCTCGGTACTGGCGCTGCCGGGCGTGGTCTACAACCGCTCGCGGTTCACCCGCTCGCTCTCGCTTTCGACCTCACAGCTGGCGGCGCTTTTCGCCATCGTCGGCGTCCAGGTCTATGGGACCGTCGGGACCTACGCCCTCCGCGAGGAGTTCGCCTCGGTCGAGACCCTCGTCGACGCCTTCTACTACACGCTTGTTACCGCCTCGACGGTCGGCTACGGCGACGCGACACCCCTGACACAGGTCGCCCGGCTCTTCGGGATGTCAGTGGTCGTCTTCGGCACCGCCAGTTTCGCGCTGGCCCTCGGTACACTCTTGGGGCCGCTCCTCGAAGCTCGATTCGCCAGAGCGCTTGGACGCATGACCGACCGAAACTACGACCTCCTCGAGGACCACGTCCTCATCCTCGGCTGGGGGGAACTGACCGAGGCCATCTTCGAGGAGATCGAGCCCGGGGAGAGCTACGTCCTCGTCACCGACGAGACCGACCGCGTCGCCAGACTGGCCGATCGTGACATCGAGGTGCTCGCGGGGAACCCCAGTGACGAGGCTCCGCTCCGGTCGGCCGGTATCGAACACGCCCGGACAGTGTTGGTGGCGACGAACGACGACGGGGACGACGCCCTCGCCGTGCTCACCGCCCGGGAGCTGAATCCCGACGTTCGGATCGTCGCTGCGGCGACGAATCGGGAGAACGTCCCGAAGCTCCGCCGGGCGGGGGCCGATTCGGTCATCAGCCCGATCGCCCTCGGGGCCCGGATGCTGGTCGACGCGAGCTTCGGCGAGCGGGCGGAGTGACTGCCGGCCCCCACCTATTTATCCCGTGGACGGCTGAGCTCCGGTGATGCAGGTCCCGATCGCACAGGTGCTACTCGGGGTGTATCTCGGCCTGTTGGCCGCCCTGTTTCCGGCGCTCATCGCCTTTGCGATCGGCTTTGGATTCAAATATTTCACCAACGTGACCGTCCCCGCGCTCGGGGTGGTGGTCGTGAGTGGCGCACTCGCGGGGGTTTCGGGCGGACTCATGGGATTCATCGACCCGCAGATGGCCGACAGCTGGACGGGAATCACCGCCACAGCGGTCATCCTGATGGCGAGTCTCTGGGCGCACAGCCAGGGGGACAAACTGGCCGTGGCGACACCGCGGGGGCTCACCCTGCGCCGGCTCCGGGAGAGCCGGCTCTCCAGCGATCTCATCGAGCGGATCGACACGCTCGGCCAGGTCCACATCCGACCGATCGGGGACATCCAGGATCTGGAGGGGTATCCGCCGCTGTCGGCGGACCTCCGGGAGCGTCTCACCGCTGGCTCCTGGAAGTTTCCCGCCGACCTGCCGCGGTCGGAACTCGAGGCCAAGCTCGAAGCGCGACTCCTCGCCGATTACGAACTCGTAGACGTCCGGGTCACCATCGACAAGGCGGGCCGGGCCGAGATCGCGGCGGCCCCCGAATCCGCTGGCCTCTCGCGTCGAGTCCCGACGGGCAAACGGGCCGTGACGGTCAAGACGCTGTTGCCGACCGGGCTCGCCCGGGGCGACGTGGTCTCGATCGAACTTTCCACTGGGACGGTGACCGGCCCCGTCGTGAGTGCCAGAACCGAACGGCCCAGGCCCGAACCGTCTATCGAGCCGGACGAGCCGGCACGTTTTGACGACACCGAACCGGTCGAGTCACGACCGCCAGCCACCGCGACCACCGAGGGCGGTCTGGGGCAGGTGACGATCGTGGTCTCGCCGGCCGAGGCGCGGGAGGTGCTCCGGACGGCGTTCGCCCCGATCGTCGTCCACCCCCGGGGGACATATCGTGAGTACGAGACGATCGCGTTGCTCACCGACGCGGGCGCCAAGTTCCGGAAGTACTCACTGGGTGCGGACAGCGACCTGGTGGGCCAGACGATCGGCGGGGCCCAGATCAGGGACACTTACGGCGTCGCCGTGCTGGCGATTCGTCGGCCGACCGAACGGATCGTCGCGCCCAGTGGACGGACCGAATTGCACGGCGGCGATGACCTGATCGTCGTGGGCACCAGCGACCAGTTGGCTGCCTTCGAGGAGGTGATCGCGTGAGTCTCGCCGTGGTCGAGCTGGGGACGCGACTGCTGGAGTCCGTGGTTCACGTGATCGGCCTGGTGCTTTTGGCGGGCGGGACGACTGCGATCGCCGCTTTCGCGTACCGGATTCGGGTTCGACACGCGCTTCCCGAGGGGGTCACGCTGATTCTCGGGCTGGGGGTCGTCGCGCTCTACCTGAACACACGCACCCTCTTCGCCCAGTTTGTCCAGGGTGGGGCTGCCAGCCCGACCGTGGGCGAGGCGACGCTCAACGTCCTGGTGTTTGCCATCGCGGCTCTCGCCTCGTACGGTGGGAACACGCTCGGGGACCGCCTGGCCCGATCCGACCGGCTCTCGCTGTCCTGGCTGCAGCGCGATCTCAGTCCGATCGTTCGGGCCGCGGGCCGTCACATCTCGGTGACCCTCCCGGCGGAGATCAGGGATATCGAGGGCTACGATCCGGTCGAGGCCGCCACGAAGGAGTCACTCGTTGGCCGGACGCTTGACTTCCCACGCGGGCTCACCGTCGCGGAACTGCGGACACAGCTCCAGGCCCGGCTCAAGGAGAAATTCGACGTGGGCTACGTCGATTTGGAACTCTCCGCGGCGGGTGAAATCCAGTATCTCGGGGTCGCCAGACGCCCAGCCGGCATCGGCCCGACCTTGCCACCGAACGCGGCCGCGGTCGCCGTCCGGGCGGATCCGCCGTTCAGCGCCACGGCGGGGGATATCGTCCAGCTCTGGGCCGTCGAGGATACGCCCCGAAAGCTCGGGACGGGCGAACTCAGGGCCCGGGTCGGCTCGATCGCGACGATCACGACTGATCGTGCTGTCGCCACGGCGATCGACCCGGAGGCGGAGTACCGGCTGCTCACCCTCGAGGCGGACTCGCGCCCGGATCGTGAGTTCGCCGCGATGCTCCGACGGGCGGACGAGACCATGCGCCTGCTCTCGATCACTGACTCCAGTCCGCTGGTCGGTCAGTCCGTCGCTGCCATCGACGGCACGGTACTGGGGATTCGGACGGCTGGCGAGTCTGTCGAGACGATCCCGAACCGGAGTCGGGTGATCCAGGCCGGGGACGAGTTGTTCGTGATCGGGCGACCCGAAATCCTCCGCAAACTGGACGGAACCGACGGCGTGCACGCTGTCGAAACGGAGTCGGCGACGGAATCCCGATCCGGGGGCCGACCGTGGTCAGCCGGCCACTCAGAGAAAAGCGAGTGAGATCTCGCGGCTGGCGGCGACGGCGCCACCGGTCGCAAGTAGGCCGAGCACCAGGAGGAGTCCGTTGCCGATGGGGTTCGACGCGTTGGTCAACTCCAGGGAGTACGAGCCGTGTCCCAGGGGCTCGAAGGGCCGAATTCCCATGGGCGTGAGCGCGTCGGCCAGAATGTGGGCGCCGATGGTCACGATCCCGAGGAGGGCCCCGAAGGCGGCGAGCCCGAGCTGAGCTCGTGGAGCCATCCCCTCGCCGACGTACCAGCCCGCCGCACCGAGAAGCGCACCAGCGAGGAGGGCGAACCAGATCGTATGCGTGATGCCGCGGTGGGAGATGAAGGGCACCTTCTGGTCCCAGTCCGGGACCATCGATCCGCCGGCGACGACCACCGCACCGACGGCCGCTAGCTCGTCGAACCCCGCCGCCAGCAGGACGAAGCCGATCGGAGCGTACACCAGCAGTGCTGCGCCGTAGTGTCCGGTTCGATACATATTCAGAACCCAACGACTTCGGCGGGACCGGAAACGTTCGTTTCTCGTTGCATACCTGTCTGTTACCGATGGGCGTACAAAAGGGGCGTGACTCGATCGGCGACGGCGGCCCGATCAGTCGAGATCCGCGAGCATGGCCGCCACCGCGTCGAGTTCGTCGTCGTTGACCGTGTGCGCCATTCCGTCGTAGATCCGGGTGTCGACGGCTGCATCGAGGGATTCGAATACGGCTGCGGTCGCGTGCACTCGCTGTTCGGGGATGTGTGGGTCGATATCGCTACAGCCGAGAAAGACCGGCGTCCCGTCGAGGGCTCCCTGGTAGTCTGCCGGATCGACAGTCTCGCCCAGCAGGCCGCCGCTCAACACGGCCAGGCCACCGTAGCGGTCGGGATTCCGGGCAACGTACTCGCTCACGAGACACGCGCCCTGGGAGAACCCAGCGAGTGCGATTCGCTCGGTCGGAATCGAGGCCGCCCGGGCCGTTTCCACGGCGTCGTCGATCGCCTGGAGCCCGGACCGGCGACCTGGCTCGTTCTGCTCGACCGGGGCCAGAAACGACTGGGGATACCACTCGTTGTCGGCTGCTTGCGGCGCCAACAGTACAAATTCGGTCGGCGCGACCTGGCGACCGAACTGGATGATGCTCCGGGCACTCGCCCCGCGACCGTGGACCAAGATAAGGGCCGCGTGGGCGTCCTCGACAGCCGTTCCGGCCTGAACGAGCGGTTGGCCCTGATGTGGGCCAGGGGTGGCGTCACGCATTGACGTTGCTATCAAAGGGTGGCAGTTCGGCTTCGATCTCCGCCCGGCGCTCTTCGAGCCAGTCGGGCAGCACGAGTTTCGTGCCCAGGTCCTCGAGGGCCTCGTCGACGGTGTACCCCGGCTCCGCCGTGGCGAACTCGAAGAGGATCCCGGCGGGTGTCCGGGCATAGACCGACTCGAACCACTTCCGGTCGATTACCTCGGTCGGGCGCAATCCACGATCCTGGAGTAACGCTCGCCACTCGGCCTGTGTCGACTCTCCTACGCGGAAGGCAACGTGATGGACCGTGCCAGCGCCCTGTCGGCCACGCGGGGCCTCCGGGTCGACTTGCACGTCGAGGACGGCTCCCAGTTCGCCACTCGATTCGTAGCGGGTTCTGGCCGCCGTCCGGTCGGTCTCCTGATAGCCCATCGCCTCCAGGAGTCCGGTAAAGCCCTCATCGGCCGCGACCGTGAGTGTCACGCCGAAAAAGCCCCGGATCGCGTGTGCTTCGGGCACCGGTCCCGCCGGGGGGCTTCCCGCGGGCGCGTCGGTCGCCACGAGTTCGAGTGCCAGCCCGTCCGGGTCCCTGAGCGGGATGACAGTGTCGCCGAACCGTTCGATCGGTTCGTCCCGGTCGATTCCCGCTTCGTCCAGGCGGTCGAGCCAGAACTCGACGGCCGCGTCCGGAATCGTGAACTGGACGGTCGTGGCCTGGCCGCTCCCGGACTCGCCCGGCGTGGCCCCCGGATAGGGGAACACGGTCATACTCGTCCCGGGATTGCCCTCGCGGTCGCCGTAGAAGAGGTGATAGACCGTGGGATCGTCCTGGTTGACACTTCGTTTCACCAGCCGGAGACCCAACGTCTCCGTGTAGAACTGGCGATTCCGCCCCGGATCGGCCCCGATGGCCGTGACGTGGTGGATACCGGGTGTTGACGGGCTCATGCCCGTGATAGGCTCGCTCACCGAATAACCCTGTGGGCCGGGAACGGTGTCTCCGCGTTAGTCGCCGGACTCGTTCTGGGTGACCTCCCGGTACTCCACGTCACGGCCGGCGACCCCACTCTCGGAGATCACGGGCAGGAGGTTGTAGCCGTTCGGCCCCTTCTTGACGACGTTGATGTCGAAGACGAACTCGACTGGCTCGTCGGCGGTGACCTCGAAGGGTTTCACGATCTGGAGCTTTTCACTCGGAACTTTGACCGGTACTTCCTCGCCGTCGACGATCCCCTCGACTGCGGCCACCTCGAGTTCGATCTTGTTGTAGGTGCCAGTCTCGAGTTCGCCGTCGAAGACGGAGATCGCGTCCTCGCCGACCACCTGGGTCAGGTCGACGGTTTTTCCCTCCAGGTCGAGCCGGAAGAAGCCCCGCTCGTCCGCGTCGGTTTCGGTCCCCGTCGTGGTGGTTGTCTCCGCTTCGACGGTGGTCTCGGTGGTCCCGTCCTCCTGGGTGGTTGTTTCCTCGGTGGTCGTCTCTGGTGCGGACGTGGTTTTGGTGGGCTCCGCTTCGGTGGTCGTCCCCGCTTCGCCTTCGAACACGCGAGCGCTGTCGAGGGTCACGTCCAGTCGGTCGAAGTCAGCGATGTCCGCGGGCTGGTCGCTCACGAGCAGCCGGAAGGTTCCGGTCTCGCTTCCGTTGGTGTCGCCGGTACACCCGGCCAGGAGGCTGACGCCGACACCGGCGCCGACCGCGAGTAGCTTTCGTCGCGGGAGGGTCGGGCCGTCGATGTCACCGTCGTTCGATGAGTTCTGTGGGTTCATTACACTCGGGGAATGGTCATCGAGACCTTAGTACGCCCACGTTCGTTGGCCCGATTTCAACCGATTTACCGCGTTTTGGCCGGATTTGTGGCCGTTTTGGCGGGGTTGGTGGAGAAGAGCTGGCCTACCCGAACTTCCCGGAGATGTAATCCTCGACCCGCTCGTTGCGCGGGTTCTGGAAGATCCGATCGGTGTCCCCGTACTCGACGAGATGGCCGCCGGTCAGGAAGACCGCCGTCTTGTCCGAGATCCGGGCGGCCTGTTGCATGTTGTGCGTGACGATCACGACGGTGTAGTCCTCGGCGAGTTCGTCGATGAGGTCCTCGATTTTGGAGGTCGCGACCGGGTCCAGTGCGCTTGCCGGCTCGTCCATCAGGATGACTTCGGGATCGACGGCGATGGCCCGCGCGATGCAGAGCCGCTGTTGCTGCCCGCCCGAGAGGTCGGTCCCGCGCTCGTCGAGTCGATCCGAGACCTCGTCCCAGAGGGCGGCCTGCCGCAGCGCCCGTTCGACCCGCTCGTCCAGGTTCTCGGTGTCGTTCTGGATGCGCGGGCCGTAGGCGACGTTGTCGTAGATGCTCTTCGGGAACGGGTTGGGGGCCTGAAAGACCATCCCGACCTGGCGGCGCAGGGCCACCGGATCGACGTCGTCGTCGTAGACGTTCTTCCCCTTGAATCGGAGTTCGCCGGTGACACGGGCGATGTCGATGAGGTCGTTCATCCGGTTGATCGAGCGGAGGAACGTGGATTTCCCACAGCCGGAGGGGCCGATGATGGCGGTGACCTCCTGCTCGGGGATCGACATGGACACGTCGTTGAGCGCCCGCTCCTCGCCGTAGTAGACATCAAGCCCCTCGGCTTCGATGATCGTCTCCTCCGGGGGAATCCGCTCGATGTCCCGCTCGCTCTCGGGCTGGGAATCGTCCAGACCGGTCGCTGACCACTCGCTACTCATATAGCGTCACCACGTCGGGTTCACGGTTATGTCTGCTGTTCATACCTGTTGCGAAGGTAAATCGCGAGGACGTTCATCGAGAGCATTACGACGAGCAGGGTGACGACGCCGGCCGGTGCGATGAGTTCCCTGAAGGCCGACTTCTGGTGGAACGACCAGTAGAAGACCTGCAGGGGCATCGCCGAGACCTGGCTCGCAAAGCCCGTGGGCGGCCGGAAGACCGTCGTCGCGGCCCCGATCATCAGGAGCGGGGCCGTCTCACCGATGGCCCGGCTCAGGGCCAGGATCGTCCCGGTGAGTACCCCCGGAACCGCCCGGGGGAGCACCACGTTCCGGATCGTCTGCCACCGGGTCGCGCCCATGCCGTAGGAGGCCTGTCGCACCTCCTCCGGAACCGATCGGATGGCCTCCTGGGCGGAGATGATCACGATCGGGAGGATCAACAGGGAGAGTGTGAGCCCCGCCACGAGGACGATTCCCATCCCCATTCCGATGAGATTGACGAAGAGCCCCAGGCCCAGCAGGCCGTAGACGACGGAGGGCACGCCAGCCAGATTCGAGATGTTGACCCGGATGATCCGGGTTATCGTCCCGCCGAGCCCCGTCTGTGGGGCGTACTCCTCGAGGTAGATGGCTGCGCCCACGCCCACCACGAAGGAGACCAGGGCCACGATGGTGATGATGAACACCGACCCGACCATCGCTGGGAACAGGCCGGCGTTCTCGGGGATGGTCGAGGGCGCACTCGTGAGGAACTGCCAGTCGAGGACCGGGTCCGGGCCAGTTGCGCCGATGAGGTCACCGAGGGTAATACCGAGCCCAATCGCGAGCACGGCGACTCCCGGGGCCAGCAGTCCGGGCCAGGCGCTGCGATCCGCCGCAAGCACGTGGCCGTAATACCAGCCGACCGGCAAGACGGCGGCCACGTAGAGGATGACCGACGTGTCGGGGGTCACCCCGATGGTCGCCGGGCCGACGAAACTCGCCAGCACGCCGCCGAGTGCGGTCAGACCGACGATCGTGGCCTGCCGCCGTCTGTCTCCGGTCGCCTCCCGCCAGGCGATTATCGCCCCGGCCGGGACGGAAAGCACCCACACGAGGCTGGCCCAGGGCATCGGTTTGACCGGAAGCGCGGCGTCGACGAACACGCCGAGGCCGAGCCCGATCACGCCGACGGCGGTGGCAAAGAGCGGCGCGCGAGTGTCCTCGCGGCTGGCGAAGTGGCCATAGACTGCCACGGCCGGGAGCACGCCGACGGTGTAGTAGGTGAGCCAGTGGACCGGCTCGAAGACCAGGAAGAGGATGAAAAGCGCGCCGGCGAGGACGAGCCCACCCGGCGGGATGACCGTCGACCTGACCGCGATCCATCCGAGTTCGGGACGGGTCCGACGGATGTACGCGCCATAGGCCAGCAGTGGCACGCCGAAACCAACAGCGGCACCGAGATACCAGCCCACGCTGGCCGCCGGAAGCCCGAAGGCGTCGACGACGACCATGAAGAGCAACCAGGCGAGGACGAGGATTCCGAGCCACGAGGCTCCCTTCGCGAGCGCGGCGAAGACCTGCCCGCGCAGTCGGCTCACCCCGGCAAAGGCCGAGTCGGTGGATTGCTCGTCCATTTCAGTATTCCTCCCGGTAGCGCTCCGAGATGATGTTGCTCACGACGTTCATGAGAAGTGTGATGACAAAGAGGGTCAGTCCGATTGCGAAGAGGCTGTTGTAGGCCAGCGTGCCCCCAGCGAGGTCGCTGTTGGCGATTTGGACCATCGCGGCGGTCATCGTCTGCCCGGAGCCGAGGAAGACCTCTCCGGGGTGGACGAATGGGATACCGAGGCCCAGCACGTCCGCGTACCGCACCGTCGGGAGCGCGGGCTGCATCCCCATCGCGACCGTGACGATCATCGTCTCGCCGATGGCTCGCGAGATGGCGAGGATGTACGAGGAGACGATCCCCGAGGTCGCTGCGGGGACGATGATGTCCGTGGTGACCTCGTACTTCGTCGCGCCCATGCCGTAGCCGGCCCGACGCAACGAGTCCGGAACGGCAGCCATCGCGTCCTCGGAGATCGAGGAGACCATCGGGATCGTCATGATGCCGACCAAAAGCGAGGCTGAAAGGACGTTGAACGTCGAGACACTCGGGAAGAAAAAGTCGATGACCGGGGTCACATAGACCAGGGCGAAGAAGCCATAGATCACCGTCGGGACGCCGGCGAGAATTTCGAGCAGCGGTTTGAGGATCGCTCGTGTGCGGGGGGCAGCATACTCGCTCAGGTAGACCGCGGTGAGCGTGCCCACCGGAATCGCGATCAGGGCGGCGATCGCCGTGACGACGAGGGTGCCAAAGACCAGTGGCAACACCCCGAAGGAGACCGGTCGGAGACTCGGGCTCCAGTCCATTCCAGTCAGGAAGGCGATCACCGAGTACTCCGCGAAGAAGCCCACGGCGTCGATTAAAAGCGTCAGGATGATCGCGATGGTGGTGAGAACCGTCGCCGCCGCGAACGTGAAGAAGACGGCTTTGTAGAACCCTTCCCGGAGGGACTGGAAGCCCCGATTGCCGGCGAGGTCCGGGTCCTCGGAGTACTCTGTCATTGATCTGTGTTAGATGCGGGTGGGAAAAATCCTAGTGATTCCGATCAGCCGGCGTCCTCGATCGCCGTCTCGAGTGCCGCGAGCTGTTCATCGACCGCCGCCTCCGTGTTCGGCACGTACCCGACACGGTCGGCAACGAGTTCCTGGTTGCCGCTCTGCTCGACGTAGAAGCGGGCGAACTCGGCGACGTGCTCCTCGGCGAGGGCCCCCTTCGCGGCGTAGGTGAACAGCGGTCGGGAGAGCGGGGTGTACTCGCCGCTCTTGGCGGTCTCGACGGACGGATCGACACACCCGTCACCGCCGTCGATGGCCAGTGCCTTCACGCTGTCCGGGTTGTTGTAGTAATACGAGAAGCCGAAGTACCCCACCGCGAACTCGCTTCCCTGGACGCCCTGGACGATGAGGTTGTCCTGTTCGGTCGGCTGGTAGTCACTCGAGTGGTTGTACTCCTCGCCGAGAATCTCCTCGCGGAAGTAATCGAAGGTCCCGGAGGTGTCGGCGGGGCCGTATCGTTCGATGGTCTCGTCCGGCCAGTCCGAGTTGATCTCCTGCCAGGTGTCCGGTCCGTCGGCGCTCCAGACCTGCCGGAGTTCCTCGACGGTTATACAATCGATCCACTCCGCTTCGTTGTTCACGACGACGGTCAGCGCGTCGGTCGCGACCCTGAGTTCGAGGGGCTCGATCCCGTTGTCCGCACACATGTCCTCCTCGGCGTCGGTGATCTGTCGGCTGGCGTTGTTGAACTGTGAACGGCCCCGGCTGAAGTGGTTCTCGAAGCCCCCGCCGGTCCCGGTGGACTTCACGGAGATGTCGACTTGGGGGTGGTCTTTCATGAACTGCTCGGCGACCGCCTCGGCCAGCGGGAAGACCGTCGAGGAGCCCGAAATCTCGATGGCTCCGGACAGTCCCTCGCTCGTCGTCCCGCCGTCGTTGTCGGTACTCGTACAGCCCGCGAGAATAGTTGCCCCGGCTGCGCCAGCGCCTGCGATCAACCGGCGGCGAGTCAGTGTGTTACGCCCGTCGTCTCGTGCCATCACCCGAAGGAAGTCCACCCGTAAATAAAGAGTCTGCTATGTGGTCTATATAGATAGGTATACCCACGGGATAGCTCCTCATGGTCCGGCATTCGTACAGCGGACGGCCGTGGCCTTGACGGTCGCGACGACTGGCGTGCCGGGTTCGAGTCCGAGTCGCTGTCGGCTCTTCTCGGTGACCAGCACCGTGAGCGGGGTCGGCGCGCCCACGTCCACGTCGACCTGGTGCACTCGCTCACCGGATGTAATCGACTCGACGGTCCCCTCGAAGCGGTTGCGGGCGCTGGTGCCGCCGGCCGCTGGCGCGTCGCTCGGCGCGTGTAGGGTTACGGCGTCGGCTCGAATGCCGACGGCGACCTCTTCGACGCCCGGCGGCACCAGCGCCCGGGTCAGTCCCGCGTCGGTCTCTATTTCGGCGATCTCCCCGTCCCGGGAGGTCACCGTCCCCTCGAAGACGGTCTCCGTGACCTCGGCAACGGCGGCGTATCCGGTCTCCAGCCGTTCGAATCGCTGCAGGAGTGACTCGCCGGCGTCCGTCACCTGGCTGCCGCCGCCACCGGCCCCTCCCCGGGTCCGCTCGACGAGCGTGCCAAACGCCGATTCGAGGGTCGTAACCCGCTTTTGACAGCGGGCGTAGGAGCGGCCGAGTTCGGCCGCGGCCTTGTTCAGCGACCCTGCTTCTCGGATGGCTTCGAGGAGCGCCGCATCCCGGGCTGTAAAGACGACTTCGCCCTCCTGCAACTGCGCCTCGAAACTCGGATCCATGGACGGCTGTAGGCGACCTCCGGGCAAAACAATTCGGGCCTGGCTCGCCCGGCTCAGTACACGAGGTCCCCGGCGATGAACTGCCGGGTTCGTTCATCCGCCGGGTCCTCGAAAATCTGGTCGGTCGGGCCGATCTCCGTGATGCCGTTTCCAAGGAGAACACCGACCCGATCGGCGACCCGTTGGGCCTGGTGCATATCGTGGGTCGCGATCACGACACCGAGTCCCCGATCACGGGCTCGCCTGATCGCGTCTTCGATCAGTCCCGTGTTTCGGGGATCCAGATCGGAGGTGGGTTCGTCGAGCAGCAGGTAGGTCGGGTCATATGCCAGCGCCCGGGCGAAGGAAACCCGCTGGGCCTCGCCCCCCGAAAGCGAGCTGGCGGCCTGGTCTCGCTTGTCGGTAAGCTCGACGATGTCCAGTGCCTCCTCGATGGCTGGCGGGGCCTCTCGTAAGCCCAAGACATCGAGGATAGCGGCCTGCAGTCGCGCCGGCCAGGACCGGCGAACTCGAAGCCCGTACTCTACGTTCTGGGCGACCGTTCCGTCGAAGAGACTGGCCTCCTGAAACACCATCCCGACTTTTCTGCGCAGTTGTAGTCGGGTTCGGTCGTCTGTCCCCCAGGCGGCTTGACCGTCGAGTTCGACGGCGCCCTCCTGAGGTTGCATGAACAGTGCGAGTATCCGCAATAGCGTCGTCTTGCCGACTCCCGACGGACCGATAATCCCGACTACTTCTCCCGGGGAAACCGAGACGGACACGTCCTCGAGAACTGGCTCTTCGTCGTACGCGTGAGAGACGTTCGAGAGCCGCATCATCGGTTCATTGACCCCTCGTCACCGAGTCTGATGACGATGGCGTTTATCGTCAGCACCAGGACGACCAGTATGGCACCAAGAATCATCGCCGTCTCGTACTGGCCTTGCCGTGCTTCGAGCTGAATGGCGGTGGTCAGCGTCCTCGTCTTCGAGATCCCGGCTGAACTCGTGATGTTCCCGCCGACGATGAGCACCGACCCGACCTCGCTGACCGCCCGGCCGAACCCGGCGAGGATTGCGGTGATGATCCCGTATCGGGCCTCCTTGAGCACGACCAGGGCGACGTCGAACCGTCGGCCGCCCAGAACGTGGGCCGCGTCCCGGACGTTTCTGTCCACGCCGGTGATCGCCGCCAGGGTAATCGCCGTGATCGGTGGGGTCGCCAGGACGAACTGGGACATGATCATCGCCTGCTTCGTGAAGATCAAATCGAAGGCACCGAGTGGACCCTGATTGGAGACGGCAAAGAGGACGACGAGCCCCACCACGACGCTCGGGAACCCCATGCCGGTGTTGATGACTGATTTCACGAACTGTTTACCGGGGAAGTTCGCGAACCCCATTACGATCGCTACCGGGATGCTGACCAGCGCACTCAGGACGACGGCGGTGACGCTGACAGTGAGTGAAACCCAGAGCGTGCTCCAGACATACCCGTCCCGAAACGGCAACTCCAGGACCGCGGGTAGCAGGTGGATTGCTGACTCCACAGCTACGGCTTATTCGGCGTCGCTACTCCAACCCTCCGGAACGTACTGCTGGAAGTCCGGCTCCTCGGTGATGGCCTCGGGGTAGAACAGCTGTTCGCCGTTCATCGTGTACTCGGCGATGGCCTCCTGGGCCCCCGGGCTCGTGAGCCAGCCGATGTAGGCCATTGCCAGGTCGTAGTTCGCGTTCTCGTGGACGCCCGGATTGACCGCCATGACGCCATAGGGATTCGCGAGGATCTCCGGCCCGCCCTCGATTGGGCCCTGCACGAGGATCGTAAGGTCGATTTCGGAGCGCTGGGATATGAAGGTGCCCCGATCCGAGAGCGTGTAGGCGCCCTGCTGGTTGGCGATGTTGAGTGCCTCGCCCATTCCCGTGCCGGTCTCCTGGTACCAGTCGCCGCCCGGGTCGGCCCCGGCAGCCTCCCAGAGGTTCAGCTCCTTGGTGTGTGTCCCCGAGTTGTCTCCGCGGGAGACAAACTGGGCCTGTGCGTCGGCAATCGCGGTGAGGGCCTCGGTCGCCGAGCCCATCGACTCGACTCCCGCTGGGTCATCCGCCGGCCCGACGATGACGAAGTCGTTGAACATGAGGTCCCGACGGTTCTTCCCGTAGCCGTTCTCGAGGAACTCGTCCTCGAGCCCGCGGGCGTGCACCATCACCACGTCCGAGTCACCGTTCCGGGCGGTTTCAAGGGCTGCGCCCGTCCCCTGGGCGACGGCGTCGACTTCGACGCCGTACATCTCCTCGAAGTGGGGGTGAATTGCATCAAGGAGTCCGGTGTCGTACGTACTCGTCGTCGTGGTGAGTGTGAGCGTTTCTCCGGCCACCTCCGGGAGGTCCTCCGACGGCTCGGTCGTCCCGTCGTCGGATGCGGTCCCCGTTGGCGTGCCCTCGCCCGTGTTGCTTGAACAGCCGGCCAGACCCGTGATACCTGCGGCCCCGAGGCCCAGCAGCACTTGCCGTCGCGTCCGCTTGCCAGAATCGTCCGATCGTTGTTTCATATCCGATATAACGGTCAGGGGCCGTCCACATAAACGCTTGGTTCGGAATGGTCCGACGGGTGAATCTAATCGGGGTGAACTGGACGAAAGGGACGGCAATTCGTCACAACTGACGGGCCACCTAAGTGGGCCGCGGCCAATCGGTGTCACATGCAACGCCGCTCGTTCATCGCGACTCTCGGTGCCGGCGCCATCGCCTCACTCGCCGGCTGTCAGACCGCCGTCGGCTCGGTCGCACTGCCCTCGGTCCCCGAGGCGGCCCTGGATTCGGGTGGCTGGGAGCAACTGGAGCAGACCAAAGACGAGACGGTCATCGAGAAGGATTACGGTCCGGTGACCGTGGAGGCAGTCGCCTCGTCGGTGACATACACCGACGCCGCGCTCCGGGAGCAGGTCCGGGCGGACACGCTCTCGACTGTCGAGACGGACCTGGCGCTCTTCTCGGCCACCCGGATCGACATGGCCCCGTCGGTGGACGAACTCGGGCCCGTCCAGTCGGAGGTCAAAAAGCAGATTCGGACGGCCGCGATCGACGAACTTCGGGCACAGATGGACGCCGCCGGGATCACGAACGTCGAGGAAACAGGGACCGCGACGATCGAAGTGGCCGGCGGTACGACCGCCGAGATGACCGAACTCACGGGCTCGTACCCCGTCGAGGACATGGAATTCCCGGTCAGCGAGGACACCGCGATCACTATCGAGGGCGGCGATCTGGCCGTGGACGCGGTGCTGGCGGTCTGGTCGGCGAACGGGAACTATCTCGTGGCCGGCGGGGCCTACCCGGCCGAGAACTTCACCCGCGAGACGGACTCGGCCCTGACCGATGCGATCTCGGTCAGCATCGATATCGATCTGGGGCTCACGCCCGATGCGTACCGCGAGGAACTGCTCGATCTAATCGCCGGCGTCAGCTGATCGGCTGGGACTGAAGCCAGTCCGCGAGCTTCGAGAGCGCTCGCGCACGATGGGAGATCTCGTTTTTCTCGTCCATCGAGAGCTCCGCGAAGGTCCGGCCCTCGTACTCGAAGATCGGGTCGTAGCCGAAGCCGCCCTCGCCACGGGGAGCGACGAGTTGCCCCTCGACAGTCCCCTCGAAGACCTCGACGCGGTCGCCGTCCGCGTAGGCGATCGCACTGGTGAACGCCGCGTGTCGGTCTGCAAGCTCCGAGGCCAGCGACCAGACCCGCTCGATCCCGAGCGTGTCGTCCACGTAGGCGGCGTAGGGCCCGGGAAAGCCGTCCAGCCCGCGGATCGAGAAGCCCGTGTCGTCGACGATCACGGGCCCCTCGCCATCGGCCTTCTCGTAGGCCTCTTCGGCGCCACGGGCCGCGACCTGCGCGACTTCAGCAGCCTGGACCTCGACGTAGTCGTAATCGACCTGTTCGACAGCCATGGGAGCCAGGTGGGCCTGTGCCTCGGCGGCCTTCTCGGCGTTGGTCGTCACGAAACGCAGCATACCCGCCAGTCGGCTGGCGGCGAAAAAGCGTTCCCGGTTTACTCTTCGATGACGACGTCAACCGCTTCCTCGGCTTCTTCCTCGTCCTTTCGTTCCTGGAAGACGAGCGCGGCGGCCACGCCCAGCACCAGCCAGGACCGCCAGTTCGCGAGGTTCAGCGTGTAGCCGATGCCAAACGGCGTCTCGGCGATCATACCCTTTCCCGGTTGCCAGTACGCCGAGAGCAGGCGCTTCAGGCTCGGGCGTTCGAAGTTGTACGGGATACCGAAGATCTTCCCGGCGGCTTCCTGGGTCATACCAGAACTGACGGCCGCGTCGGGCAAAACTGTTGTGGCGACTACTGGTATCGCCCGCGGCCCTCGATCTCACGGAGCCGATCGATCACGGCCGAATCGCCGACCGCGGCGTAGCCCCGTTCGGCGGCCGTGGCGAGTGATTCCGGGTCGTCCGCAGTCCCAGCCAGGGACTGTTCGAAGACGTGGAGGTCCATCGCGTAGTCCTCGACGTCGTCGGTGTAATACCCCAGACCGAAGTCGATGAGCACCGTCTCCGGGTCTCCCTCCCGAACTCTGACGTTGCGCACCGTGGGATCGCCGTGGACGAACCCGCCCGCATGAATTTTCGCCAGGTGGCTCCCGACCGCTCTCGCGCGATCCGGACTGAGTGCGTCCCGCAGATCACGTTCGCCCACGCGCTCGAAGGTGATGGTCGTCTCGGCGAGATCCACGTCCCGGACGATCGGGGTGGGGACCCCGAGGGTTCGGGCCTCGTGGGTCAGTCGAACCTCCTGGACGGTCCGGTCCCGGCGGAGTCGCTCATCCAGGGTCGGATGACGGTAGGACTTCGGTCGCCGACGCTTTCGCACCGTCTCGCCCGCGATTTCCACCACGGCTTCCGCGCCTTCGAGCGAACCGGTTCGATCGCCCCGCTCGGGAATCGTCTCCGAGCGCCAGGTCACCGGGACCTGGTCGGGGCGGAAATCGGCGTCGATGCCCGAGTCCGCGATCGGAATGGTGTCCCCGGCCTCGTACATCGTTGCGCCCAGGACCGCGATCATGCCTGCGTTATCCCGCAATAGCTCCGGCTCGGGGGCGAAAAAGCGCGCGCCACGCTGGTCGGCCATCTCCTGGAGCATCTCCCGGAGGCGCTTGTTCTGTCCGACCCCGCCACCGAGCACCAGTTCGTTTCGCCCGGTGAGCGAGAGCGCGCGCTCGGCGACTTCGGTGAGCATCGCGAAGATGGTCTCCTGGAGGGCGTCGCTCACGTCCTCGACCGGGACGCCCTCGTCGTAGGCGTCCTTGGCCGCGCTCATGATGCCCGAAAAGGAGAAGTCCATCCCCTTGACCACGTAGGGCAAGTCGATGTAGGACCCCTCCATGGCGGCCTGCTCGACCTTGGGACCGCCGGGGTGGGACCAGCCGACGTGGCGGGTGAACTTGTCGATAGCGTTGCCCACCCCGGTGTCCATGGTCTCCCCGAGCACGCGATATCGACCGTTTCGAAAGCCCAGGACGTGGGCGTTCGCGCCGCTCGCGTTCAGACAGATCGGCGAGTCGAACCCCGAGCGATGGCGCCCGATCTCCAGGTGGGCGACCATGTGGTTCACGCCAACGAGGGGCACATCTAAGGTCCCTGCGAGGCTGCGGGCGGCCGTGCCGACGATGCGCAGGCAGGGCCCCAGTCCCGGCCCGCGTGAGAACGCCACCGCGTCGATGGGCCCCTCGGCCTGATCGAGTGCCGTCTCGATTACTTCGGGGATCGCCGAGCGCATGTGCTCGGCCGCCTCACGCGGGTGAATGCCGCCGCTCGCTGGCTGGTAAGCGTCGGATTCGACGAAAAGCCGCTCGGTCGTGTCGTCGTAGACGGCCGCGCTCGCGGCCCAGGCGGTTCCTTCGATGCCGAGGATCCGCGTCACTTCCACTCGGTGTAGCCACAGCGACCGCAGTGCTTGCGGTCGTCGTGGTCGGCGAGGAACGCGTCCTCACAGCGAGGGCAGCGTTCCTTCGCGAGTTCGCCGTCCTCGTAGAAATCGCCGCGAGCCATCACTCGCTCACCTCGGCTTCCTCGGCGTCCTCGACGCCGATCTTGTTGCGTTCGAGCATGTGCTCGGCCTCGATCTCGGCGGCGTCCTCGGGGCTGTCATAGACCTTCGCGTAGCCGACGGTCGTTCGCATCCCGAACTTCGTGTCGAGTTTGTGGACGACGACCTGGTCGGAGTCCTGATCGAGTGTCGCAGCGAGGCTGTCGCGCACGGAGAGGCGGGAGGGCGATGCGTCGTCGTGAGTGACCTCGAAGGTCACGTCGGTCCGGTGGAGGAGCGAGTTTTTCTCCTCGTCGAGTATCTCGATGTCCATGGTCAGTTACCACCATCTCAGCCCGAAATCTGTAAAAGGATTTCGAAGAGCGGGCCGATCTCACCGGATCGACGCCCAGAACTCCGCCTCGTGGTCCAAAAGGTCGAGTCGGTCACGGCAACGTGCCCGGGTGGGGCCGTCCACGGCAGCGGCGATCATCCCCTCGCCCGGCTGGCCATAGACGACGGTCGCCCCCGTCGGAGCGAGGAGTACGGCCGGTAACACGGCCAGATCCTCCTCGCCCTCGACGACGACCCGGGTGGGTTCGCTCGTATCGAGCCCCGCCTCGATCGCGTCGACCAGCTCGGCCGTAATCGTCCCCGCAGGGTTCTCGACCGGTCGCTCGATCGCTGCTGCGGGTCGGTCCGTCTGGACCCATTCCGGGATCGGCCCCCGTTCCGTCCGGCCGTCGACGACCGAGAGAGTGGGCTGACAGCCGGCGGCCCCCAGATGTGCGGTCACCACGTCACCGATCGCGACGATCGGCTCACCGGCGGCTTCGAGCAGCGATTCCGTGTCAGTAAAGAGCGGGCCCAGCGGCTCCGTGAAGTGATGACGCTTTGCGGCCGGCAACCGGGCCACGACGGTCGGCACGGTTAGCGGACTTTCAGCGCGTATTCGCCCGGTTCGGTCACTTCCATCTTCTCGGCGATCTCGCTTTGCTCGGGGTGGGTGATGACCACGTAGCCCGCCCAGTCCTCGGTGAGGCTGGAAGAGCCACAGTGGGGGCAGGCGTTCTGGTCGGCCGAGACGATGTGGTGACACTCCCGGCACGCAAGCCGTTTCGAGGCCATCTACTCGCCCTCCGCGGCGGCCTCTTCTTGTTGTCGGGCCTCGCGGAGCCAGCCGTGCTTGCCGAGGCCGGGCTGTTTCGCGGTGAGGCCGATCTTGGACTCCCGCGGGTTGCGCTCGTCGATCGATTTGGTGACGATACGGCCCCGAACGGCGTCTCCGACCCCCAGGGTGTTGTTCGACTCCCGGGAGGCCAGCATCTGGCCCTCCTCGTCGAAGGCCAGGTATTCATCGGAGATCTGAGAGACGTGGAGCAGCCCGTCGACCGGGCCGATCCCCACGAAGGCACCGAAGGAGACGACCTCGACGACCTCGCCGTCGACGACCTCCTGCATCTCCGGATCGAAGGTCAGAGCGTCGAACTCCGCCTTGTAGTAGACACCTGGTCGGTTCGGGATGACCGCACCCTCGCCGATGTCGTGGACAGTCGTGACCGTGACGATCGACCCCACCTCCTCGTCCATCCGCCCCTCCAGTTTGTCCTGGAGCAGCCGCTTGATGAGATCCGGGGTGACGTCGTCGAGCGCCTCCGGGGGCACTTCGACCGTATCTGTGAGTCTGACTCGCTTGTACATCTATGGTTGAGTACGCGTTAGTTGATTCCGGCCCCTTAAATGGATTACCGGAACGCCCGCCTCGAGCAGACGGTTCCGGAGCGGGGCGTCGTTCGTGACGACCGAGTCGATTTGGCCGGTGGTTCCAAGCGCGACCAGGGCGTCATCGGCATACGATTCTGTCGACTGGACCGACTCGCACCGATCGGCCAGATCGAGTCCGACCTGGGCGGCCCGACCGGCGGTGCCGCCCGACTCGGCCAGGGACTCCAGTTCGGCGATTACGGCCGCGGGCACGACGGGGGTGTACTCCCCGAGCAGCCGGTCGAGTTCCTCGAAGACGCGAAGATCGACCTCGATCGGCATCATCAGTGCGTTCGTGTCCATGGCGACTCTCATCCACGCAGCGTGCCGATACCGATGAGCCGCCAGCGGGTTCCGACCCGGCGGTTGATCGCGATCGTCGCCCCTTCGGGGGCACAGACCGGGCGCTTGAGGTTCACTTCGGCCTCGCCGCCGCGAGCGCTCGTGACGGCCCCGACGGTGGTGGCCGTGCCGATGGTCAGCATGAGCGGTTCGCCCGTGTTGATCGGCTCGACGCTCTCGTCCTCCTCGGCCCCGACGAGCCGGTCGAGCAGGTCGATGTCCATCTCGAACTGCTCCCAGACCGGCGGGAGCGAGCCCGGTTCGCCGGCGACCTGGCCGGCGAGCGCGTCGCCTTTCGTCAGGCTCGGGTCCAGGCCGGTGCCGACCCCGAGCAGGCCACCCGGCGCGGCCGACTCGACCATCTCGCCGCCGGCCTGGATCGAGCGGACGGTGGAGGTCACGGGCCGCCACTCGGTCTGCCCGCCCTCCTCGACTTCGCGACCGGGCCGAATCTCCAGCTCCGTGTCCTGTTCCAGGATCCCCTGGACCAGGCTGCCGCCGATGACCCCGCCGCTGAGGTCGCCCCACTCGGTGCCGGGGCGGTTGATGTCGAAACTCCGGGCGACGTACATCCGGGCGTCGGCCTCGGGGTCCCGCTCGGGCGTGGGGATCTCGGACTGGAGGGCCTCGATGATCAGGTCGATGTTGATCTCCTGTTCGGCGCTGATCGGGACGATCGGGGCTCCTTCGGCGACCGTGCCCGCGACGAAGTCCGTGATCTGCTCGTAGTTCTCACGAGCGGTCTCGGCGTCGACCAGATCGACCTTGTTCTGGGCGATGACGATGTTCTCGATGCCGATGCTGTCCAGGGCCATCAGGTGCTCCTCGGTCTGTGGCTGTGGGACCGGTTCGGTCGCGGAGACGACCAGCACCGCCCCGTCCATGAGCGCGGCCCCCGAGAGCATCGTCGCCATCAGGGTCTCGTGGCCAGGGGCGTCCACGAAGGAGACGGTCCGGAGGACCTCGGTCTCGACGTCGTGTTCCGGGCAGGTCTCCTCGACCGTGTAGGCCTCGGGGCCCGTACACTCCGGACAGCGGCGCAGGGTCGTGTCTGCATATCCCAGCCGAATCGAGATGCCCCGCTTGAGCTCCTCGGAGTGCTGGTCGGTCCACTCGCCGGAGAGGGCCCGGACCAGGGTGGTCTTCCCGTGGTCTACGTGCCCGACGAGTCCGATGTTCACCTCCGGTTGTCGGTTGTCGGTTTCCATGGTCACGAAGTAATCTTGTCCGATTTTCGCAACGAACGACTGATAAACCTACTGTTTCGAGCGGATCACGGCCCCACTCTCCGTTCTCCCAAGCGGTAAGTCATCACGGTTCCTTGGGTGGCCTATGGAACCGAACGTCGGCGAAACGGACCGGACGCTTCGCCTCGCTGCTGGGATGCTGCTCGGGATACTGGGCGCCATCGGCGCCCTCGGCCAGGCGACATTTTCCCCACTGATCGGGGTGTTGCTCTTCATCGTGGGGCTGGTGCTGCTCGGAACGGGATTCACTCGCACCTGTCTGTTGTACCGCCCCCTGGGCATCGATACCCGCACGAAACGGTAGGCCGGACAGTAGCGTTTTGTCCGTGCACCCGGTAGCCCGGATGTGCGCGAGTACGATTTCGAACTCCGGCTCGCCGCGCTCCTCGAACGGGATGGCCTCCCGACGGGGCCCGAAGCAGGAATTCTCGCCCGGCAGCTCGGAACCAGTGTTACCGGAGCGGGCGAGCGCATTCTGGACCTGGTCGCGGTCAGCCCTGGGCCGGACTTCGACACCCGCCTCGATCTTGCAGCCGAGACCATTCCGCCGCTCGTCGTCGAGAGCGATCTGGGGGTTGGGACGGCCCGCTCGGTCACCCAGTCGATCGACGCGCCGCCAGCCGCGGCCCGCCGGGTCGCCGAACGGGCGGCCGAGGTCGGGTTTCTCGAACTCTCGCGGGAGCAGGGGCGACTGGTCGGCCGGCAGGCCGCCCGCTACCCGGACTGGTTCGACGAGCTCGTGGGGATCGAGAACAAGCCGGATCTGGGCACGCCGGGGGATCTGGCCTCCCAGCTCCGCCGGGACGTGAGCCTGCAGGTCCTCGATCGGGTGATCCTCGCGACGGCCTCCCACGTGACCCGCGCACACCGCCACCGGATACCCGATCCGGTGGGCATCTGGCGGGTCGACCCCGAAGAACCCGAAATCGAGGTCGTTCGGGAGGCCAAGTCCCTGGAACCGAATCGACCGAGCTTCGAGATTCGAGCGGAGCATCCTGGCCAGTTCGACGTGGCCTTCGCCGGAACCGCGCAGAAGGCCCGTCAGCGCCGCCGGATCGCCGAGCGAGCGTACGGCAAGGGCTGGCGGACCTACGAGTTGCCGGCCTGTGCGAACGCCCGGGCGACGTCGGTCGCGGGGACGGATGGACTGCCCGGCTGTGCCTGGGCCGACCGCCTGGTCGAGCCGGCCGCCGAGTGTGGGGTCGACTGCCCGGGGTACGAGGCGGGCGCCGCTCCCGAGGCGGATCGCACGGCTGAACGGGCCCGGCGCACGCCCTGGCGACCCGACCCGGCCGGCCCCGCCAGGCGGCAGAGCTTTCTGGACCGGTTCTGATCGGGGTCGGCGTGCTCGGCCCCCAACTGGTGCAGGCCTGGCTCCCGGCGGCGTAATCGCTAGAGGACGATCTGCTCGCCGTCCACGCCCAGTTTCGGCCCGAAGGCCTGCTCGGCGGGATAGCGATGGGAGAGATGCACGAGTCGAACCTGCTCGGCGTCGAGCCGCTCGGCCATGTCCAGGGCGCCTTCCCTGGTCATGTGTTTGGTGCCAAAGGAGCGATAGACGCCGTTTTCGTCGGGGTGACGGCCACCCAGCGGGTGTTTCTCGCACATCGCCGCCGGGACGATGGCCTCCGCGAGGAGCAGATCCGCCCCCGAGAGGACAGTCTGGGAGCGCTCCGGGATGGCGTAGCTCGTATCGCCCGTGAGCGAGAGCACCGCCTCCTCCCCCTCGACGCGGAGCCCATAGCTCAAAAGCGGCGGGTGGACGACCGGTACCAGCGTGATCTCGAAGCCGGCCGCCTCGAAGGGCTCGAAGGGGGTCTCGGGGAACACCTCGACCTGGTGCAGGTAGTTATAGCGCCGTCGCACCGTTTCCGCGACGGACTCGCCGGTCTCGGGGTCGGTCTCGTTGGCGGCATGGACCGGGAGCCGATCGAGCAGGCGGTAGACGTTCCCCAGGCCGTCGAGGTGATCGAAGTGAACGTGCGTGATGATCGCCGCGTCGGGGAGGGCCACGTCGGTGTCGAGAAACTGCTGGCGGAAATCGGGGCTGGCGTCGATCAGGAGGCGCTGGCCAGTCCGTTCGTTCTTCACGTGCACCGAGAACCGCGAGCGCCGCTGGCCGGTCTCCCGGGCCCGCTCACAAGTCGCACAGTCACACCGCGGGACCGGCGTGCCGGCGGTGTCCCCGGTCCCCAGGAGGGTGACCTGCATCTATGCCGTCGGCGGGTGGTCGTGTTCGTGCCCGCTCTCGACGTCCAGGGCCTCCTCGATGGTCTCCAGGTTGCGCATGTGGTCCCGCTCCTCGAACTCCTCGACGGCGTCGAGCAGGTCCTGTTGGGTCAGGGTCGTCCGATCCGAGACCAGCGCGGAGAGGACTGCCTCCCGAAGTACCAGCCGGAGGTCGCTGCCGGTGAGGCCCTCGGTTTCGGCGGCCAGTTCGTCCGGGTCGAAGCCCTCGATGTCGATGTCGGCGGTAACCAGTTCGAGGATTCCGCTGCGCATCGACTCGTCCGGGCGGGGGAAATGCAGGATCTCGTCGAAGCGCCGCCAGGCGGCGGCGTCGAGTTCGTCCGGGTGGTTGGTCGCGCCGATGAGCAACACGTCGTCCCGGATCAGGCTCACCTCGTCGATCGATTTCAACAGCGTGTTGACGGCCCGCTTGATGGCCGCGTGCTCGTCGCTCGTCCGGGTCTTCGCGACGAAGTCGAACTCGTCGATGAAGAGAATACAGGGCGAGAGCCGCTTTGCCACCTCGAAGACCTTCTCGACGTTCTTCGCGGTCTCCCCGAGGTACTGGCTGGTGATCATCGAGAGTTTGACCTCGACGAAGGGCAGATCGAGCTGGTGGGCCAGTCCCCGTGCGACGGAAGTCTTCCCGGTGCCGGGGGGCCCGACGAAGAGCAGTTTGCCGATCTCGCGCAGGCCGATCTCGGCGAGATAGTCCCGGTGCTCGATGGCCTTCGCGACCTTGCGGACCTCGGTCTCCTGGTCCTTGGTCAACACCAGATCCGCCAGGGTGATCTCGATCTCCGCCGGGGCCCGCACCTCCACGAGGTCGAGCATCTCCTCGTCGTCCTCGTCGAAGAAGGAGTCCAGTTGTGACTCGATGTACTGCGGATCGGCGTGCACTGGCCGGTTCGCCGCTCGCGAGGCCTCGTAATCCAGATCCAGGGCGTCCCGATCCTGGTACTCGTAGGCCAGGGTCGGGTTCGCCTGGAGGCGCTCGCGGTCGGCCCGGTCCAGGAACCATTCCTCTGCCATCCCCTCGTCGGTCACCGAGACGCTCCCGGAGAAGGTGTCCCGGTCCGTGAACATGAGCCCGGAGATCTCCGCCCAGGGGTCCTCGATGCCGGTGGCCGCCGCCAGGTCCTCCTCGTCGGGTTTCGGCGGTCGTCGCACACCGTCGCCGGACCAGAGGGCCGTCCGGATCGCGGGGGGCAGGTCGTTCTCGTCGAGTTTCGGGTTCCGGTCATAACAGATCCCGGTGAGCAACACCTCGACGACGTCTAGCTGCCGGTTTTCCATCTTACAGAACTACCCGGCCTCGACGGAAAAGAGCATCGACACTACAGAGAGCACAGGAGAGAGCCCACGACTTCAGTCGTGGGAGGGGGTCAAGAGCGGACGTAGAAGACGATCGGCCGATCGTGGAGGTACCCCTGATGGATGGTCTTCTCGTAGCCCTCGATTTCTCCCTGCAAGGTCCCGGTCTCCTCCTCCAGCGTGATGATCACCGGTGGGTCGTGTTCGGCGATTGCCGCGGGATCTTCCGTGCTCCCGACGCGGGCGTCGTACTGCTCCAGATACCAGGGGAGAGGCAACCGATCGAACCAGCCCGCGTACCCGCCGGTCTCGATGTCGAGGCTGGCTCCCTGTTCGGTCTCGTTGGGCGTGTAGAACTCCTCGCCGTAGAACATGACGTCGATTCCCTCGTTCTCGGCCGCGATCGTCTCGATCTCTTCGAGCGTGGGCTTCATGTCCCCGGCCGGCTGGGCGTACTGCACGACGGGGTTGCGGTCGTCGGCCGGGTAGACGGCGTTGATCGCCACGCCGCTGCCCGCAAGCACGGTGGCGGCTCCGAGCAACAGGACGACCGCAACGGCCGCCGTCTGTCGCTGATTCCGTCGAAGCGCCAGTTCGGCTCGATCCAACACGACCGAGAGCCCGACCGCGGCCGGGATCGTCAGGGGGATCAGGACGTGCACGGCCGTCCAGCCCGCTTTGATGTCCGACACGATGGGGTACCCGAGGAGACTCGCCAGTCCCCAGAAGAAGCCGACCGCGACCAGGTCTCTGGGATATCGATTCCCGTACCGATCCGCGAGAAAGCCGATCGCGGCAAACACCATCGTCGTGAGGCCCCCGACGGCCACGACTCCCAGCAGGTGGAGGAGGAAGGTGACATAGAAGTGTTCCTGCATGCCGGTACTGCCCCAGAGCTCGGCGAACTTCTCCCAGGTGCCAAGCGTGGCCGTCTCGAGCACGGCTGGCAACTGGCTGGGGGCCAAAAGCGCCTGATAGAACTCGGGTTTGGGCGCGTAGAACGCGACGACGATCACGAGGAGGGCGAACAGGCTCCCGGCGATCGAATACTTGGTCCGCCAGAGTGCCCGGAGGACTCGCTTGCTGATCCCCCGGAGTGTGTCCCACCAACCGCCGTCGTACCGGGAGCGAACGAGCCGGTGATCGAGGAGCAACACGAGCGTGCCGGCCCAGGTCACCGGGTAGAGCAGCGCGTTCTCCTTGGTCGTCAGGGCCAGCCCGAAGGCGATGGCCGCCCCGAAGAGATACCGGCTTCGATTGGTGTCGATCGCTCGGACCACGAAGGCGGCGGCGAGAAAGCCAAAGGCCCCGAGCAACACGTCGTTGCGCATGAACCGGGAGTAGTAGATTAAGATCGGGTTGAACGAGAGCAGCGCCCCCAGGAAGAGCACTTCGCGATCACGGAGTCGAGCCCGGAGGAGCCAGGCCGAGAGCGGGAGCAGGCCCCCGACCACGGCGACGACCAGGCGCATGGAGAAATCACTGGGGCCGAGCAGTTCGAAGACGGCGCCGTTGACGTGCGGCAGGAAGGGGCCGTGGATGATCGGCCGGTACTCCCAGGCGTCGACGGCCACGTAGTGGAGAATCCAGCTGGCCACCCGGGCCTCGTCCTGGTGGGCCACCCGGGCCCCGAGTCCGACCAGGCGGACAACGAGCCCGAGCACCGTGAGCCCGACGAGCACCACCCCTGGGGTCAGTCGGTCGAGGTGGCTGCGCATACCGGCCGGTTACCGCGACCGCTATAAAGGTTCCACGCCACGGGCCGGCCGTAGTCAGGGAGCCGACAGTCTGCCCCGTTCGAGGACCGGCGCGGTCGTTCTCCACGACCCGAGACCAGCCGCGAAATCGCCTGTCTCGGCCGAATTTTCGGCCCGACAGTTCGCCCCGGTCGCAACCTTCTTGGGGGTGGTCCCACTACTAAGAGACGCACATGAACGCAGAAGACCTGCAAGCGATGCTTGAGAAGAACGGCGAACTGATGGTCGCCGTCGCCGAGTTCGACGCGCCGCTGGAACTGCACCTCCACGACACCGAGATCGGCGAGGAGATGGTACGGCTGGAACTCACCGACGGCGTCGTCAAATTCGATATCGAGAGTGTGGCCGGCGCGTGGCAGCACACCCACTCGCTCGAAGACCTCGGGCTGGAGTAACGCCGCCCCGTCGGAACGTATTTTTTCCCGCGTGTCCCACCTCCGGTAGATGACGGTAGACACACCGCGTCGGTCCGGGACCGGGCGACGCCCCGCCCTCGAATCATGACCGAAACCGAATCCGCCTTCCGGACGGCAAAAGACGAACTCTCCTTGCTCCGGTGGGTCTGGGGGTGGCACCCAGTCGTCGGCCCGGCGATGATCGTCTTCCTGCTCGGCGGAATGGGCTATTACTTCGGGCTCGGGTCCTGGCTCACCCCCCTCGCGCTCGTCGTGGCCGTGCCGATCTGGTACCAGGGGATGCGGTACATCAACCGGAACTACGACACGGTCAAAGCGGGATATCTGTCCGACGTCGAACAATTCGGTCCGGCGGTCCTCGAAGCGGCCGGGATGGACGAGTCGGCGACGGTCTATCGCCTGGTTTCTGTCCCGGCTGACCGGCTCCCGTTCGTCGAGGCCCCGACCAAGGTCGAGGCGGCCATGGTGGGGGTGGGCGAGGACGCGGTCTGGATCTACGATCAGACGACCCTCGATCTGATGTTCCTGAAGGGGACGGTGGGAACCGAGCCGGTACTGGTGCGAACCCTCGACTACGGAACGATCGAATCGGTGGCCTACGAGGACGGCGAGTTCGTCATCGACGTGCCCGATACAGCCGAGGAAGAGACCGTGCAACTCCCGAGTTCCGACCCACCGACCGAGCTACTCGCGGATCTGCGGGCGCGGCTGGACTAGTTCACGCCGCTGAACTCGAAGCGGGCCCCACCGGCCTCGCTTGCTGTCACCTGGACCGACCAGCCGTGAGCGTCTGCAACCTCCGAGACGATCGCCAGTCCAAAGCCCGTCCCCGAGTCGGCGGTCGAGTAGCCGGACTCCAGGACCTTCGATCGCTCCTCGGGCGGGATGCCGGGCCCGTCGTCGCCGACGGCGAACCCCTCCTCGATCGGTTCGACGGTCACCGTCACGTCCGGCCCGGCGTGCTCGACGGCGTTGCGGAAGAGGTTCTCGAACAGGCTCGCCAGCCGATCCGGGTCGGCCTCGAAGGTGCGCTCGCCGGCGACCTCGAGCGTCGCCTCGCGGGTCTTGACCATCTCCCAGGCATCCCTGGCGGCCGTCGACAGCGAGACCGGCTCGGTCTCGTCGATGGGTTGGCCGTGACGGGCCAGATCGAGGAGGTCCTCGATCATGGTCTCCATGCGTTCCAGGGCCGAGAGGGCCGTCTCGACGTGTTCGGAGTCGGTCTCCTCGGCGGCGATTTCGAGTCGGCCCCGGGCGACGGTGAGCGGGTTCCGGAGGTCGTGTGAGACCGTGCTGGTGAACCGATCGAGCCGTTCGTTCTGGCGGGCCTGCTTCCGGCGGGCCCGCTCCTCCTGGGTCACGTCCGTGAACACCAGCAGGCGGCCAAGATGCGTCTGGGCGCCGGTAAAGGGTGTCGTCGCGACGCGGTAGTATTGGGGACCACTCGTGTCCGTGACTTCGACGAGTTGTTTCTCCTCGCTACTCGCGGCGAGATCCGGGAAGACCGACTCCAGGGGCTCCCCGATTGCTCCCCGAAGGCGGTCGGGGAATACCTGTTCGGCCGCCTGGTTGAACTGGTGGATCCGATCGTCGGTGTCCAGGGCGACCACCGGATCGTCGCGCTCGCCCGCGACCCGCACCGCCTGGAACTGATCCAGGAAGACGAAAAACAGGCCCGTGGCGAACACCGCCACGCCGATCGGCTCGTAGGTGACGTCGATCAGGGCCGGGCTGGTGAACCCTGCAATGTCGAGGACGATCGGCAGGCCGGTCAGGCCGACGAGCACCAGCAGTGGTGTGGTGTCGAAGCTGACCGCCTCGAACCGCTCGAAGAGCATGAAGTAGCCGATCGCCGAGAGGGCATAGGAGGCCCCCATGACTGTCCAGTGGAGCACGCCGTTCTGGATGGCGACGTGGGGAAACGGCGTCTGGACCACCTCGATGCCGTAGTAGAGCCCGTGGATCGGGTTGGTGACCTTCACGGCGACGACGAGGAGGAACACGGCCAGGGCGATCCGCCGTAACGTGGGATTTCGATGAACGCTCCGGCTGGTGTACGCCGAGGTGAAGTACAGCCAGGCCCCGACGGTGCTCAGGCCGATAACGAGTCCGATCGTGTGGAAGGCGACCGAGAGGGTGGGGCCCGGTGCCAGGAGGAAGCCGACGGTACTCGCTGCCCAGCTCCCGCTCCCGGCCAGGAGCCAGGCCAGTCCGCGCCGGGTGTCCGCGTCCTGCACGTCTCCGATCCGGGCCAGACTTCCGAACGTGAGTATCGCGGCGGCCGCGAAGGCGGCGACGTAGGCGAGCTTGACGGCCCCGAACCCGGCCGTCATGGCCGACGTCCCGGTCATCGTGGTCGCGGGCCCCCGATCGGCCCCGCCGATCGTGTCATAGTTCCGAATTTGTCACCCTCCGGCTTGAAGTATTGGTATCCCTGGCCCGTCGACGGACTCCATGGGTGGGTGGGCCACCCAATAGTGTTATCCGGTCCGCGGGAATAGCCACGCCCATGTTGAGCAGGCAGTTCGTCCGGGAGCATCCGGACGTGGTCCGGGAGGCGATCGAGAACAAGGGTGTGGAAGGTGTGGACCTGGACCACATCCTCGAAATCGACGCGGAGTGGCGGGAACTCAAGGCCCGCGGGGACGAGCTGCGCCACGAACGCAACGAGGTCAGCGACGCGGTCGCCGAGCACAAACAGGCCGGCGACGAGGCGGCCGCCGAGGAGGCGATCGAGCGCTCTACTGAACTGAAAGCGGAACTCGAGGAAGTCGAGGAACAGGCCGAGAAACTCGAAGCCGAACTCGAATCCCGCCTCCTCGAGGTGCCCATGATTCCCGACGATGACGTGCCTATCGGGGACGACGAGTCGGACAACATCGAGGCCCGTCGGGAGGGGTTTGACGACTTGCGGGACCTGCCAGGGGAGGTGATTCCCCACTACGACCTGGGCGAGGACCTGGACATCCTCGACTTCGAACGCGGCGCGAAGGTGTCTGGTGGTGGCTTTTACTTCCTCAAGGGGGACGGCGCTCGACTGGAACACGCACTCATCCAGTTCATGCGGGATATCCACCGCGAGCAGGGCTACCAGGAGGTCTTCCCGCCCATCCCGGTCAACTCCGCGTCCATGCGAGGGACCGGGCAGTTCCCGAAGTTCGTCGAGGACGCCTACCGCCTGGGTGGCTCCAACGAGGAGCCCTACGACGATGACGACCTCTGGTTGCTCCCGACGGCGGAGGTGCCGGTCACGAACATGTACGCCGATGACATCCTCCTCAAGGAGGATCTCCCGATCAAACATCAGGCCTACACGCCGAACTTCCGGCGCGAGGCCGGCGAACACGGCACCGAGACCCGTGGGATGGTCCGGGTCCACCAGTTCAACAAGGTCGAACTCGTGAACTTCGTCGAACCAGAACAGAGCGACGAGCGCCTCCACGGGCTCCTCAACGAGGCCGAGGAAGTCCTCGAACGTCTCGGGCTCCCCTACCGAGTGCTGGAGATGTGTACGGGCGATATGGGCTTCACCCAGGCCCGGAAGTACGACATCGAGGTCTGGGCCCCGGCCGATGACATGGCCGACGGCCCCGATCGTGGCGGTCGCTGGCTCGAAGTCTCCTCGGTGTCGAATTTCAAGGATTTCCAGGCCCGCCGGGCGGGGATCAGGTACCGGCCCGAGCGCCACGAGTCCGCGGAGTACGTCCACACGCTCAATGGGTCCGGCGTGGCCCTCCCACGGGTCGTCGTCGCGATCCTGGAGTACTACCAGAACGAGGACGGCACCGTCACCGTGCCGGAGGCCCTCCGACCCTACCTGGACGGCCAGGAAGTCATCGACGGCCACGATCCGGTCGGCGAGAGCGCGTTAGGCGCTGGCGACCGGGACTAGTCGGCGGTCGTCGGTGACGGCTCTTTTGTCGCCGCCTGATCGTCCTGCCAGGCGAAGAAACTCGCCAGGGCCGGCCCGCTGACGTTGTGCCAGACGCTGAAGAGCGCCGGAATCAACGCCGCTGCCGGGTCGAAGAGGCTGGTCGCGAGTGCCACCGCGAGCGCACTGTTCTGGAGTCCGACTTCGAAACTCGTCGCCCGGACTCGGTCGGTCGACATGCCGACGGCTTTGCCCACGCCGTAGCCGGCTCCCAGCCCGATCCCGTTGTGCAGGATGACGGCAGCCAGCACGAGGGCACCGGCGGTGAGGATGCTTTCGACGTTCGCGCCGACCACGCCGGCGACGATGGCGGCGATGGCCCCGACGCTGATCACGGGGAAGACGTCCATCCCGATCTCGGCCACCGCCGGGGCGGCCCGATCGAGAAGATAGCGCAGGGCGAACCCGAGCACGACCGGGATGATGACGATCTGGACGATGTTCGTGAACATCTCCATGAAGGTCACGTCGATGCCCTGGCCCAGAATCACCAGGGTCCAGGCCGGCATGACGATCGGCGCGGCCAGGGTCGTCACGGTCGTGATGGCAACCGAGAGCGCGACGTCGCCCCGGCCGAGGTAGGTCATCACGTTCGAGGCGGTTCCACCGGGGGCCGCGCCCACGAGGATGAGGCCGACGCCGATGGCCTCGGGCAGGTTGAAGGCGAGATAGAGCAGGTAGGCCGCAAGCGGCATCACCAGCCACTGGGTCACTGCACCGATGCCAACGTCGACGGGTCGCTCCACCAGCCGTTTGAAGTCCGCCGGGGTGAGTGTCAGGCCCATGCCGAGCATGATGAGCCCCAGCAGGGGGTTGACGTAGTTCAGGATCGGAACGAAGGTCGCCGGTTGCCACAGGCCCAGTGCCGCGGCAGCGACCACCCAGACGACGAAGTACTTGCTCGCGAATCTGGCGACTCGCGAGAGCTGGTCCGTGAAGCTCATAAAGAGTGGTATCGAACGGCGTGAAAGTACCCTTCGCTTGCCCGGAGAATTGCTGTCACCGGCTCGCGCTGTAGGTCACCAGGTGTGTGAGCCGGTCGGCGACCTGAAAGACATCGACGAACCGGAAGAAGGGTGTGCCGTCTCCGTGAAAGAGCCGTCCCTGGACGGCGACGCCACCCGGGCCGGTGTAAACCTGCTCGATCTCGTGTGTCGTCTCGGTCTCCGGACGTTTTTCGGCCATGAAGGTGAGAAACTCCTCGCGGCCCGCAAACGTCCGATCGCCCCGTTCGTGGGTGAACGAGGGTGCGAGCACCGCCTGCAGGGCGTCGTACTCCCCGGCGTCGATGGCCCGGTAGTACTCCCGAGCCAGCGCCGGTCCGTCCTGGGATTCGGTCATACGAACCCTGGGTGCGCCAGCCCAAAAAGCCGGCCGTTCGGGAGCCTTTTGACCGACCCCCGTCTATCCCGGGTGTGGACCTGCACGTTCGATACGAGGGCGACGACGACCCGCAGAAGTGCACGGCGAAGAAGCTCGAACGCTTCGATCTCGCCACGCTTCACTCGGTGAAACGGTCTGTTCCCTACGGACTCGTCCTCGACCCCTTCGCGGACAAGGCTCTCTCCCCGGCCGACCGCGAGTCGACGGATACGCTCGTGGCGATGGACAGTTCCTGGGAGTCGGCCTCGGCCGAGCAGTTCGAGATCGATGGCATCCACCGGGCACTGCCCTTCATGCTGGCCGGGAACCCGGTGAACTACGGGAACCCCTATCAGCTCACCACCGTCGAGGCTTTCGCCGGCGCACTCGTCATCCTCGGGGAGCGCGAGCAGGCCGAATTCTTGCTCTCGAAGTTCCGCTGGGGCCAGACCTTCCTGGACCTCAACGAGGAGCCCCTGGAGCGGTACGCCGAGTGTACGGACTCCGCGGGGGTCGTCGCGGTCCAGAACGAGTATCTGGATCGCTGAGTCGAACACCTTTTAGCCACCACCGGCGAATAGCCGGACATGACACAGCACCTCTCGATCGAGGACCGGCTTCTGGGCACCCAGGTCTGCATGCGGTGTAACGCCCGAAACCCCGAGCGTGCCGAGCGCTGTCGCAAGTGTGGCTACAAGAACTTGCGCCCGAAGGCCAAGGAACGCCGCGCGACCTAATCCGCCACCTCTCGTTTCCGAACGGGTGCCCCGACAGCGATCCGCAGGACTGACACCGCTGTCCGGAATCACTCGGGATACTTCGGCTCGCCCCGGGCGGCCCGCCCGCGAGCGCGCTCGATGACCGTTCGCACGTCACCGGCAAACGCCGGTCCGTGGCCCGGATAGAGCGATTTCACGGTGGCTGGCAACCGACCGAGCAGGCGGTCGATACTTTTCACGAGGGTCTCCCGGTCGGCCCCCGGGATGTCCGTGCGGCCGAAACTGCCGTCCTCGAAGGCCTCGTCGCTGTAGACGACGATGTCACCGGTGAAAACAGCCATGTCGCCGACGAACGCGAGGTGGTCCGGCGCGTGCCCGGGAGTCTCAACGACCTCGAAGGCCTCGCCACCGATCGAAACTTGGTCGCCATCCGCCAGCACGGTGGCCGCTTCCGGTCCGGAATCGGCCGCGTAGACGGTCGGGTCGAAGGCGGCTCGAACGGTCTCCAGGCGGTCGACGTGGTCGTCGTGTCGGTGGGTGAGAAACACCGAGTCGAGCGTGGCGACCTGTTCTTGGAGGGTATCGACCATCCCTGGCATCGCACCCACGTCCACGAGGCTGTTTCTCTCTCCCTGGATTAGATACGCGTTCGCGGTGAACACCGCGGCGTCGGCAGTCAAATTGCGAACGTCCATATCCGCCTGGAGGACGGCCCCGGTCAAGAACCTGGGTACTGTGGCGGGTCCTTTTTGTGTCGTGCGCGAATAACACAACATACGATGGGATTTGGTAGCTACGACGAATCGGAACAGGAACGACAGGAGCTCGATTCCGAGGACCTCGATGACGAGGATGGTGTATCGACCTCCGAAGCCACCCACGACGGCGAGGTCGACTTCGAGATCGGCGCGTCGAACGACGAGCTGTTGGACAAACTCGAAGACATCAAGGAGTGAAGCCCGGCGTTCGGGCCCTCGGGGTCGCCGAGTCCTACGAACGGGACCAGTCGGTCCTCGGCGGGGCCGTGGTCACCCCCTCGCGGACCGTCGACGGCTTTGCCTTCGAAACGTGTCGGGTCGGCGGACTGGACGCCACCGACGCGGTGATCGAACTGTACTCAACACTCGACCGCGAGGACGTCCAGTATCTCTTTCTCGCCGGCATCGCCCCGGCCTGGTACAACATTTTGGACCTGCGGGCGATCCATCGCGCGGTCGATCGACCCGTTCTCTCGGTCTCCTTCGAGGCGAGCCCCGGGCTCGAACCGGCCCTTCGGGCGGCCTTCGAGGGGTCCGAACTGACACGCCGGCTCGACCGCTACCGGGCCCAGCCGGAGCGAGTGGCGGTGACGGTGAACGAACAGACCCGCTATGTCAGGAGCGTCGGCCTCTCGGACGCCCCCGAGACCGTTATGACCGCGTTCACGCCCACTGGGGGCCGACCCGAACCGTTGCGGGTGGCTCGACTTGCGGCCCGGGGGGTGGACCGATTCCGCAGGGAAGAACAGCGTGGCGGGACCGACGAATCCGGGCGTTGATTGGGCCGTCGATCGAGGACTCCGTATGAGCGAACAGGGAACGATCGACGTCACCGATTGCAAACGGTGTGCGGACCTGGTCGAGTCCCGGTCCCAGATCGTCAACGGTGTCGGGCCGGGGGACGCGGACCTCCTCTTCGTTGGCGAGGCACCGGGCGAGCAGGAGGACATCGAAGGCGAGCCATTCGTCGGCCGCAGCGGCGAGATCCTCGATTCGGTCCTGGCAGAGTACGGGCTCGACCGGGAGACCGTCCGGATCACGAACGCCGTCAAGTGCCGCCCGCCGGAGAATCGGGACCCGACCGCGACCGAACTGGCGAACTGCCGGCCCCACCTGGAGCGGGAGGTAGCGGGCGTGGATCCAGCCGTGATCGTCACGCTCGGGAAAGTGCCGAGCGAACATCTCCTGGGTCGGTCGGTCGCCGTGACGAACGAGGCCGGCAGCGTCGAGTCGATCACGATCGACGGGACGGCCTACCGGGTCCTTATCGGGCTTCACCCCGCGGCGACCCTGTACGATCCCAGCACTCGGGAGACCTTCGAGGCGGTGATCGACGAGGCGACCGAACTCGTGGCGGGGTTGCGGTAATGGAAAGGGTCTAATCCGTGACCCCCGCACACACGGGTATGGATACATCCACGGGAGGCCAGGCCCCGGCGGCCGACATCGTGGTGCTCGATTACGGCCTGGGGAACCTGCGCAGCGTGACCCGCGGCCTGGAGCGAGCGGGTGCGACAGTTCGGATCGTCGATGACCCCGAGGCCATCCAGTCGGCTGATGGCGTCATCCTCCCCGGCGTCGGTGCCTTCGGCGACGGGATGGAGAACGCTGGCCCGTTCCGGGAGGCACTGCTAGAGGCAGCCGCGGCTGGACAGCCAATTTTGGGTATCTGTCTAGGGATGCAGATGTTGTTGACGACGAGCGAGGAGGCCGACCGGGCGGGACAGGGTGACGTGACGGGCCTGGATCTGGTCCCCGGCCGGAACGTGAAGTTCCGCGGCGACCTGAAGATCCCGCATATGGGCTGGAACGAACTCGACGTGAAACGATCCCACCCCGTAATCGAGGGCATCGACGGCGGGTACGCCTACTTCGTGCACTCCTACTACGGCGTTCCGGAGGATACGGATTCGATTCTCGTAACAAGCGAGTACGGCGTGGAGTTCCCGGCGGTCATCGCGAACGAGGCCGGAAACGTCATCGGGACCCAGTTCCACCCGGAGAAAAGCGGCGAGATCGGATTGCGACTCTTGAAGAACTTCGTGGCCTTCGCGGCCGACGCCTAGACGAACTCCCGGACGTCGGCGTACCACATGTCGTGGTGATCGACGGCGTCGATGCGTTCGGCGATCGCCACCGCGATGGCGTGCCAGCAGAGGGCCGCAGGATCCTCCTCGTCCAGATTGTACGTGGCGTCCTCGCAGGTACACCCGTCGTCCTCGACGATGTACTCGTCGCCGTGGCCCACCACGACCGTGAAGTCTCGGTAGGCCTTCACCCGGGACTCCGTGACCGCCTCGATGGCCCGCTTGCCGCGGTCCCCGTGGGCGTCGAGGATCGCGCTCGTGATCTCGGGGGTGAGCTCGCCGGTCTCGGCGAGGGCTGCCCGCCAGTCGGCTGGCGAATCCACACCGGTCATTCGACCCCGGGAGTGAAAGGCTGTCCGTTTGCCCCGGGCGGCTTTTCACGGTGTCGCCCGGAATCGGGGTATGAACCGAACCGAGGGCCAGGTCACCGTCGCGGTCCCCGAGCAACCCGACGCGGGCCGGTCCGACGCCGTCTTCTTCAACACCGACCAGGAGCTGAACCGGGACATCACGATTGCGGCCCTCACCGCCTACCGTGAGCGGGAGCCCCGCGTGGGCACCTACCTCGACGCGACGGCTGCCAGCGGAATCCGCGGGGTCCGGGCGGCGGCCGCCGGGTGGGACGTCTCGCTTGCGGACGTGGATCCCGACGCCGTCGATCTGGCTCGCGAGAACCTGGCCACAAACGACCTGGACGGGACTGTCTACCACCGCGACGCGAACGCGTTGCTCCACGACCAGGGAACACTCTTCGACGTGGTGGACCTGGACCCGTTTGGCTCGCCAATCCCGTTTGCTGATGCGGCCTTCGCGAACGCTCGCAACCTGGTCGCGGTAACTGCGACCGATACCGCGCCGCTCTGTGGCGCGCACTTCGAGAGCGGGGTGCGTCGCTACAGTGCGGTTCCACGGAACACCGAGTATCACGCCGAGATGGGGCTTCGCATCCTCCTTGGCGCGCTTGCCCGCACCGCCGCTCGCTACGACGTCGGTGTCACCCCGATCCTGAGCCACGTCTCGGACCACTACGTCCGGACCTACCTCGAACTGTCCCATCGGGCGACGGATGCGAACGCGGCGATCGACGAACTCGGATTCGTGCATCACTGCCGGAACTGCAACGCTCGTGAGACCGAATCGGGACTCATCTCGCACCCGCCCGAGACGTGTCCGCACTGTGGGAGCGACGCGGTCGTGACTGCGGGGCCGCTCTGGCTCGGGCCGACCCACGAGGATGACTTTGTTGGGGCCACTATCGCCGCCCTCGATGAGTCGATGGGGACGGCGACACGGGCCGAGCGCTTGCTCGACCGCCTGCAGAGCGAACTCGCCACCCCGACTCACTACGACCAGCACGGACTCTACCGCCGCTGGAACGAACCGGCGATCGGGATGGACGAGTTCCTGGAGACGCTGCGGGCGGCCGGCCACGCCGCCTCCCGGACTCACTACGGCGGGACGACGTTCAAGACCGACGCGACACTCGCCGAGATCGAGGCCGCCTTCGGGATGGCCTGATCGGTTGGGTATTTGAGACTGGCTCGCGAACGGTTGGCCATGCATCGATCCGTGCTCTGGACCGTCCCGATCGCGGTCGTTCGGGAGGTGCAGCGGAGTCAGGCGACCTTTCTCGCGGCGGCCATCGCCTATTACGGGTTCGTCTCGATCATTCCGCTGGCACTGCTGGGGCTCGCGATCGCCCAGACGCTCGGCGGACCCAGCCTCGAAACGGCCCTTCACGGGGCCGACCAGTTCCTCTCGCCGGCCGCCGTGGATGTGATCGAGGGCTCGCTCACGGACAGCCGTGGGAGCGGCGGGGCCAGTATCGCCAGCCTGTTGGTCCTGGCGTGGTCGGCCAGCAAGATTTTCCGGGGGCTCGACATCGCGTTCTCCCAGGTCGAGGGGGTATCCATCGAAAAATCGCTCCTGGCTCGACTCCTCGACGCGGTGATCGTCTTCTTCGCGATTCCCCTCGCGCTCGCCGCCTCGGCATTGCTGGGGGTCCTCATCCCCTACTTCGAGTGGCTCCCGTTTATCGGCGTGTTGAGTCAGCTCAGTCTCCCCGGCGTGCTGGTGGTCGCCTTCTTCCCGATGTTCTACCGGTTCCCCGACGTCGATCTCTCCCCTCGCCAGGCACTTCCGGGGACCGTCCTCGCAGCCGTCGGCTGGGCGGTGCTGGCGACTGGGTTCTCAGTGTATGCCACGTACGCCGGGAACTTCCAGCTCTACGGGGTTCTGGGGGCTGGACTCCTGCTTGTCTCCTGGCTGTATCTCGGCGGGATTATTATCATGGTGGGGGCAGTAGTGAACATCGTGTTGGTCGGAGGAACCCCCGGCGACCGGGACGGAGCGACAGCAGCAACGGACAGCGAGCGGACCGAACCGGCCCCGGATATCGGCGAACTCGCCCGGGAGGTCGAGGGGCTCCGGGCGGATCTCGACGAGAAGACGATGAGCCGGTCGGCGATCGAATCGGAGCTGAAAGCCTACGTCCGCAAGCGTCAGCGAGCGGGCAAGGCCACGGGTTGGGGGCCGTACCTCGTTCTGCTCTACGGGACGGCGATGACCTTGGGGGCCTTCTACTGGCTCCAGGGTGGCTGGGCCATCCTCGCGATGATCGTCGTGTGGCTCTCCACGCTGGGACTCTACGTGCAACTGGTGCTGTTCGGAATGGGTATCCAGGCCGCAAGCGTTCCCGGACGATTGCTCGAAGTCCTTCGGAACGTCCGCTCATGAGAAACCTCGGCGTAACCGAGGCGCTGGTCGCCCAGGTTCCGGAGCCGGTCGTCCCGCTGCTGGTAGTGCTCACCGCCTTCGGCGGTCCGAAACTGCTGGCTGCCGCCTCGATCGGTGGCTCGGTGGGCGGGGTCTGGAGCGGTCGGATCGCCCCGGACACGGCCCGGCGATTTCTGGTGGCCGTAGCGCTCGCTCTCTCGGCATCGATCCTGCTGAAATACGGCTTTGGGCTGGGGCGACCGCCTGATACGCTGATGCTCATTCCCGAGGACGGCTACGGGTTCCCGAGTGGGCACACGACGGCGACGGCTGGGGTCGCGACCGCACTGGTGGGCGTGGCCCGGTGGGAAGGCTATGGCCCCTACCTATTGGCCGCCCTCGCCGTTGGCATCATCGCCGCGACCCGGCTGCTGCTCGGGGTACACTATCTGCTGGACGTACTCGCGGGGATTGCGGTGGGGGTGATCGTCGCAACGGCTGGACTTCGGGCCGCACAGTTGCGCCCGCGGCGGACCCTCCTTGGAACTGCCGGCGTCGTCGCGGTCTCGCTTGCGATCTGGGCGCTCTTCTAGTCGGTGAGTTGATCGACGAAGTCGACCCAGCGGCGGGTTCCGTCCACGTACTCCTCGTGGCTCCTGGCCGCTAGATCTGTCTCGGCGAGGTTCCCCAGGGCGGTGATCGCCCGGTCCAGCCCGAGGATGTCCTGGACGAGGTTCGTCGCCTCCTGTTCGGTGAGCGATTCGGTCTCCAGGCGCTCTCGACGTGCCTCTCGCTCTTTCGTGAGGGTCTTTCGGACCGTCCGAACCGATTCGCGGCGCTCGGGCGGGATCGAGCCCTGTGATTTAGTCTCCAGAACGAAGTCCCGCAGGTCGAAGGGGTCGCCGTCGATATTGATCGTCTCGGGTATGCGCTGGCCGATGGTGGCCGTCTGCCGGGAGATCCGTCCCAAGAGCTCCTGGCGACGGTCGTCGTTTATCTCCTCCGCTGAGTCACCCATTAGGGACCCGTACGGCCCCGAGTCAGGCTAGTGTTTCGGTCCTCAGAACTTCTCGAGGTACCGGTCCAGTTCCCACTCGGAGACTGCGAGGTTGTACTCCTGGAACTCCTGGCGCTTTGCCTCGATGAACTTCTCGGTGACGTGTTCGCCCAGGGCCTCCTGGACGACCTCGTCTTCCTCCAGCGCGTCGACGGCCTGCCCGAGGTTCTCGGGGAGGGTCTCGATGCCGTACTCCTCGCGTTTCTCCTCGTCGAACTTGTAGATGTTCTCCCGGACCGGGTCCGGGGCCTCGATTTCCTTTTCCATCCCGTCGAGGCCGGCGTGGAGCATCACGGCAATGGCCAGGTAGGGGTTCGCGGCGGGGTCCGGCGACCGAAGTTCGATGCGGGAGGCCGCGGGGTGACGGGCCGCGGGGATGCGGACCAGCGCGGTGCGGTTGACACCACTCCAGGCGATGTAGACCGGGGCCTCGTAGCCCGGCACCAGGCGCTTGTACGAGTTCACGGTCGGGTTGGCGATGGCCGTGATCGCCGGGGCGTGTTCGAGGATGCCTCCGAGGAAGTGCTTTGCCCGCTCGGAGAGGCCGAACTCGTCGTCGCCGTCGTGGAAGATGTTCTCGCCGTCCTCGGTGAAAAGCGAGAGGTGGGTGTGCATGCCGCTGCCGTTGACCTTCGCGATGGGCTTTGGCATGAACGTCGCGTGGTAGTCGTGGAGTTCGGCGGTGGCCCGCACGACCGACCTGAAGGTCGCGATGTTGTCCGCGGTCGTCAGGGCATCATCGTACTTGAAGTCGATCTCGTGTTGCCCGGCGGCGACTTCGTGGTGGCTCGCTTCGGTCTCGAAGCCCATCTCCTCCAGGTTGAAGATGATCTCCCGGCGCAGATCGGAGGCCAGGTCCTTCGGTCCCAGATCGAAGTACCCGCCCGCGTCGTGGGTCGTCGTGGTCGCGCGGCCGTTCTCGTCCTTCTCGAAGACGAAGAACTCGGGCTCTGGGCCGACGTTGAGCGTATAGCCCATGTCCTCGGCGCGGGCGATAGCGCGCTTGAGGACCGTCCGCGGGTCGCCGACGAAGGGCTCGCCGGTCGTGGCGTCGATGACGTCACAGATCAGGCGGGCCGCCTCGCCGCTCTTCTCGTCCCGCCAGGGGATGACCGCGAAGGTATCTGGGTCCGGCTCCAGGCGCATGTCCGACTCCTGGATGCGGACAAAGCCCTCGATCGAGGAGCCGTCGAAGTAGATCCCCTCGGTCAGGGCCTTCTCGGCCTGGCTTGCGGGGATCGAGACGTGTTTGACTGTGCCCAGAATGTCGGTGAACTGCAGCCGCAGGAACTGAATGTTCTCCTGTTCGATCCGGTCCAGTACCGCCTGTTCGGCTTCGGTGAGCCCGCCGTCGGGGTGAGATGCGCCGGTTGTCATTTGTTTCGACATCCAAGTCCAATACGTGAGGTTTTATAGCCCTAACGGTTGACTCAATTGCGGATTTCGGGAGGATTATTGGACAAACGTAAACTCATAAGGCGCTTCAGTTCCAATCAGGGTTCATGACCTACGAAAACCTCGACGCGGAACTGATCAACGAACTGCTCGCGGACGGTCGGGCCAGCCTGCGGAGCGTCGGCGAGTCCCTGGGTGTCTCGGTGACGACGGTCTCGAATCATCTGCAGAGTCTGGAGGCGGCGGGGACGATCAAGGGGTTCGTCCCGGTGGTCGATTATGACACGCTCGGGTACGACGTGACCGCAATTCTGCAGTTGAAAGTCGAGGGCGAGGCGATTCCGGAGATCACCGACCGGCTGAAGGCCGTCGACCGGATGATCACCGTCTATGAGGTGA
This sequence comes from Halodesulfurarchaeum formicicum, assembly GCF_001886955.1. Taxonomy (NCBI): domain Archaea; kingdom Methanobacteriati; phylum Methanobacteriota; class Halobacteria; order Halobacteriales; family Halobacteriaceae; genus Halodesulfurarchaeum; species Halodesulfurarchaeum formicicum. The sequence goes on along the minus strand of NZ_CP016804.1, from coordinate 1,917,385 downwards.
CCGGCGAGTTCGACATCATCGCGGTCGGCAAGTTCGAGGACACCGACTCGATGGACGAGATCATCAAGGAACTGCTCGTCGAGCCGGCGATCAAGGAGAGCAACACGAGCGTGGTGCTTGCCGCACCGGTCGAGTGTGACCAGTTCGAACTTCCCGTGGAGGAGTAGCAGGCTGGCGGTACGCTGCGATCGGCTTTGCTTGGATTGACTCGCGGATCGACGGGCCGGCACAGTTGTTCAGCGCGATTATTTCGCTCGCATTCACAGGAAACGTTCCGGCCCTTCTACTTTTGGCAAAAATCTGGCATTGGATACGGTCTTTTGCTGAATATAGACGTTGTGTTCAGCACGGTATGCAAAAACCATCAGATAATCGGACAGATCCGTTACGGTAGTCAACGGAACCCAAATGCTTTTCTCTATACAAGAGTATATTATCTGTATATCATGTCCGGTGCTGGAACAGCTCCAAACGACGACGAGCCGGAGATGACTCAGGTCAATCTCCGAATCAGCAAAGCCTTCCTTGAGGACATCGACGGGACGTGGAAAGAGGAGGGATTCAACTCACGGAGCGAGTTTCTGCGATACGCCATCCGTGATGCAGTCAAACATCCTGCCTTCACTCGCGAGGGGTGGAAGCAGATTGCCGCAAGCGAACATGGCTTGCGCCTCGGCGATGAGGAACTGGTAAACCGTGACGAGGTCGTTGGAGCGATGGACGACGATGTCGACCAGTAAGGACTGGACCTGGAAGTTCGCTCCCGCTGCGCTCGATCAATTCGATGCTCTCGATTCACACGTCCAGGATCGTATCGTGTCGAAGCTGGACGACATTGTCGACTCCGAGTGGCGTGAACCTGATGACTACCTCGAACCGCTGGCAGGTGGCCCGTTCTCGAAGCTCCGTATCGGACAGTATCGACTCGGCTGTGTCCTGAATTGGAACGACCACGTACTGGAAGTGCACCGCATCGAACACCGTGGAGCCGCGTATACTGCCGACGATTGAACACGACCACCTGCTGAAATCGCGCCTTGGATTCATCACCGTCCGATTGTAGCAATCCAGATAGTAACGAAAATGTAGCGCAAAATTCAGCTCTTGCAATCACACGGGTTCGAAACCACACCAGTAGCATACCCGCGCCGAGCGGTTCGATAGAACCCGAGGCGCGGGTTTCTCCGCGTTCACGCGGTCGCGCCTGCGGACTACCGCGCGGCCTGTGGCCGCGCGACAGGAGCAGGCGCGATTTTAGTGTGCTCAAAAAGCGGAGCTTTTTGGGATCCAGCAGGAGCTGCGCTCCTGCGCGACAGGTTTTGCCGAGGGGCGCCGAAGGCGCCCCGCAGAGCAAAACGTGCGTTTACATCGCGCCGCCCATGCCACCCATACCGCCCATACCGCCCATGCCGCCGCCCATGCCACCGGCGCCTTCGTCTTCCTCGCCTTCGGTGGAGAGGTCGCCGGCGGAGATGATGTCGTCGATCTTCAGGACGAGGTTGGCGGCCTCGGAGGCGGAGCTCAGGGCCTGTTCCTTCGAGTGTGCGGGCTCGACGATGCCAGCCTCGAAGGTGTCCTCGATGTCGCCGGTGAAGACGTTCAGGCCGGCGCGCTGGTCGCCGCCCTCGTGGGCGGCTCGCATCTCGACCAGCGTGTCGATGGAGTCCAGGCCGGCGTTGCTCGCCAGCACGCGCGGGACGAGTTCCAGGGCGTCGGCGAAGGCCTCGACGGCCAGGGCCTCGCGACCCTCGACGCCGTCCGCGAAGTTCCGGACGCGGTCGGCCAGTTCGACTTCGATCGCGCCGCCGCCGGGGAGCACGCGACCGTCGGTCAGCGCCTGGGAGGCGACGTCCAGCGCGTCGGTGACGCTGCGCTCGACCTCGTCGACGACGTGGTCGGTCGCGCCGCGGAGCAGGAGCGTGACGCCGTGGGCGCCGTCACCGCTGCCCTCGACGTAGAACATCTCGTCGGTCTCGTCCCGGGTGACCGAACCCGAGCCCAGGTCGGCCGCGGTGACCGAATCCAGATCGGTCACGATCGAAGCGCCGAGGACGTCCTGCAGGAACTCGATGTCGCTCTTGCGCGTGCGACGAACCGCGAGGATGCCCTCCTTCGCGAGGAAGTGCTGGGCCATGTCGTCGATGCCCTTCTGGCAGAAGACCACGTCGGCACCGACCTCGGCGATCTGGTCGACTTTCTCCTGCAGCTGGGCCTCCTCTTTCTCCAGGAACTGCTGGAGCTGGTCGGGGTTGTCGACCGACACGGTCGTGTCGGTCTCGGTCTCCTCGACCTCGATGGCCTCGTTGAGAAGCAGGACCGACGCGTCCTCGACCTCGGTCGGCATGTTGTCGTGGACGGGGTCCTTGTCGACGACGGCCCCGGAGAGTAGTTCGCTCTCGCCGATCTGTCGCCCGGTCTGGGTCTCGATCTCGACGTCGTTCAGGTCGACGACGGTGGACCCGTCCTCGGCCTCGATGGCGACGGTCTGGAGCGCACGGTAGAGCAGATCCGAGAGAAGCTCCTTGTCGAGTTCGGTGCCCTTGCCGGTCATGGAGGTCTCGGCGACGCTGCGCACGAGATCCTCGTCGTCGGGGTCCACGGAGATCGCGACCTCATCGACCTCGGCGCGGGCCCGCTCGGCGGCCATGTTGTAGCCCTTGATGACGGCAGTCGCGTGGATGTCCTGATCGAGCAGCTCCTCGGCCTCCTTGAGGAGTTCGCCTGCGACGGCGACGGCGGTCGTGGTGCCGTCTCCGGCCTCGTCCTCCTGGGTCTCGGCGACCTCGACGATCATCTCGGCGGTGGGGTCGTCGATGTCCATCTCCTGCAGGATGGTGACGCCGTCGTTTGTCACCGTAACGTCACCCATCGAGGAGACGAGCATCTTGTCCATCCCTTTCGGCCCGAGTGTCGTGCGTACCGAGTCCGCGACGGCGCGGGCGGCCGAGATGTTGTGCTCCTGTGCGTCCTTGTCCTTCATCCGCTGGGCGTCGTCCCCCATGATGATCATGGGCTGGCCCTGCATTCGTCGCTCTGCCATAGTCACGCGGCGATTGTTTGTCCTTCTATAAAAGGGTTCGGTATCGGGGTCGCCACAATCGACTTCGGCCCGCTCGTGACGAACACATTGAACCCCGATTTTCGGGTCTCGTAGCCGTTACCGGTCGCTCCTGATTCGTGGTGGGTCCGTGAAAACGCCGGGACTGGGATTTGAACCCAGAACCCCAAAGGGGACACGCTTTCCAGGCGTGCGCTTTGCCATTCGGCCATCCCGGCCCGCTCTCCCCTAGTCGGGTCCCCGAATTAAACCTGTCTGTTTTGTGCCAGCCGTCTTTCGACCACGTACCCGAGCCAGGCACTCACTGCGAAGACCGCGAGTGCGATCGGGAGTAGCTTTGGCAGCCCCATCCCCAGCTCGATCGGGCCGAACAACCGCGTGGTCTGGGCGAGCACCAGGAACGTGAGCGCCCCGGCCGCCCCCCAGAGCAGACTCGCGCGGGTTCGAGGGTCCATCCGGTCGAGTTACTGGGCGGCGATGACTTCGATCTCGATTTTCGCGCCCTTGGGTACCTCGGCGACCTCGAAGGCGCTGCGGGCCGGGGGATTGTCCTGGAAGTACTCCGCATAGGTCGAGTTCATCGCGTCGAACTCGTCGATGTCGTCCATCAGGACGGTGACCTTGAGGACATCCTGCATCGTCAGCCCCTCCTCATCGAGGATCGCCTTGACGTTCTCCAGGGCCTGGCGGGTCTGGACCTCGATGGGCTCGTCCTCGAGCAGCTCGCCCTCGGCGGTCATGGGCAGTTGTCCGGCGGTGAAAACGAGGTCGCCGTTGGTGGTTGCCTGGCTGTACGCACCGACTGCCGCCGGCGCTTCTGCTGTCTCGATGACACGCTTCATATTCCCTTCCTCGCAGTGCGGGCCCTTAAAGCCAGGCAAAACCGGCCATCCTTCACGTCCGCACTTCGACCTGGAACCCGGCGTCCCGAAGCTTCGAGAGGATCTCTTCGACGTGTTCGTGCCCGCGGGTCTCCAGGTCCATCTCGATCTCAGTGGCGTCGATCGCGAAGGACTGGCGGGCCCGATCGTGGTTGATCTCGTAGATGTTGGCCTGGGCGTTCGTCACGATGTTGAGGAAGTCCCGGAGTGCCCCCGGCCGGTCTTTCATGACTGTCCGGAGCTTCACGAAGCGGCCGCGGTCGACCAGCCCGCGTTCGAGGACCGTCGTCAGCAGGTTCAGGTCGATGTTCCCGCCGCTGAGCACGGTCACGATCGTCTCGTCGTCCTCGATGTCGAATTTCTCGCCCAGCAGGGCCGCGATCGGCACCGCGCCGGCTCCCTCGACCAGGGTCTTCACCCGTTCGAGGAGTAGCACCATCGCGGAGGCGGTTTCGCTGTCGTCGACGGTCACGATCTCGTCGACCCGCTCGTCGATGATCGGGAGGGTGGTCTCGCCCACGGCCCCCGTCGCGATGCCGTCCGCGATCGTGTCCACGGAGTCGAGTTCCTCGGTCGCGCCCTTGTCGAGGGAATTTGCCACCGTCGCGGCCCCCTCGGCCTGCACGCCGATGACCCGGGTATCGGGCTTTCGAGCCTTGATCGCGGTCGCGATGCCGCCGATCAGTCCCCCGCCCCCGATCGGAACGACGACGGTGTCGACCTCGGGGCAGTCCTCGATAATCTCCAGGCCGATCGTGCCCTGGCCGGCCTGGACGGCCTGATCGTCGTACGCGTGCACGTAGGTGCGATCGGAGTCCTCGGCCAGTTCGTGGGCCCGCTCCTGGGCGTCCGCGTAGTCCTCGCCGTAGAGTTCGATCTCCGCGCCGTAGCTCTCGGTCGCGTTGACCTTCGAGATCGGCGCGAACTCGGGCATGACGATCAACGCGTCGACCCCGGTGTGTTTCGCAGCGAGGGCCACGCCCTGGGCGTGGTTGCCCGCGCTCGCAGTGATAACCCCGCCTTCTCGCTCTTCCTCGGTGAGGCTCCGAATTCGGTTTGTCGCACCGCGGATCTTGAACGAGCCGGTTCGCTGGGTGTTCTCCAACTTCAGCCGCACGTCAGCGCCCGTCATCCGGGAGAACGTCCGCTGGGACTCGAGACTGGTCCGCAGGGCCACGTCATCGACGCGGTCCCGGGCCGTCTCGATGTCGGATAGGCTGAGCATATCCCGCCTAAGCCACAGGGGTTGTTAACGGTTTGTGATGGGTCAGGATATGGGACGGACCGAGCGTTGGGACTCACGAGGATGAAAGAGGGGGAACGGAGGGGAGGTGTGACCCGCAACTGGATTATTGTCCCGGGATGTATTAATTCATTCCCATGCGTGGTGAAAGTGAAACAGGCAGGAATGTGGCCGTCTAAAGCGTTCTATCCCGATTGTCTGACTTCTGTCACGCGATACCGCGCTCCAACTACCGCTCCTCGATCGGGACGAACTCGCGGCGGTCCGGCCCGATGTAGCGCCCACGGGGCCGAATAAGCTTGTTGTCCGCCTGGTACTCCAGGACGTGCCCGATCCACCCGGTGCTCCGGCTCATCGCGAAGATGGCCGTGAACATGTCCAGTGGAATCCCGAGCTGGTAGTAGATCGCGCCGGAGTAGAAATCGACGTTCGGGGCGACCCCCTTCTCCGGGAGGCCGACCTCCTCGGTGAGATGGGTCTCTAGATCCTCCAGGTATTCGAGCCAGTGGCAGTCCTCGGTCCGGTTCGAGAGCCGCCGTAGTTCGGATTCGAGGATCTTCGCCCGCGGATCACGTACGTTGTAGACCCGGTGACCCCAGCCCGGGATGCGCTCGCCGGAGTCCAAAAGCTCCTTGATCCACTCCGTCGCGGTCAACGGGCCCTCGTCGATCTCCAGGAGCGCTTCCATGACGTCTTGGTTGGCTCCGCCGTGAAGTGGACCCGAGAGTGCGGCGACCGCCGCCGTGACGCTGTTGTACACGTCAGCCAGGGTGGAACCGACGACCATCGCGGTGAATGTCGAGGCGTTGAGTCCGTGGTCGGCGTGCAGTGTCAGTGCCTTGTCGAAGATCTCCGCGTCGACCGGGTCGGGTTCGGTGCCATGCAGCATGTAGAGGAAGTTCGCTGCCAGACCCAGGTCCTCGCGGGGCTCGACGGGCTCTTTGCCCCGCCGGAGCCGATCGAAGGCCGCGAGCACGGTCGGGAACTTCGCGGAGATCCGCCGGCCCATGTGCCGGGCCGCCTCCAGGTCGGTCGGGTCACTACCGGTGGCGGGGTCCTCGGCCGAGAGCATGGAGACCGAGGAGCGCAGCGCCGAGATGGGCCGCTCGCCGGAGTCGGCCAACAGCTGGAGCAGGTCGATGATTCCCGGTTTCACGGCTCGGGCCTCTCGCATTTCGGCTTCGAAATCCGCCAGTTCTGCGGCGGTCGGCAGGTCTTCGTTCCAGAGGAGGTAGAGTACTTCCTCGTATGTCGCCTCCTCGGCCAGCGCTTCGATCGGATAGCCCCGGTAGTAGAGTTCCCCTGCGTCGCCATCGATGTCGCTGAGGGCGGACTCCGCGACCAGGACTCCTTCGAGGCCCTTCTTGAGCTCGGTTGTCATGGATGTCGTTACCTTCCGGGGTATGGCACAGGATGGGGTATATCTTTCGTGATCGACTCGTTTGGGTGCAGACAAACGTCCGAATTGTAGTCGATTGGACTCAATTTTTGAACGTCCGTCCAATCGAGATGGAAGTTTTGCCGCGGATCGTCCCGTATCCTTTTTGTCCGCTGGCCTGAACTGTTGGGCATGGCCGGCCGCGTCGAGTACGAGCCCGCGAGCGTGAAAGCCCTCCTCGCGGAGATGAAAGACACCGCCGAACTCCTCATCGACCTCTCTTACTCCGCGGTCCTGCATCACAGCGACGCGATTGCCGAGGAGGTCCTGGCACTCGAAGAGCGGATGGACGTGCTCCAGATCCGCGCTCGCATGAGTCTCATGCTCGCGGCCCGGAACCCCGAAGACGCCGAGTCGCTCGCTCCCGTCCTGGGAATTACGGGGGCCGCGGAGAAGATCAGCGACGCCGCGGGCGACATCGCGAAGGTGGTCCTCGAGGATATCGGCCTCCCGGAGAACATGCGGGCCTCCCTGCCCGTCGCGATCGAGACCCTGGTCCGGACCAACGTCATCGAATCCTCGCCGTACGCGGGGCACACGCTCGGTGGTCTCAACCTGGAGACCGAAACTGGGGTCCGGGTGATCGCCATCCGACGGGGTGGCGATTGGGTGCTCAACCCCTCCCGAGAGACCCGGCTGGAAGCCGGGGACGTGCTCTTGCTTCGCGGGCCGGAAGCGGGGATCATCGAGGTCGTCGAGACGGCCGCGGGCGAGTCCTACTCGCCACCAGTCATCCCCGACGTGGAGGACGCGGACCTCGATCGGGCGGTCAACTCGCTGGTCCTGATGAAGAACATGAGCGAGTTGGCCGTCGACCTGGCCTACGGCAGCGTGCTTTATGACAGCGTGCCGCTGGCCGAGGAGGTCATCGAACTGGAGGCCGAGGTCGACGCGCTGAAGTCCCGCTTCGAGGCCTGGACGCTTCGAGCGGCCGCCCAGTCCGCCGACCCGGTGTCGCTGCGGGGCCTGGTCCACATCGCCCAGAGTACGGAGGTCATCAGCGACGCCGCCCTGGAGATCAGCGAGGGGGTCATTCGCGGGCTCGACTCCCACGTCGTCGTCCAGGAGGCTGTCGAGGAGTCCGACGAGGTCCTCACCCGCACAACGGTCGAGGCCGGGAGCAAACTGGACGGGACGACCCTCGGCGAGCGCGCGGTCAAGACCGAGACCGGGATGCGGGTAATCGCGGTGCGACGACCGACGAACGGCAGCGACGAGTGGGAGGTCCAGCCCGGGCCGGAGACGGCAGTCCGCGCGGGTGACGTGCTTCTGGCCAAAGGCACCCGCAGCGGGGCGGCCAACCTCACGGCACTCGCGACCGCGCCGTGATCGGACCGAACGCTACAAGGGCTCCCCGGACGCCGTTCGTACCAATGCAATCGCTGGGTACGGCACAGGCGGCCCCGGGGGAGATGGACACCGGCCGACTGGTCGTCGGCGAGGCCCGAGACGGATCGGAAGTCGGGCTCCCCGTCGCCGTCATCAACGGTGCCAGTTCGGGGAAGACGCTCTACCTGCAGGCTGTCAGCGACGGCGACGAACTCAACGGGCTCGGGGTGCTCACTCGCTTGCTCCCGCAACTCGATCCGGCCGAGATCGCGGGGACGATCACCGTCGTCGCCATCGCGAACGTCTATGGCTTCCAGGTGGCCGAACACCGCAACCCCATCGACGACACGAAGCTGAACCGGGCCTATCCCGGAGATCCGGACGGGAGTTCCTCGGAGCGGATCGCCCACGCCACCTTCCAGGCCGCGACCGACGCGGACCTGGTCGTCGACCTCCATCAGGGCTCGACGAGCCAGATGATCGACGAGACACGGGTGCGGTGTGGTCGACATCACCGCCAGCACGACGCCTGCCTGGAGCTCGCCCAGGTGTTCGATGCGGGCCACGTCCTCGACCAGAAAGGGCCGGAGGGGCAACTCGCCCGGGCCGCCCCGGACGCCGGTATCCCGACCATCGACCCCGAACTCGGCGGGACCGTCGGCTGGGACGAGTCGAGCATCGAGGTCGGGGTGCGCGGGGTCCGGCGGGTCCTCGAGTACTACGGCTTTCTCCCGGGAGATGCGGCTCCGAAAGACCAGAATCGCGCGACCGGCTTCGACCGCTATGGGTCACCCGTTGGGGGCCTGGTCCACCTCCAGCAGGAGCTGGGGGCGCCGGTCCAGCCCGGTGATCCGCTGTTCACAGTGACCGACCCACTCGGGACCGAGAAGGCCCGGGTCCACGCCGAGAATTCGGGGATCTTCTGGCGGGCCCGTCGCCTCCCGCAGGCGGCCACCGGCGAGTACGTCTGCTCGGTGGGCACGGGGATCGAACGCTAATGGTCCCTGGACTGGTGTGCCCGGCCTGCGGTCGCCAGTACGAGCCTGGTCCGGACGAGCCCTGGCGCTGTGCGTGTGGCGCGCCGCTGGAGATCGACGCGACGCCGGCGGTGCCGGAGACGCCGCCGGCGTTCGACCGCGATCAGGGACTCTGGGCGTTTCACTCACTCCTCCCCGTCGACCGCGAGGTGAGTCTCGGCGAGGGGTTCACGCCCCTCGTTGAGGCCCCGGAGTGGAACGCGGATTTCAAACTGGAGTATGTCTCTCCCTCGGGCAGTTTCAAGGATCGCGGCGCGACGACGACACTCTCGCGGGCGGCCGCCCTGGGCGTCGAGCGGATCGTCGAGGACTCCTCGGGGAACGCGGGGGCGGCCATCGCCCTGTACGCGGCCCGGGCCGGGATCGACGCCGAGATCTACGTCCCCGAGGGCGTGAAACCCGCAAAGCGGGCAGCCATCGCTGGCACAGGGGCAACAGTCGTGGAAGTCCCCGGGGATCGAGCGGCCGTCAGTGCGGCTGCCAGATCGGCCGTCGAGTCCGGGGCGGGCTGGTACGCGAGCCACGCCTGGAACCCGGCCTTTCTCGCCGGGACGGCCACGACGGCCTTCGAGATCGTCGCCCAGCGGGGCGGGTCGGCCCCGGACGCGGTCGTCGCCCCGATCGGACACGGCACCCTCTTTCTCGGTCTGTTTCGCGGATTCGAGGCCATGGACGCGGCTGGCTGGCTCGACCAGCGCCCCCGATTGCTGGGCGTGCAGGCTGCGGGGGTCGCCCCGATCGCGAACGACGGTTCGGGGGCCAGAAACGACTTTGCAGACGGCATCCAGATCGCCGAGCCCGCCCGAAACGCGGAGATCGAGCGGGCCATCGAGACGACTGACGGGGACGCGATCGCCGTCGGCGAAGCCGAGACCCGGGCCGCCTGGAAGGCCCTTCACCGGGCTGGCTTTCACGTGGAACCGACGAGTGCAGTGGCCGTCGCTGGGCTCGAAACGTACCGCGAACGGGACCTCGATTCGACAGCCGAGGTCGTGGTGCCACTGACCGGAAGCGGACTGAAAACGGACCCCAGCGCGTAGCTATCGCATCTCTGCGAGGTCGACGAAGGCCCCCTCCTCGGCGGTGATCCACCGCGTCAGCAGGTCGTCCTCGTCACAGATCGAGGGGAAGAGTGTACACTCCGCGCCCTGCGAGTAGTCCTCGATCCGATGGGCGAGGTCCCCACTCTCCCTGTCCCCCTCGTACGCGCCGGAGTGATGGGACATACCATAGTATACGTGGCCCGGGGATATGTAAGTACACGTTACACTATCACATAAATGCGTTTCGAGGGCGGAATCCTCGCGCCGTCATGACCGCTCTCTCCGTCGCCATCGTCGGGTTGGGTCGGGAGTCAGACGAAAGTCGGACGGCCTTTATATGGTGCCCCTAGTGCTCGGGATGTGTCGGCGCGTCGAACCCACCTCGGACGAGTGGTTTCGCGATGTGGCGGCGCGCACACGGTGGCACCTCGTACCAGCCCCGCGAGAGGTCCCGCTCGATCGGGGCGAGTTCCTTCGAGTCGGTACTGGTGTTGCAGTCTCGACACCGGTAGCCCTGGCCCGCGCCGGCACTCTCCATCCGTCGCCCGCAATCCGGACAGGTCGGTGTTACCGCCCGCTGCCTGACGAGGTCCCGGACGGCGAACTTCTCGAGTTTGAGCGTTCCGTCCGTGACCTCGCCGGCGACGGTGATCCGGTCGCCGACTCGCAGCGCCCGGACCCGGTCCCGAAACCGCTTCGTGGGCTCGAAGGCCACAATGGAGAGCCGACCGGACCCGTCCGCGATCGCGGTGAAGACGTGACCGCCGGCCCGCGTTTCGGGTGTCTCGATGACCCGGCCAGTCACGCGGTAGGCCCGGCCGTCCTGGATGTCCTCGATCGCGGCGTCCCGGAGGTGGCTGTCGGTCCCCTGGTTCGTCTCGAAGAGGGTCTGTGTGTGGACCGGCTCGCTCTCGATCCCGGCTGCGAGGGCGGCGACCGCGTTGGGTTCGTCCCCGCGGATGCCGTACAGGATCGGTCCCGGCGCGTTGGGCACACAGACTGGCTCACCCTCACCCCGGTCGACGGTGTCCCAGGCGGTCGGGTAGAACTGATCGGCCGCGTCGAAGACCGAGTCGATCTCGATCGACCGCTCGGTTCCCCAGCGCTCGGGCTCGCGGTAGGCGATGTACTCGTAGGTCCAGTCCTCGAAGGCGGCACTGACACCGATCGCGGCCAGCGCACCGATCGTGCCCCGGGCTTGCTTCCAGCCGGCATGACTGTATCCCGCGGCCTCGATACGGTCGATGGCCGTCTCCCGATCGAGCAGCTCGCGGATGGCCCGACGACCGAACTGCTGGACCGCCTGCTCGATGGGTCCCTCGGCGGCGACGACCCCCGGGTGTGTGCGCTCGTCGTCGAGTTCCGCGAGTCCGTCGATGACCTCGCGGGCCGTCGCCAGCGCGAGGTCGGGAGCCGCGTCGGTGTGGATGGCCAGCGCGGCGTTCCCCCGGGTCTTGTACTCGACCGCCGGGTTGAGCCGGACCAGCCGCAGCCGATCGATCCTGGCCCCGGCCCGGCGAAGCCGCTCGGCGACCCGCGTGGCGACGTAGGTCGTACACATCCCCCGTTCGCGGGAGTCGGTGTCGTCGAGTCCGAGGACCGTCACGCCCGGCGCTTGGGGGTCGATCGGCTTAAGCGATCCGCGACTTGCTTGTTTGTGGTCCACCCCCCGAAATCGCCCGCGTCCGGCGGTGCTGGGCCCGCAACGCATTTAGGGGACGAGTTCCCTATCTGTCCGTAATGACTCGATCGGCGCTCATCGACAACATCACCGCGATGCTATCCGACGCGGGGTTCACGGTGAGCGACCGGTGCTCGACGCGCCCGAAGAGCTTCGACCTGGCTGCGAGACGCGACGAGGACCTCCTCCTGGTGAAGATCCTGGGGAACATCGACGCCTTTGATGGACCGACCGGTCGGGAGATGCGCCGTCTGGGCACGTACCTCCGTGGAACCCCGATGGTCATCGGCCTGCGCACCCGCGACGAGGACCTCGATCCCGGGGTTGTCTACTTCAGACACGGCGTGCCGGTGCTCAATCCCGACACCGCGATGGACCTGTTCGTGCACGGGGTGCCGCCGCTGATCTACGCTGCCCCGGGCGGGCTCTACGTGAACATCGACGGGGACATTCTGGCGGACAAGCGCGAGGAGCGTGGCTGGAGTCTGGGACGGCTGGCGACCGAACTGGGCGTCTCTCGACGGACGGTCTCGAAGTACGAGGACGGCATGAACGCGAGCGTGGAGGTCGCCGCCCAGCTGGAGGAGCTCTTCGAGCAGGAGCTCACCAGCCCCGTCTCCGTGCTCGACGGCGCCGAGGACATCCGCGATGCGGAACCCACCCCGGAGGACCCGGACGTGGACCCGGCGGACCGCCCCATCGTCGCGATGCTCACCCGGGTCGGGTTCGACGTCCATCCCACCGTTCGCGCCCCGTTCAAGGCCGTGAGCGAGGACCGGGATGGCACGGCCCCGGTGCTGACCGGCCACTCGGCGTTCACCGACGCGGCGGTCAAACGCGCCCGGATCATGGGCTCGCTACGACAGGTCATCCACACCCGGTCGGTCTACTTCGTCGACGAGGCGGAGTCCGAATCGATCGAGGGCACCGCGATTATCGAGCGGGACGAAGCCGAGGAAGTCGAGGACGCGACGGAGTTCCGCGATCTGATTGCGGCCCGTGGCGGTTCGCCGGAGCCGTAGCTAGCTGGTTCGTTTCGCTCGAAAATGGGGGGTAGCCAGGGGTTGAGGGGAGAGGAAGGCCACGCCCCATACCCGGTATAGCGCCTGCCATACCAGGTATTTCGCCAGTCTATGGGCAAGAGGTATAATAGTTTCCACTTTTCGACACGCGATCGGCGGTTCCCGAGGCACCGGAAACCCAAATCCGCTCGCTCAAGCGGGTCAGAGGCCTCTCAGGGATCGGTCTCGCCGATTTCGTCCGGGTCGAATTCGAGTGCCACCGAGTTGATGCAGTACCGTTTCCCGGTCGGTTCCGGCCCGTCATCGAAAACGTGGCCCAGATGCCCGCCACAGGTCCCACAGCGGACTTCGATTCGCTCCATGCCGTGGCTGGTGTCAACCGCTGTCTCGATGTTGCCCGCGGCGGCCACGTCGTAGAAACTCGGCCATCCGGAGTTCGAGTCGAACTTGTGCTCGCTCTCGAAGAGCACGGTGTCACACCCGGCACACCGGAAGACCCCTGGCTCGTCGACATCGAGCAGGTCGCCGCTGAACTTCGGTTCGGTGCCCTGTTCCCGGAGGATCTGGTACTCGGCGTCGGTCAGGACCTCGCGCCACTCGGCTTCGGTGCGCTCTTCCGGTGGTGTCTCGGGGGTATCCATGACAGAGATGAGGGGCTGCCCGAGGAAGTACCTGGGGCTCGGGCAGTCTCTCGCCGCTTTACGTCCTCTCGAATTCAAACCCGCCGCGGCTCTCAGACCGCCCCGAAGTCGACCAACCGCCTGGCGTGGTCGGCCTTCGCGAGCAGCACTTCACGGAGCTCCGGCGGGTGCTCGACGGTCGTCGATTCGAGGATGGACTCGGGCACGGCGAGGGCCCCTTCCGGAATCGTCCGGTCCGGATGCACGGCGAAGTGGTTGTTCTCGAGTTTCATGATCAGCGGGTGGTCGAGTCGCTCGACCCCGTCCCCCGTGGCGTAGAGCTCCCGATTGACGCTCTCGTGCTGGGCTTCGTGCAGGACGGCCTCCGTGCCCGGTGCCGGCTCCACGTAGAGCCGACCGAGGTAATACCCGCTCGAGAACGGTGCGAACATGTGTGTTATAATCTGGCATACTCGGCCATAAGTCCGTCGCCGGGTGGCACAGACATGCTTTTCCCCGCCGATCCCCGAAATCGGGTATATGGACTCCGGGGCGCTCCTCGATCTGCTTGGCAACGAGAACCGCCGGCGGATCCTGCGGCTCCTCGCTCGCAAGCCCAGTTACGTCACGGAGATCAGCGATTATCTCGACGTGAGTCCGAAAGCAGTTATCGACCATCTGCGCCGCCTGGACGAGGCCGGTCTGGTCGAGAGCCACGTCGATGACCGGCGGCGGAAGTACTTCCACATCGCCCAGAACCTCCGCCTTGAGGTCCAGGTCTCGCCCTACGATTTCGGGGCCAAAAGCGCGTATCCGGCCAGCGCGGATCTGGACCTGGGCCGGTGTTCGCACCTTCAGGTTACGACCGAGTTCGACGAAGCCACGGACGTGGGCGATCTGGCCGCGAGCCTGGATGACCTGCGGGCACTCGAACGGGAACTCTCGATGGCCCAGCGGTGGGTTCAGGGCCGACTCACGGAGGTGCAGGCCGAACTCTCCCGGACGATCGACGGGGAGAACGGTGGCCATCTGAACGCGGAAGTCCTCGGCGCGCTGGCCGGGGGGACCCGTTCCACGGCCGCCCTGGCCCGTGAGGTCGAGATCCCCGAACAACTGGTCGAGACGGTACTTTCACGGCTCGTAGGGGAGGGCGTCGTCGAGCAGGTGGGTCGGAAGTGGCGGATCCGCCGCGACCGGGAGTAGGTGCTTTCAAGAGTCGAGCCCGATTACGCCCGTTCATGAACCCAGGGGATCGCGTCCGCGTCGAGCGGGCCGGACAGGAACACGAGGGTATCGTGATGCCCTCCTCGACGGGGACACATCTCGTCGTCAAGCTCGAAAGCGGGTACAACGTCGGTGTGGATCGGGCGGCAGCCACAGTCGAGGTCCTCGAAGCAGACGTCTATGATGTCGCCGAGTCGGATACCGAGGAGACCTCCACTGTCGAGTTCGACGACGACTTGCCGACAATCTCGCTTTTGACCACCGGCGGGACCATCGCCTCGACGGTCGACTATCGGACCGGGGCGGTCACCGCGCAGTTCGACGCCGAGGACGTGCTCCGGGCCGTCCCCGAACTGGCGGGCATGGCGAACTACCGCGGCCGGGTCGTGCGCAACATCCTCTCGGAGAACATGACGCCGGCGGTCTGGCAGGACCTGGCGGCCGTAATCGAGGCCGAAATCGAGGCCGGGGCCGACGGCATCGTCGTGATGCACGGCACGGACACCATGCAGTACACGGCCAGCGCGATCTCCTTCATGCTCGACAGTCCCGTGCCGATCGTCTTCACGGGGAGCCAGCGCTCGGCCGACCGGCCCTCCTCTGACAACGTGGTCAACGTCGTCGGGGCGGTTCGGGCGGCCAAGGCAGACGCCGCGGAGGTCATGATCGCGATGCACGCCACCGAGTCGGACGACCGGGTCGCGCTGCATCGGGGGACCCGCGCCCGGAAGAATCACACCTCCCGGCGGAACGCCTTCGAGACGGTGGGTGGCGAGCCACTGGGACACGTGGACTACGAGACCGGCGCGGTGACCTTCGACGGCGCGTATCGCGAGCGTGGCGAACAGGACCTCTCGGTCACAAGCGGGCTGGAGACCGAGGTCGAACTCGTGAAGTTCACCCCGGGAATGGATCAGACCTGCCTGTCCATGGTCCGCGAGAAGGAGGGCGTGGTGATCGAGGGTACCGGGCTGGGCCACGTCCACACCGACATGATCGAGCAGATCGAGGAACTGACCGACCGGGGGACGACCGTCGTCATGACCAGTCAGTGTCTCGAAGGCCGGGTCTGTGACCGGGTGTACGACACCGGTCGGGACCTCCTGGAGGCGGGGGTCATCGAGGGCGAGGACATGCTCCCGGGAACGGCCCTCGTGAAGCTCATGTGGGTCCTCGCGAACCGGGCCGACGTGGAAAGTGCGATGCAGACCTCGCTTGCGGGCGAACTGACCGACCGATCGGTCCCCTGGACATGAGGATTCGCCCCGCCCGCGAGACGGACCAGGACGCCATCGCGGCGTTCACCCAGGACACCTGGGAGCAGTACGAGGGCGGGGATTACATCAACCACATTTTCCCGAAGTGGGCCACCCAGACGGGGCCGGACCAGCAGACCTTCGTCGCCGAAGCGGATGGCACGCCGATCGGCCTGATTCGCGCGGTCCTGCTCTCCGGTCACGAGGCCTGGTTTCAGGGGCTGCGCGTCGATCCGGCCCATCGTGGCTCCGGCGTCGGCGAGGCCCTGACCGACCGGGCTTTCGAGTGGGCGCGTGAGGCCGGTGCGACCGTCGGGCGGGCGATGGTGTTCTCCTGGAACGTGATGGGCCTGGGGCTCACCCGGGCCGCGGGCTTCGATTCGGGCGTAGAGTTCCGGTGGGGCCACCCGGAACCCGACCCCGAGGCCGAGGTCGATGGGACGGTGCGTCGGGACCCGAAGGCGGCCTGGACCTATTGGCAACACGCCCGGGAGCGGGACACGCTTGATGGCCTGGGGCTGGACAGCGAGGTCCCGTGGGCGCTCTCGGAGGTGACCCTGGGCGACTTTCAGTGGGCTGGGGAGACCGAATCGGTGCTTTCGATCGACCGGGACGGGGTCGTCGCCGCGACCTACCGGGCCCGTGTCATCGAGCGTGAGGCGGGTGATCAATCAGCGACCTGGGCGGAGTACGGCCTCGCGGCCTGGGAGGACCTGCCTGCGGCTGGGGATCTCCTGGCTGCGATCTCGCGTGATGCAGCGATGGTCGGTGCTGACCGGGTTCGTGTATTGCTCCCCGAGACGCCTCGCGTGGTCGGGGACGCCGCGGCGCACCGGATCGAACTGGCCGATAATCCCGATTTCGTGGTTCGGGTCGATCTGACCGGGCGACCTACCCGCCGCTGACCGGCGGGAACAGCGCGAGTTCGTCCCCCGACTCGACCTGGGTCCCCAGTCCCGACTCGCGGTCGGTCACGGACTCGCCGTTCAGCAACAGGTTGACGTGATCGGCCACCTCGCCGTCGGCCAGCACGCGGTCCCGGAGCGCCGGATGGGACTCGAAGAGCGCCTCCAGGGCGTCCTCGACGGTCGGTTCGGGGGCCGGATCGACGGCGACCCGCTTCTCGCCGGCCGTCTCGGCGAGGTCGGCAAAGAGCTTCCACTCCATATCCGGCGTTCGGGCCGGCCGGCAAAGAGCCTTTCAGTCGGCCAGGGACGTCGCCGCGGACAGTGCCAGACCGATGGCTCGCTCGACGTTGTCCTTTGCTTTTGGCGGGAGTTCTTCCTCGCCCTCGCCCTTCTGGCTCCCGGAGACGAGATTGCCGTCGACGGTACAGATCGCGCCGGCGTCCATCCCCTTGCGCCGGGCGAGCGTGAAGATCGCCGCGGCCTCCATCTCGACGGCCAGGAGGCCGGCGGCCTCCCAGTCGGCGACGACGGCGTCGGTTTCGGCGTAAAAGGCGTCGTCGGTCGCGATCGGGCCGACGTGGACGGCCTCGTCGTTTGCCTCGGCGGCCTCGACCAGCGCCGAGACCACGTCATAATCCGGGACGGCGGGGTTCGCCACGCTCTCGTAGCGCTTCGAGGTCCCTTCGTCCTTGGTGGCCCCGGTCGCGACGACCATGTCGCCGATCTCCATGTCGGCCTGGAGGGCCCCGGTGGTGCCGACCCGGATCACCGTCTCGACGCCCACGCGTTCGAGTTCCTCGACGGCGATGGCCGCGGAGGGCGAGCCGATTCCGGTCGAGACGATGGTCAGGTCGACGCCCTCGTAGGTGGCGTTGACGACCTTGTACTCCCGATTTTGGGCCACGGTCGTCGCGTCGGTACACTGGGCGGCGATGCGATCGACGCGGCCCGGATCACCCGGGAGCAGCGCGATCTCGTTTACCTCCCCGGCAGCGACCTGGATGTGTGGCTGGTTGCCCATACCGTTCCATACCGCGGCGGGTCGAAAAGCCCGCTGGTGTGAGTTAGACGGTCCGTTCGGCGAGGAAGGCCGCGAGTGCAACCCGACTGGGTGCCGACCGGGCCCCCGCCGCCTGAACCGTGAGCGCGCCGCTTCCGTTCGCGACCGCGAGCGCCCGCTCGTAATCGGGTTCGGCGCCGCTTCCTGGCCGCCCGAAGGACTCCCCGCCGACCGTGGCCGCCAGGAATCCCGCCGCGAAGGCGTCCCCCGCTCCGGTGGTGTCCACGGCCTCGACGGCGAACCCCGGGTGATGGTGGGTCTCGTCTCCCGTGTACACACTCGCGCCGTCCGCGCCACGCTTGACGACGATGACCCGGTCGGGGCTGGCCGCCCGCTCGATCGGGGGCCCGGACGCGGCGGGAAACACGGCGGTTGCCTCCCGCTCGTTGAGGAGGAGGACGTCCACCTGGTCCAGGAGTGGCTCGAAGGCCCGTTGCTCGATCCGCCGGCCGGGATCGAAGCTTACCGTGAGCCCGGCCGCGTTCGCGACTTCGATGAGCGCCGCCGCTGTATCCGGTCGCTGGCCGGTGAGATGGACGTGATCGGCCCCCTCGACCATCGCCGGCTCGACGGCCTCGGGTCCGATGGCCTCGTTTACGCCGTCGTTTGCCAGGACCATGACCTCGCCGGCCTCGTCCACGACGATGTACTTGACCGTCGTCTCGCCCTCGACAGTGACGACGCTGTCGGTGTCTACCCCCTGGGTTCTGAGTTCGCGGGTCGCCATCCGGCCGTGTTGGTCGGTGCCAACACTCCCGATCAGGCCGGCCGCCAGGCCGAAGCCGGCGAGCGCGCTGGCGACGTTGGCCGCGCTGCCGCCCCCGGCCCGGTGCTGCTCGGTGATCTGGGCCTCTCCATCAGGGTCCGGGAGGGCCGTCACTCGCAGGGTGACATCCCAGTTGAGGTGCCCGGCGGCGATGATCCGACCCATAGCTGTCACTGGGCCCCGCTGGGTGTTAAACCCCGGCGGGCCCGGCGACGGCGAAGAGAATGAGGTTGTGTGTTGCGGGCCCCAGTCCCACGGCCGTAATCACCAGGAGTAGCCCGTTCCCCAGCGGCGGGTCGTCCCGGACCAGATCGGCAATGAACCAGACGACGGCCACGCCCAGCGCGATCTTCACCAGGGCGAACACCCAGCCAGTGCCGATGTAGGGCGCGGTCGGGAGCGCGGCCCCGAGTTCGATGAGCGCCGCCGAGAGGGGGGTCTGCTCGCCGAACTGTAACACGTCGATTCCGATCGTCGTGGAAATGCCGTCCAGGACGTGCGCGAAGACTGCCACCCCACCGGCTGGGCCGAGAATGGCTGTCGTTTCCGGCTGGTACTGACCCAGCACATACCAGATGAGAAGCGCCAGCAGGCCGGCGAGCACCGCGCCGAGGATCGACCACCCGGGGCTGAACGACTCAGCGTCCAGCGCGACGGCGATGGCAACGCCGATGGGGAAAAGCGAGAGGACCACACCGGTGCCGGCCAGCCAGCGGTCGGTGGCCTCGAACCGACTCGCGAGCGCCCAGACCAGGCCGGCGAGCACCGCCGTCGAGGCATAGACCGTGGGCGAACTGCAAAGCGGCGCGAGCGCGGCCGGGGCGGCTCCGATCTGATAGCAGACGTACAGGGCCGACCCCAGTACCATCCACGGCGCGAGCGCCAGCACGGTGCGGGTCTGCAGTGCCACGTCCCGGCGGTACAACCAGGCACTCACCACCAGCAACGCGGCCGCCAGCCCCACCAGATAGGGGAGCGGCGGCAGCGTCGACCCGGTCGGTAGCAACATACCCTCACTCGCCCGCCCGGGGCCGAAAGCGTTGTCCTTGGCCGGTCGGGGTCTCAGTTCGGCTCCGCCCAGGGCTCCTCGTCCACGTCACCGTAGAGTTCCCGCATGAGCGAGACGATGCTTTCGGGTGGGTACTGGCCCCGTTCGGTGATGATCGCGTCGACGTGCCGGGGCGGCGTGACGTCGAAGGCCGGGTTCTTTACGGTGATCTCCCCGATTTTCTCGCGGTCCGCCTTGGAGATGACCTCGCTTTCCGCACGCATCTCGATCTCGACTGTATGGCCCGTGAGCGTGCCGGGATGGAGCTTGATCGTCTGGGCTGCGACCACGATAGGCGTGCCCCGATCACGGGCGTTGACCGCCAGCCCGCTGGTGCCGATCTTGTTGATCACCGAGCCATCCGCGGCGATGCTGTCGGCTCCGACGAGGACGTGATCGACGTCGTTGAGATACCGATGGGCGGCGCTGTCGACGATCAACGTCACCGGGACGCCGAGTTCGCGGAGCCGCTGGGCCGTGATGTGCCCCTGGTTTCGTGGGCGTGTCTCCTTCACGATGGCCTCGATGTCTTTCCCGGCGTCGACGGCGTGCTCCACCGTCGCCAACGCGTCGGTGGAGTGACAGTGGGTCATGATGACGTCACCGTCCCGCAGCCGGTTCGCGCCGATCCGGCCCAGTCGCTCCTGGGCGTGTTCCAGATCCGCACGGAACTTCCGGGTCCGGGTCAGGACGGTCTCCCGAAGCTCCTCGACGGTCGCCCCCTCGAGGTCCTGGAGGACGAATCGCAGCGCGTTCGGTAGGCTCACCGCCGTCGGCCGGGTCTGATAGAGGGTCCGGGCGGCCGCCCGGAGCTCGGCCTCGAAAGCCTCGGGGTCGGTGGCCTCGCTCGCCGCGGCCTGACTCTCCAGGGCCGCTGCGGCCGCCCCGGCGATGGTGGCTGCCCCACGGATCTCCATGGTCTCGATGGCCTCGGCGGTCTCCTCGACCTCCTCGATGGGCATAGGTGCCATTGGCGGGCACGGGCCAAAAAATCGCCCCCGATCCACCGGTAACTACAGGATGGCGTGTCAAGTACGTAAGGTATGGACGCCCGTCGTATCCTCCTCGTCGCGGTTCTGCTCCTCGCCCTGGTGGGAGCCCTCTTTGCGTTCGCGGACTTCCAGGTGCTGGAGTCAGAGACGACGGCGAACGCCTCGGTCGGGACGAGCCAGCTCGGGGACGCGGCCGCGCCGGTCGAGCGCCCGGTTCAGCTCGTCGTCCTGGGCGAGGACCCACACGCCTCGATGCTGCGTGGTGACCTCGCTACCGAACTCTCGTCCACGTTCCAGTCGATCGAGCAGGCCCCCGAGCCGACTGCTGACTGGAACGGCTCGATTCTGGTCGTCGACCTTCGCGAGCGCTCGGTCCAGTACAACCCAGTTGCGCCCAGCGGTCGTGTGACCGCCAGCTTTGCCTTCGTCGGGTCGGGGAACGTGAGCCTCGCGACCGGCCTGGCGACCGAGGGCTCATCACTGGTTGTCACGAACGCCGATCCGTACGTCGTTCACGGCGAGGTGACCGTGAGCGACCGAAGCCGCGGGCTCGTCTCCCGGCCAGCCTACCGGGCGCACCTGCAGGGCGCCCTCGCCGAGGAACTCGCGACGGCACTCGGTCGGGCCCCCGGAATGGTCGAGTGAGCTCTTTTTGGCAGTCCCGCCCGTCCGGGCGAGTATGAACCAGGACGAACTCGCGGGACACATCGATCATACGGTTCTCGGCCCGGAGACGACTAAAGCCGACGTGCGCCAGGTAATCGAGGAAGCCGAAGCGTGGGGCATGAACGTCTGTATTCCGCCGTGTTACGTGGCCGAAGCCCGCGACCTGGCCGAAGCGGAGACGACCATCGCCACCGTGATCGGCTTCCCACACGGCCAGCACGACCCGGCGATCAAACGCGAGGAGGCAGTCCGAGCCGTCGAGGCGGGCGCTGACGAACTCGACGTGGTCCTCAACGTCGGGCGGCTCCAGGCGGGCGAGACCCAGGCCGTCACGGCTGAACTGGCTGCGATCGTCGAGGCGGTGGCCGTCCCGGTCAAAGTCATCGTCGAGGCGCCGCTGCTCTCCGAAGCGGAGAAACACGCCGCCGGCGAGGCCGCCGTGGCTGCCGACGTGGACTTCCTGAAGACCGCGACCGGCTTTGCGGATGGCGGGGCCACGGTCGAAGACGTCGAACTCCTGGCCGAGTACCGACCGGTTAAAGCGAGCGGCGGCATCGGGAGCTACGAGGCGGCGATGGCGATGCTCGAGGCCGGGGCCGAGCGCATCGGGGCGAGTTCGGGGGTCGAGATTCTGTCGGGCGCGCCCGAGTAGCCGTCCAATCGGCCCCAAGCGCGACGCTTTTCCGGGTTCGGGACAACCCTGAGTCGATGGCCCGGTACTACATCGAGACCTACGGGTGTACGGCCAACCGGGGCGAGAGCCGCCACATCGAGCGGCGGCTCCGTGACGGCGGGCACCGGCCGGTCGAGTCACCCGAGGCCGCCGATGTGGTGATCCTCAACACCTGTACCGTGATCGAGACCACGGAGAACAACATGCTCCGCCGGGCCGCCGAACTCGATTCTGGAACGGATCTCATCGTCACGGGCTGTATGGCACTGGCCCAGGAGACGGCCTTCGAAGAGGCCGGCGTGGACGCCCAGGTGCTGGGCTGGGACGAGGTACCCCAGGCCGTCGGCAACGGGGAGTGTCCGACTGTCACGCCCGACACTGAACCGATTCTGGATGGCGTGATCGGCATTCTGCCCCTCGCTCGTGGCTGCATGAGCGACTGTTCGTACTGCATCACCAAGGCCGCGACCGGGCGCATCGACTCGCCGCCGGTCGAGCGGAACCTCGACCGGGCCCGCGAACTGCTCGACGCGGGGGCCCGCGAGATCCGGATCACCGGCCAGGACACGGGCGTCTACGGCCTCGATCAGGGCGAGCGATGGCTCCCGGAGTTGCTCCGGGGGCTCTGTGATCTCGACGGGGACTTCCGGGTCCGGATCGGGATGGCAAACCCCTGGGGGATCTACCCGATCCGGGAGGAGATCGCCACCCTCCTCGCGGAGTGCCCCAAACTCTACAACTTCCTCCACCTGCCGGTCCAGTCGGGCTCTGATTCCGTCCTCGACGCAATGCGTCGTCAGCACTCAGTCGCGGAGTTCCGCGAGATCGTCAACACCCTCGATCGGACTCTCGATGAGTGGACGCTGGCGACGGATTTCGTCGTCGGCTTTCCCACGGAGACCGAGGCCGACCACCAAGAGAGCGTGCATCTCCTGGAAACTGTCGAACCCGAGACCATCAACGTCACCCGCTTCTCGAAGCGCCCGGGGACCGACGCGGCTGACATGAAGGGGCTCGGCGGCACGGTCAAGAAGGAGCGCTCGAAGGACCTCTCGGCACGCAAGGCGGAGATCGTCGGGGCGGTCCACGAAGACCTGCTGGGCACCCGACGTGAGGTCATGGCCGTCGAACCAGGCACGGGGGACTCGATCCAGGCCTACGACGACGCCTACCACCGGATCGTCGTCCCGGGCGAACTGACCGGGGACCGCTCACTCGGCGAGCGCTTCGAGGTCACGATCACGGATCACAACACCTTCTACGCCTTCGGCGAGCCGGTCTAGAACCACTCCTGGCCGTGGTTTCGAGGAGCCGCTCGATCAGATCGTCGCCGGGCTCGACCAGCCCGATGTCGAGTCCGTGAAACGTCAGTTCCGCATACGCTGTAGTCACGGGGCGATCGCCAGTCGGTGTGTCCCGCTCACTCGCGCACGACGCTTGCGATCGCCTCCAGTTCGGCCTTCCTGAAGGACCGATCGAACGAATCCGCCTCCAGTTCGAGTGCGTTGGCGATTCGATTCCGCATCTCGGCTTTCGGCGGGAGTCGGCTCGTGTCGACCGGCGCTCCGACGGCCGCACAGATGGCCGCGAGCGCTTCTTTGGTGAATCCCGTCGATTCGATCCGCTCGTGTCGGCCGACGGCGACTCGGATCTCGTTTCGCAGTTCGTGGACCGTGGGCATACGCCAACCAGGCCCGCCGTGGGGAAGAGTGTTCCCGACTACCGGCCGAAAACCAGTGGCGCGACGAACAGCACGATCGGGACGAGCACCCAGATCCGGCCGGCGAGCACGTCGTACTGTGCGAGCGTGGTTCCCACCGGCTCGCCGGCGAGAAAGCCGACGAGGAACTCGAAGCCGATCGTCAACAGGGTCCAGAGCCCGCCGATGAGCAGCAACTCCGCCTGGGTGTGTGCAATTTCTGTCCAGCCGAAGTACCAGGCCGCGACCAGACTAATTACGGCCACGAGCAGGAGCGTGCTGAGGACGTGGGCCGGATACGTCCCGAGTCGCGGGACGAGGACCAGTTCCCGGAATCCGCCGTTGAGTACCGCGAGTATGGCCATAACTGCCCAGACGGCGAGCGGCCAGTAGAGGACCGCTGGCCGGATCGATTGGGTGCCGGCGCTGGTGAGTGCCAGTTCGCTCATCCGGCAGTGTTCGCTCGCGAGGGAAAAACCGTTATCGGCAGTTTTCGGGCCGGTAGAACCGCGAGCTGTCCGTTCAGAGTTCGACGGCCTGATCGGGCCCGGGAACTGTCGCGTCCGGAAGCGTTCCGAAGGCCTCGTGGACGCGCTCGTAGGTGTCATCGACGGCCTCGACGATCATCTTCGTGTCAGCGATGACCGGCATGAAGTTGGTATCCCCCCGCCATCGGGGCACGACGTGGGCGTGGACGTGGTCGTTGATCGACCCGCCAGCGGCCCCGTCCCCGAGGTTGTATCCCGTGTTGAAGCCGCTGGGTGAGAGGGCCCGATCCAGCGCTTCGAGGGTCTGCTGGAGGAGGCGACTGTGTCCCAGCAGGGTGTCCTCGTCCAGATCCCGATATTCGCCGGTGTGCTCGTAGGGGACCACCATCGCGTGGCCGGGGTTGTAGGGATAGTTGTTCAAAATGACGAAGGCCTGGTCGTTGCGGGCGAGAATGCGGCTGTCCCGGTCGGTGTCCCGTTCGGGCAACACACAGAACGGACAGCCCTCGATCTCGTCTTCGGCCGGGTTCCGCTCGACCCAGTCGATCCGCCAGGGCGAGAAGATCGTGTCCATACCGGGGGATGGCCCGGGGCGGAGGTAACTGTTGGGTCAGTCGGTGGTGAGCTCGACGCCGTCCTCGGTGACGATCATCGTGTGCTCGGCCTGGCTGATCTTCGTGCCGTCCGGGCCCTTCAGCACCGGATAGCTCTCAAGGACGTTCTGCTGGGTCAGCCGGTTCAGCGTCATGTCGGTCCGGGCCCCCTCGAACCACCGGGCCGCGAAGGGCAACCGGTCGTAGCGCTCGACGATCTCCTCCAAGAGTTCGCGGGCCCGTCGGTTCCGCACCGAGCGCTCCTGTCGCAGCGAGTAGATCTCGGTCTTCTGGCCCTCCGAGACGGTCCCGCCGCCGTCGGTGGCGAAGGGCTCGATCGCGATCACGTCCCCGACTTCGAGTTCGACGCCGGTGTCGACCCCCCGGTTGGGAATGGTCGGGTTCGTGTGGGCGTCGTACTCCGCGAGCCCGTGGCCGCTCAGGTTCACGACCGGGTTGTAGCCATACGCCTCGATGACGTCCTGGATCTCGGCCCCGATCTCGCCGGTGTGCACGCCCGGCCCGGCGACCTCGATCGCCGCGTCGAGTGCCTCCTCGGCCGCCTCGATGAGGTCCGTGTGATCGCCCAGGTCGACGCTGATCGCCGCGTCGGCGATCCAGCCGTCGACGTGCACACCCACGTCCAGGCAGACCAGTTCGCCCTCGTGGAACTCCGATTCGTCGTCCCGACCCGGGGAGGCGTGTGAGGCCTCCTCGTCGATGCTGATGTTCGCCGGGAAGGCCGGCTCGGCCCCGGCGGCCTCGATCTGTGCCTCGGCGAACTCGGCGACGTCCAGGTGGCTGGCACCGGGCTCGACTTTCTCGGCGGCGGCATCGAGGGTCTCCCGGAGGATCCGTCCGGCCTCTCGATACTTCTCGAAGCGCTCGGCGGAGAGGTCCACGTCTTCCATGGCCCCGGATTCAGCCGACAGGGAGAAAGCGCTTGCGGGTCAGTCGGTTCCCCAGGCGGTCTGCATCGCGGCCGAATTGAACGCCGTCCCCCGGTCGCCCGAGGGGTCGAGCACGATCAGTCCGGCGGTCGAGCCCGTCTGCTCCTCGAACGCTGCGAGTGCGCGCTCGGCTGCTGTGGCCGGGTTGGCACCGGACTCGACCAGGTCGACGGCCAGCCGGGAGAGCGTGACCCGAGCGATGTCCTCGCCGGCCCCAGTGGCGCTCGCGGCGGCCCGTTCGCTCGCGTAGAAGCCGCTGCCGACCTGGGGCACGTCACCAACCCGCCCCGCAAGCGCGAACCAGCGGCCGCCGGTCGAGGTCCCGACCGCGATGGCCTCGCCGTCGGTGGCAACTGCCCCGATCGTGTCGTGGCCGCCGAACTGCTCGCGCACCCAGTCCAGTTGGGCACGCGGACCGCCCTCGGGTGGCGAGGCGTCGGCCCACCGCTGACGCGAGCGCTCGGTCCAGAGGTCGGCCTCGGTTTCGATGCCGAACTCGGCGGCCAGGGCGCTGGCCCGGCCGCCGGCGAGCATGACGTGTGGTGTCTCCGCGAGAACCACTCGCGCGACGCTCGCGGCGTGCTCGACTCCCGCCATCGCGGCGGCCGCGCCGATCTGCCCCTCGCCGGTCATGAGACCGGCGTCGGTCCTGATCACCCCGTCGCTCTGAACGGCGCTTCCCACGCCGGCATTGAACCGGGGATCGGCCTCCAGTCGCCGGAGCGTTGTTTCTACCGCGTCGAGTGGGGTCGGGGCTTCAGCACCGCGCTGGACGGCCGCATCGAGGGTCGCCTGGCGCGCCGCTGGTTCCTCCGGGGTGGTTCCCGCGCCCCCGTGTGCGAGGACTTGCATACCGTGTCCTCGGCCCCCGGCGGCGAAAATTGCGCGGTCCCGGGGAAGGGCAGTCCTTTTGGCCCGCCCCCCTCTCCGGTCGCCTATGAGCTACGATCACGTGGACGTGCCCGCGGACGGCGAGCGGGTGACTTACGACGCGGACGCTGACGAACTCGACGTGCCGGAGAATCCAATCGTCCCGATCCTCTACGGTGACGGCATCGGGGTCGACGTGGCCCCCGCCGCGAAGCAGGTCCTCCAGGCCGCTGCGGAGGCGACGGGTCGGCACGTCGAGTGGATGCGGGTCTATGCCGGTGAGACCGCCCGCGAGATGTACGACGAGAACCTCCCCGCGGAGACCGTCGAGGCGATCCGGGAGTTCCGGGTCGCGCTGAAGGGGCCGCTCACGACGCCGGTCGGCGCTGGCTTCCGCAGTTTGAACGTCGCGCTCCGCCAGAAACTGGACCTCTTTGCGAACGTCCGTCCGACCTACTACCTCGACGGGGTTCCCTCCCCGGTGAAAGCCCCCGAGCAGATGGACATGGTGACCTTCCGGGAGAACACCGAGGACGTCTATGCCGGCATCGAATGGGAGGCCGGCACCCCCGAGGTCGAGCAGGTCCGGACCTTCCTCGAAGAGGAGATGGACGCCGAGGGCATCCACGATGGGCCGGTCGGGATCGGCATCAAGCCCATCACCGAGTTCGGGACCAAGCGACTGGTTCGGGAGGCGATCGACTACGCCCTGGCAAACGACCGGGACTCGGTCACGCTGGTCCACAAGGGCAACATCATGAAGTACACCGAGGGGCAGTTCCGCGACTGGGGCTATGAGGTCGCCGAGGAGGAGTACGGCGAGGACGTCATCACCGAGGACACGCTCTGGGAGGAGCGGGACGGCGAACAGCCCGAGGATGCCCTCGTGGTCAACGACCGCATCGCGGACAACATGCTCCAGCAACTGCTCACCCGAACCGAGGAGTACGACGTGCTCGCGATGCCCAACCTGAACGGCGATTACCTCTCCGATGCCGCCGGGGCCCAGATCGGCGGGCTGGGCATCGCCCCGGGCGCGAACTTCGGTCAGGGGCGGGTCCTCGCGGAACCGGTCCACGGCTCCGCGCCCAAGTACGCCGGCCAGGACAAGGTCAACCCGGCCGCGATGATCCTCTCGGGACGGCTCCTCTTCGAGTACCTCGGCTGGGAGGACGCGGCATCCCTGATCGGCGAGGCCGTCGAGCAAACCATCGCCTCGAAGTACGTCACCTACGACCTCCACCGCCAGATCGAGGGCGGCGAGAAGGCAAGCACCAGCGAGTTCGCCCAGCGGGTCGCGGCGACGATCGACGAGTTGGCCTGATCAGGCCCAGTCGGGATCGGTCCGTGGCGGGCTGAACACGTCGATGCCCTCGACGACGGTGTCGCCTCGGTTTTCGACGCCGTGTGGTTCCTCGCTCGCAAGACTGTAGGAGTCTCCCTCACTCACGACGATTTCCTCGCCCTCGATCAGGAAGGTCAGCTCCCCGGCCACGAGGTAGCCGACCTGTTCGTGGGGATGGCTGTGCTCCGGGACGGTCGCGCCCGGTTCGATCTGAAAGTGCTGGACGCTCATGCGCTCGCCAGCGGCAAGCAGTGTCAGCTGAACGCCATCGACCGGTTCGGCGGTCTCGACTGTGTTGCGGGAGACGTGATCCATACCGGCCCAACGGGGGTGGCTCCCTTAGTTACCGTCGATCAGTTCGAGGATCCGCTCGCGATAGTCGGCGAGCGCGGGGTCGGTTCGGTCCCGGGGGCGGGCCACGTCGACGGTGACGGTTTCACGAATGTGGCCCGGGTCCGTCCCCATCACGACCACCCGGTCGCCCAGGTAGACCGCCTCGCCGATGTCGTGGGTGACAAAGAGGACCGTCCGCTCCGTCCGACTCCAGACTGACAACAGGTCGTCCTGGAGATCCCGGCTGGTGTGAGCGTCGACACTCCCGAACGGTTCGTCCATCAGCAGTACCGGCGGTTGCACGGCGAGCGCTCGGGCCAGCCCCACTCGCTGTTTCATCCCGCCGGAGAGTTCCGTCGGGTAGGCCCCACCGGCGTCCCCGAGGCCCACCGATTTCAGCTGTTCGGCCGCCCGCTGTCGTATCTTCGCCTCGGTGTGATCTGTCTCTCGCAGGCCGAACGCGACGTTCTCCCGGGCGGTGAGCCAGGGAAAGAGCCGGGGCTCCTGGAAGACGACGGGTCGCTCCGGGGCTGGCCCGGGGACGTCCGTGCCATCGACCTGAACGCGGCCCGCAGTCGGGGCCTCTAGCCCCGCAACCAGCCGGATCAGCGTGGTCTTGCCACAGCCGGAGGGCCCGACGACCGTCAGTAACTCTCCCGGCTCGACTGTGAGTGACACGTCAGCCACTGCAGTCGTATAGCCGCCATCTGTAGTCTGGTAGGTCTTCTCGACGCGGTCGAAGCGGATCGTTCCGGGGCTGGGGTGATTTGCGGTCATTGTCGCCACGCGAGTGCCCGCCCCTCCAGGCTTCGAACCGCCCAGTCCGAGAGGAGAAAGACCGCGCTGATGACCAGCATATAGGCGATGCTCCGCGGCATGGCGAGGTTGTTGGCGCTCGTGATGATCTCGTAGCCGACTCCCGGCGCACCGAAGAGTTCGGCGGCGATCACCATCATCCAGCTCTGCCCCACGCTCGTCCGGAGCCCGGTGAAGAGGGCGGGGGTGGCATCGGGGAGGACGACCCGCTTGAGCAGCCGCCAGTCCGAGTCCACGCCCAACGTCGTGGCGGCCTCCATCAGCTCCGTCGAGGCGTCTTCCACGCCGCTGTAGGCGTTGTAGAAGGCGATCCAGAACGCCCCGATGAAGACGATAAAGGCCGCCCCCAGATGGCCGAAGCCGAACCACATGATGGCAAAGACGATCCAGGCCAGCGGCGGGATGGGTCGCAACACCCGGATGACGGGGGCCGACGCGTCGTCGAAGACCTGGTTCCAGCCGGCAGCCACGCCCACGCCGCTCCCGGCGAGCACGCCGAGAACGACCCCCGGGACGTAATGGAGCAGGCTCTGCCCGAGATAGACGAACGCGGCCCCACTGGCGAGTTCGGTCACGAGCGCCTGGCCGACCTCGACCGGCGTCGGGAGCAGGTAGGCCGGCTGGGGCTGGGCCACGAGCCACCAGAAGCCGAGAAAGAGGACGGTCCCACCCAGGCCTCGGCGGAGCCGGGAGCTCCCGAGCCACGCGTGGCTCCCTGACCACCCGGCGTCGATCCCTTCGGTGCGGTCGAGGTCGAAGTCGACTGCCATGTCAGTTCGAAACCGCGTCGTAGACCGCCAGGTCGAAGGCCTCGGCAAAGCCCACCTCCGAGTCGAGCATCCCCTCCGAACGCATGTAGTCGGCGAAGACGCCGGTCCCGGCCTCGATCTCCCGCGGGTCGGAGACGTAGGTGGAGGCCGCGGAGTCGATGGCCTGGCGGGCGGTCGCCGTCGAGAGGGAGTCACCGATCGCCGCGCTCGCGGCGGCCGCTGCCTCGGCGGGCTGGTCGTTGATCAACTCGGTTGCCTGGACGTGGGCCCTGGTGACCCCCCGGGCCAGGCCGGGCTGTTCCTCGAGGAGTTCATCGCGGACGACCATGATACCGCCGGGCAACTCGGGCAGGAAGGACTCGGGTTCGGCGAGGTACTCGACCGCGGCGTCCTCGGTTGCGAGTCGAGTCAGCGTCGGTTCGTCGAGTGCGGTCCCGGTGGCGTTCCCCGAGAGCAGCGACCGTCGGATGGCCTTGATACCGGCCATGGTCTGGATCTCGATGACATCCCGGGAGAGTCCGAGTTCCTCGAAGAGCCAGTAGGTCGTGACGAGGTTGCCCATGCCGCCCGTGGGGCCCGTGGTGAACTGGACGGGCTCGCCCCGGTCCTCGCTACGCTTTCGGAACGCGTCTGCCCCCTCGCTTTCAAACTGCGCCGCG
Organism: Halodesulfurarchaeum formicicum; assembly: GCF_001886955.1. Classification (NCBI taxonomy): domain Archaea; kingdom Methanobacteriati; phylum Methanobacteriota; class Halobacteria; order Halobacteriales; family Halobacteriaceae; genus Halodesulfurarchaeum; species Halodesulfurarchaeum formicicum. The sequence continues at coordinate 1,886,917 of NZ_CP016804.1, read as the reverse complement.
AAGGTGGGCTCGCCGACGAGGACGAAGCCGTTCTTGTGATTCGCGGCGACACCGGTCGCCGGGACCCCCTTCTCGATCATCTTGAGGGTCTGGGTGACCCCGAAAAAGCCGACGTCGAGGTTGCCGTCGGCGAACGCCGAGATGATCGACGCGTCCGTCCCCGCGAAGTTCGTCGGCTCGACGGTTGCATCGAGTTCCGAAAGATAGCCCGCCTCGCTCATCACGAGGTACTGCAGGGCCGCGAACTTCGGCTTGTACCCGATGGAGAGTGTGGGTTCTGTCTCCCCGCCCGAACACCCGGCCAGGCCAGCCAGCGAACCCGTCGCGAGGGCCGCGCCGGCCGTGCTCAAAAACCCTCGTCGGTCGAGTCGAGTCGACTCCCGATCCCTGACGGCTTCGGCCCGTCCCCCAGCCCCGTCGTTTTGGTCTGCTGGCTCCATTCTTGCTCGTTGCTACCGGGAGGAAAAGGTAAACAATTACGGTTGAGATACACCAATCTCAGTTGTTGTACACGACTACCGCGGGGCGCGAACCGAAAGCACCGAGAGGTCGGAGAAAGGCGTGTCCTCTGGGCCGTCACCGCCGGCATGTTTGGCCAGTTCCCCCAGCGTGAGCCGGGTCACCGTCTCGCTCTCGTGGGTGAGTTCTTCCAGGACGAGCGTGTCGAGTTCGGGATCCGCACCCGAATCGAGCAGGTCGGCAGCGATGTCGCCGGGCATCACGTCGTACGGTCTGGGAAGCACCAGGAGGTTGCGCTCGCCGACGACCGCCCGCAGGCGCTGTAGACCGGGCTCGATGTCCCCGGACTTGTGCAGCGTGACGAACCGGGTGTCCTCCATGGGCGTCCGGGCCCGACTCGCCGCCACCTGAATCGCCGAGATCCCCGGGACGACCTGGACCGGCCGGTCGACCGCGTTCTCGACCTTCCCGAGGAACTGATACCCCGAGTGGTTCGGATCGCCCATGAGCACGGCCACGCCCTTGGCTCCCTCGGCGACCCGCTCGCCGAAGGCCGCGAGGGCTTCGGCCTCGTCCTTGTATCCACAGGTCAGCAACTCCGCGTCGGTGAGTTCGGCGACCATCTCGACGACGGTGCCGAAGCCGACGACCACGTCCGCCTGCGCGATCGCGTCCCGGCCACGTTTCGTGAGGAAGTCGGTGTTACCCGGCCCGATCCCGACCGCGATCACCGGATTCTGTGCTGCTGGGTCCTCCGGCTCGGCGGCGGCCGCGTCGGCCGGATCGGGCCCCGAATCGAGGTCGTACTCGCTCATACTTCGATCACCCCGTCCCCGATATCCGATGCGACGTGAATGAGCTCGTTCGTAAGCGCTGCAGCCAGCCCACTCCCGCCGCGTCGGCCCACGTTCGTGATCGTCGGGACGCCAGTTGCCTCGCCGGCTTCCCGGAGCCGTGCCCGGCTCTCGGCGGCCTTGATGAAGCCGACCGGTGTCGCGACGACCGCTGCGGGTCGGGTTCCCGCTTCGATCCGTTCGGCGAGGGAAAGCGCCGCGGTCGGCGCGTTGCCGATCACCGCGATGGCGTCGTCATAGACGCCCTGCTCGTCGAGTGCGATCACGCCGGCTTCGGTCCGAGTGATTCCCGTCTCCTCGGCGCGGTCGTCCCCCTCGCCCAGTGCCGTGTACTTCTCGCAGTCATGTCCCCGGTCGGTGATGCCGTGACGGGGCATGTTCACGTCGGTGATGATCGGGGCGCCCGACAGCACGGCTTCGGCCCCGCTGTGGATGGGATCGTTGCCGAACCGCATGAGATACTGGAACTCGGGGTCGCCGGTCGCGTGGACGGCCTTGCGACGGAACCGGTCCGGCAGCGTGTCCCCCGGAACGAGTTTCGAGACGATGTCGAGACTCGCTTCGGCGATCGCGTCCCCGTCCTCGGTCGTCGCGCCGAGGTCCGTTTCGGAGGCGTCCGTCATCGGGCCACCTCCGGGTCCGCTTCGAGTTCGCCGTCGACCGACAACTGGAGGTCCCGAAGCCGGTCGATCGTCTCCTGGTCGGCCGCCCAGAGGTCCCGGTCGATGGCCTCCAGCAGTGTCTCGGTCACGTGCTCCAGGGCCCACGGGTTCTCGTCCATGAACCACTCCTGTCGATCCTCGTCGAAGGCATACGCGTCTGCCACCTGCTCCCACAGCGTGTCGCTGACTGCGTCGGTGGTCGCCGCCCAGCCCAGCGTGATCTCGACGGTGGTCGCGAGGTCGCCCGCGCCCTTGTAGTCGTGTGCTTCCATACTGTCGATCCAGTCGGGGTTGAGTACTCTGGTGCGCATCGTCTGTCTGAGTTTCTCCTCGTTGGTGTAGATCTGCGGTCGGTCCGGGTCGCTCGCGTCCCCCACGTAGGAGGCCGGTTCGCTGCCGCTCCGGTCGGCCACGGCCCGCTTGAGCCCGCCGTGGAAGGCATACCAGTCCGAACTGTCGAACTCGTCCTGTTCGGCGGTGTCTTCGAGTTTCACTGTCGCCTCGATCCGTTCGAGTCGGTCCTCCAGGGCGTCGTGGGCCGCTTCGACCTCGCCGTCGCCGTCCACGGCGTAGCCGCCCCAGTTCACGAACACGTCCGCGAGGTCACTCTCGTCCGTCCACTCGCCAGTGGTGATCGCCTTGTTCGTCCCGGACCCGTAGCCGCCGGGCCGGGTCGTGAAGACCCGCTTCAGGTCCAGATCACCAGCCCCGCCGGCCGTTTCCCCTGCCGCTTCGAGTGCGTGCTTGCGGACGAAGTTCTTTGCCGGCGGCTCGTCGAGACTGGCGACCGTCTCCACGGCCTCCTGGACGAGTCCGGCCACGCTGGGGAACGCGTCCCTGAACAGGCCCGAAATTCGGGTCGTCACGTCGATCCGGGGGCGGCCCAGGTCATCGAGGGGGACCGGTTCGACCGACTCGACCCGGCCGGCGTCAGTCCAGACTGGCTCGACGCCAAGCAGCGCGAGGATCTGGGCGATCGTCTCGCCCCGGGTCCGAACCGTCGGGGTCCCCCAGGCGACCACGCCGACCTCCTCGGGATACGCCCCCTCCTCGTTCAGATGGCGATCGAGGACGCCGTCGGCGACCGACTGGCCGACTTGCCAGGCTGCCTTCGAGGGCACGCGGCGCGGATCGAGGGTGTAGAAGTTCCGGCCCGTGGGCAGGAGATCTGCGTTCCCCCGGGTCGGGGCCCCACTTCCGCCCGGCGGGACGTACTGTCCGGCGAGCGCGGCGGCCGTGTTCGTGAGTTCGTCCGCTGCGGCCTCGATCCGGGGGACCAGCTCAGCCGCGATGTACCGCAGGACGGCCTGAAGATCCGCGACCGCCTCCGGATCACGTTTCTCGCCGAGCACCGGGAGATCCTCGGAAAGCGCCTCGATTTCCCCTCTCGTGACTTCGAAGTCACGCTCGGCCAGCGCTTCCACGAGTTCGAGGCTCCGCTCCGTGACCGCTTCGGCGGCGTCGGCATAGAAACAGTCGAGTGCCGGGTCGTAGGTCTCCGGCTCCTCGATCATCCGCTCGGCGTCGATTCCCATGGCTCCGGCTACCGACTCCCGCAAGCTCGGCGCACCGGGGTTCGCAAAGCGTGTGAGTGCCACGAGATACGCCACGAGTCGTTCGCCTGCGGGTGGCTCCCCGAGCGTGTGCAATCCCATCCGGATCTGACTCGTCTTCACGTCGGTCAGGTAGGCGTGCAGTTCACGGACCAGCCGGTCCGTTTCGACACGCTGCAGGTCGTCGATGCCCAGATCCGGCCCCAGGTCCTGTGCCTGGGCCTGCTCCCGGATGCGGGTCGCGAGCCCGCTGAGGTCGGCGTCGTTCGCCCCGTCCCGGGATCGGTCACGGTACTCCCTGACCATCGTTTCGAGGTCGGCGAGGTCGTCGTGGACGCCGGCGGTGTCCATCGGCGGGGTCAGGTGGTCGACGATCGTGGCATAGGAGCGTCTGGTCGCCTGGGTCCCCTCGCCCGGGTTGTTGACGATGTAGGGGTAGACGTTCGGCAGGCCGTCGAGCAGGCCGTCCGGGGCGCTTGCCCCGTCGAGCCCCACGGTCTTGCCCGGGAGCCACTCCAGGCTGCCGTGGGTGCCCAGGTGCACCACCGCGTCCGCGTCGAACTGCTCACGGAGCCAGCCGTAGGCGGCCACGTATTCGTGAGGCGGTTGCAGGGCGGAGTCGTGATACACCTTCTCGGGGTCGGCCTCGAAGCCCCGCGGGGGCTGGACGGTGACCACGACCGACCCCAGATCGACCCCGGGAATGTCGATCGGAGCCGTCGGCGGCGGGCCCCACTCCTCGCGAATGGCCGCTTCGAGGGCCGAATCCAGATCGGTGAACCACTCCCGGTAGGTCGACGGCTCGATCTGGGTGAGCCCGTTTTCGGGCTGTTCGGGGTCGGTCCACCGGGCATCCAGGGTGAGCTGTTCGACCAGTTGCTCGACGATTTGCTGGCCCGCCGCGGGCCGATCAGTGATTCGATACCCGCGATCGGCCAACTGATCCAGGAGTCGATCCAGGCTCGCCGGCGTGTCGAGGCCGAAGGCGGTCCCGATCCCGTCGTCCGAGGGGGGATAGTTGTGGAGGACCACCGCAACTTGCTTGTCACTGGGGGGTTTGCGCCCGAGCCGAGCCCAGTTCGATACCAGCCTGGCCGCGTGCCCGACCCGGTCTTCGAGTGGTTGGTGGAGGAGGGGTGCGGTCCCGTCGGCCGCCCCGTCCCACGTGCCAGCCGCCCGCTCCTTGCCGCTGATCGGGTGGGAGACGACCACGCCGTCGAGTTCGGGCAGGGCCACTGAGAGCGCCAGCTCGAAGGCTGGAAGCCCCGCGTCGTCGGCCCGATAGGCTGCCCGGGAGCGCATCGAGACCATCGCCTGCACCACGGGCACGTCCAGCGCCGCGAGGAATCCCGCCGTGGAATCTGCCGGTTCGCTCGCCGAACGCCCCCGTTCGTCCATCGTCAGCGAGTACATGAACGTCGTGAGGACCGCATCGACGACCGCACCCGATTCGTCACTGAACCAGTGCTCGGCGACCCAGCGGGCGTCTCGCTCCCCGGTCGGGTTCGTGAACACCGGGAAGGCGTTTACCCCCTCGGACTGGAGGGCCCTGACGAGGCTGTCCACGTACCGGGTGTTCTCGAAGGTCCAGTGGCTCTCGTAGAACCAGATGCCCACGGTGGGCCGATCCGGGTCGAAGGTTTCGCGGAGGTCCTCGACTGTCGCTCCCGGATGGTCGGGGTGATACACGCCCGTCGAGGGCAGATCGACCGGTTCGTCGTGGGGCCAGTCGGCCGCGTCGAACTCGTCGGCGAGGTACCTGATCATGTTCTCCATGTTGAGCACCCCGCCGCGGTCGAGATACGCCCGGACGGTGGACTGAACCCCCGGCTCGACGGTCGAATCCGTGTCCCCCGTAGCGGTGCCCGATCGAGCGACGACGACTGGAACGCCGCGTTCGACCAGGCGTTCGCGGACGGATTCGAAGTCCGGCAGCCGGGATTCGGAGCCGTGCAACCAGAAAACCGCCACGTCACAACGAGCGAGCCGATCGACGAACTCCGAAACCGCCTCCGGACCGTCCAGGGCGGCCCCCGAGCGGACCAGGAGGTCGACCCCGGACAGCCGATCGGCGGCCGCCCTGATCGCGGTGACCGGCTGGTCGGTCGCCGTGTAGAGCCCGATGGAACACATCCTTATTATACTCGGGTTGGTCTACTACAAGTATGGTTGGGTTTCAGTCCGACGTCCCGTTTCCGGCGATCGTGGGGCAGGATCGCCTCAAGCGGGCGCTGCTCGCGGTCGCGGCGAACGACGCCATCGACGGCCTGTTGATCCAGGGCGAGAAAGGGACGGCGAAGTCGACGGCGGTCCGGGGACTCGTGGACTTGCTTCCGACCCAGCGGGCGGTCGCAGACTGCCCCTACGGCTGTCCGCCCGACGACCCCGCTCGACAGTGTGACTCGTGTCGAACGCGAACCGATCCGCCGGTCGAGACCCGGCCCGTCCCGCTGGTTACGGTGCCCCTGGGGGCCACCCGCGAGCGGGTCGTCGGTTCGCTCTCCCTCTCGGATGCACTCGACGGCGAGTCGACCTTCGAGCCGGGCCTGCTCGCCCAGGCGAATCGCGGCTTTCTCTACGTGGACGAGGTGAACCTGCTCGACGACCATCTGGTGGACGTGTTGCTCGATGCCGCCGCCAGTGGCGTCAACCGGGTCGAGCGGGACGGCGTGAGCGAGACGCATCCGGCGGATTTCACGCTGATCGGGACGATGAACCCCGAGGAGGGGGACCTCCGACCACAGCTTCGGGATCGCTTTGCGCTCCAGGTCGAGGTGACCGGAAGCGAGGACCTCGACGAGCGGGTAGCGATCGTCGAATCCGCGCTTGAACGTGACCCCACGAGCGATCCGGCCGCGGCCCACCAGCAAGACATCCAGCGGCTCCGCGAGACGCTTCTCGACGCCCGGGCAGCACTCGAAACGGTCGCGCTCCCGACGGAACTCGCCGAAACCATCGCCGAGGTCTGTGTCGACGCCGGCGTTGACGGCCATCGTGGCGATATCGCCGCCGCCAGGGCGGCCCGCACCTTCGCGGCCCTGGACGGTCGCGAGACGGTTCGGGAGGCCGACGTGGAGACCGCGCTTCGCTACGCGCTTCCCCATCGGCTTCAGAGTCGTCCGTTCGAGGACCACACACCCCTGGAGGACGTGCTTGCTGATCACTTCGGCGACGATCCCACACCGCCGGAGCCAGAGAGCCAGGACGAGGAGTCGACTGCGGGTGACGCTGAACCCGAGGACGGGGCCGGTGACCAGCGCCGCGACCAGCGCCAGGGCCGAGGCGAGGGGGATGGCAATTCGACTGCCGGCGGCGGTGGGGACTCGGACACAACGGGAAGCGACGATTCGAACCCCGAGGATGGTGATTCGAACCGTTCTCGACAGCCCGAGTCCCCGCCGGACGCCCGGTCGGAAAGCGGTGGGACGGGGGGCCGCGAGACCGAAGCCGAACCCGGCGACGGGCAGGAAGCGGGCCGCGACGACGATGACAGCGAGTCCGCGGACCAAACTGGCGACGAGGACGACCCGGACGCGGAAGCGTCGCCGGACGAAGAGACGGCCCGGCCGCCACCCGGCATCGCTTCCCCGTCACCTGGGTCGAGTGCCGCCCCCGATCTCCAGATCGACCCCAGCGCCCAGTCGGAGGCCGACCCGGTCGGATCGGGCCGGGCCGAAACTGACCCGGCCGTCGACGCCGACGGCCCGCGGATCCGAACCGCACCCGCGGAATCGGCCGCGGACGTGGACGTGGCGGCGTCGGTGCGGGAGGGCGCCAAACGTGGCAGTGAGCCCCTCGAACGCCGGGACCTCCGCCAGTCGGTCCGGGCGGGATCGGCGACGGCCCTCGTGGTGTTCGCCGTCGACGCCAGCGCCTCGATGCGGCCCGCGATGCGGGCGGCCAAGGGGACGGTGCTCGAACTGCTCAAGGAGAGCTACGAGGAGCGGGACGAGGTCGCCTTCGTGGCCTTTGCCGGCGACGATGCGGAGGTCCTCCTGCCCCCGACCGACAGCGTCTCGCTTGCCGCGCGACATCTCAAGGACCTGCCAGCTGGCGATCGCACCCCGCTGCCGGCCGGCCTGGAGACTGCAAGCGAACTGATCGAGCGGGCCGACCCGGCCGTGAGCGTCGCCGTCGTGGTGACCGACGGCCGCCCCAACGTCGCCACGGGCAGTCCCACAGCGGCAACCCGCGAGGCAGCCACTACCCTCGGCGAGACGGCCGGGGAGGTGCTGGTGGTCGACGCGAGTCAACCGGGGGACCGGGCCGCCCTCATCGACGACCTGGTGACCGCCGCCGGGGCGCGAGCGATCCCACTCGAAGAGCTCTCCGAAGCCTCGGTTCAGGCCGTCAGAAAATCCGCGAACGACTAGTCAGGCCGAGCTACTCGTGGCCGCCACAGTTGCCGTGGCCGTCACAGTCCCCGTGGCCGTGTTTATGGCCATGGTCGTCGCCGTGCCCGTGGCCATCGCCGTGGTCGTGTCCGTGGCCATCGCCGTGGTCGTGTCCGTGGCCATCGCCGTGGTCGTGTCCGTGGCCATGGCCACCATCCTCGTTGTGGCCGTGTCCGTGCCCGTGGCCATCCCCGTGGCTGTGGCCATGTCCGTCTCCGTGGTCATCCTCTCCGTCTCCGTGGCTGTGGCTGTGGTCGTCTCCGTCACCGTGACTGTGGTCGTGACCGTCGCCGTGGCCGTGGTCGTGACTGTGTTCGTGGTCGTCGCTCACGTGGGCCAGGGTATGCTCCAGCGAGTGGACAAAGGCCTTCTCGCCGCCGACCTCGTCCTCGTAATCTTCGAGTGTGACCTTGTAGATACACTGGTCACAGGACATCGAGACCGTGCCCTGACGGGCCTCCATGACCCGGTGTTCCAGCGCCCGGATGAGCCGCTCGTCGACGCCTAAGACGTCGGTGTGTGCAGTTTCGATCTCCGGGTGTGCCGTGTCGTACTCCGCGACGGTATCCGCGATCCGCTGGTTGAGAACTCCATCGCCGAGCATGTAGGGCATGACGATCACCGCGTCCGGTTCGTGGCGACTCACCTCGGTCAGGGTCTGATCGAAGAGCGGTTCGGTGATGCCGATGAAGGTCGGCTCGACTCGGGTGTAGGGTCGTCCCTCCTGGACGAGTCGGGCGAGCCGGTAGGCCTCGGCGTTGGCGTCCGGATCACTCGACCCGCGGGCGACAAAGACCACGGCGACGTCGTCGGTCTCCGGGTCGGCGTCCATCGTCGCGGCGGCCTCGCTGATGCGGTCGGCGACGATTTCGATCATCTCCGGGCGGGCCCCCAGGTTCGACCCGTAGTTGAACTCGACGTCGGGGTAGGCCTGGCGGGCGTGCTGGACGAAAAGCGGGATGTCGTTTTTCACGTGGCCCGCCGCGAACAGGGAGAGCGGGACGACCGTGACCGACTCCGCCTCCGGGGCCAGCGTCTCGATCCCCTCGTCGATGAGGGGTTCGGTCAACTCGATGTAGGCGGGCATGACCCGCTCGCCCAGGCGGTCCTCCAGGGCCGCCGCGACTTCCTTGACCTGTTCGTTCGATTCCTCGCGTCGAGAGCCGTGTCCGGCGAGTAACACCGGTGTGTTCGTTGTCATGGTAAATCGACTCAGTAGTCGTACTTTCGTTCGTACCCACGGGGCGTGATCATGCGATCGCCCCAGATGCGTGTCTCCTCGGTGCCGACGACGATCGTCGCGGTCATGTCGAGGACTTCAGCGTCGCCCATCTCGGGCAGTTCCCCGAGCGTGAGCAGGCGTGTCTGTTCGTCCGCCCGCCCAGCGCCGTGGACGATCCCGACTGGCGTGTCGGGTGCCCGATGTTCCAGCAGGATCTCACAGGCCTGCTGGAAGATCGCCGCCCGGTTCGGGCTCCAGGGGTTGTAGATGGCGATGGCGAAGTCCTCGGGTGCGACGGCCCGGAGCCGCGATTCGATCTCCTCGCGGGTGGTGAGATGATCCGAGAGGCTGATCGTCACTGCGTCGTTCACGAGCGGGGCACCCAGGCGGGCCGCACTCGATTGGGCCGCTGGCACTCCCGGCACGACCTCGAAGTCCACGGTTGCGGGCGCTACACCCCGCGATTCGAGGACTTCGAGGACGAGGCCGCCGAGCGCGTAGACGTTCGGGTCGCCGCTCCCGACGAGCGCGACCGACGCCCCGTCGATGGCCCGGTCGACCGCCGATTCGGTTCGCTCGACCTCGCTACCCATGCCGGTCGCGTAGACCGACTCGGCGGCGTCGAGCAGGGCGTCCGGAAGCAGGTCGATGTAGGTCTCGTAACCCACGATCTGCTCGACGGCCTGGAGGGTCTCCCGAGCCCGAACTGTCATCCCCTCGGGATGGCCCGGGCCGATGCCGACGGCGACCAGGCGGCCGACGTCCGCTGTCGTTCGATTCGTCTCGTCTGTTCCCGTTTCGGGATCGCTCGGTCTCTCTGTCATTGGTGAAGTGGTGTCGTATCGCCCCGCGGCGTGACGAAAAACGGGCGGCCGTCTCCGGCCGGTTCGAGCACGCGGGAGGCTTCGGTCCCGATCACGACGAGCGTGCCCGGGGTCTGTGGGTCGAGTTCGGACGCGGCGTCGGCCAGCCGCGAGATCGCGACGGTCTCGCCAGCCGGATTGCGGCCACGGTCCCCTCGGCCGACGTCTTCGAGGATCGCGACCGGCACCGATCCGGGGCGGTGCTCGCTGACGATCGAGAGCGCCTCGGGGAGCGATCGCCAGCCGTTGTAGAGCACGAGCACGAAACCGGCCCTGGTCGCCGCCGCGAGTTTCTCGTCGATTTCGGCCTGCTCGCGGCGCTGACTCGACAGCGAGATCGTACAGAAGTCATTCGAGAGGGGCGCGCCCAGTAAGGCTGCTCCGCCGAGCGCAGCGGTCACCCCGGGGACGATTTCGATCGGGATCTCGCCGTCGGCTTCGGTCTCGGCCAGTGCCACGAGCAGGTCGGATTTTCCATAGACGTTCGGGTCGCCCCCTGAGACGTGGAGGACTGTCTCGCCCGACTGAACTCGGTCGAAGGTCTCCCGGGCCTGACGCTCCTTCGCGTTTCGACTCGACTCGATCACCGTCGAATCGTCGAGCAGTCCGGTTTCGTCCAGGAACTCCTGATACAGCGAGGCCGCGTAGACCGTATCCGCGGCCTGGATCGCCTCGCGGGCCGCCTGCGTCAGGTGATCGGGGCGGCCGGGACCGATTCCGACCACGAGTAGCTTGCCGTTTGCCCCGTCCATCGGGCGGGTGACGTGGCCCGCCGTTTGCCACTCGGTCATCGGCCGATCGCCACCGTAACCTGGTCCTCGAACTGCCGCTTTTCGGCCAGTAACTCGTGATCGTGACCGCCGGCGAGGGCACTGGCCTCGGCAATGCCGGGCCAGCCGGTCAGTTCCCGGGCCTTCGACGGACTGGGTCCCTCGAAGTCCTCCAGGGTCTCCCTCTCGAAAGTTACCAGTCCGAGGTCCAGATCCGCGGCAGCCTCACGTAACCCCGGCTCCTGGGCTTTCAGGTCGCCGGTCGCGACAAAAGCCACCTCCGAGAGCTCGCGATCGGCGGCTTCGAGCGCCCCACGCCAGGCCTGCTTGCAGGTTTCGGCGTCGGTTCCGGCGCGGCAGCCGGTTCCCAGGACCAGGTTGGCGTCCCCCGACTGCCGGAGGACGGTCACGTCCTCGTCCACCAGGACCGCCCGGGGCCCTTCGAGGCGCTCGACCGGCCCCAGCGCTTCGCGGAGTACGGCGAGGTTCGTCGCGACCGTGGAGTCCGGGGTCTCGATGGTCGCGTCGAGTGCCTCGGCCCGCCCTTCGACGGCCTGTTTTCCGGCGGCCTCCGTCGCCGTGGTTACGGCCGGCACGGCCCCGACGGCAGTGAGTTCCGCTGCAAGGCGGTTGGCCCCGTGATGGCCGCCCACGAGTGGCAGCGACCAGGTGTGATCTCCGTCGATTGCTACGACGGCCGGGTCGGTCCACTTGTCTTCCAGCAGCGGGGCGATCTTCCGGACGACGATGCCACTGGCCATCACGGCCACGATGGCATCCCGGTCCCACGCGGCCTCAAACACGCCGTCAGCGTACTCCACGTGCTCGACGGTCCGGCCCGGCGCTTCCAGGGCGGTGGCGATTTCGGTGGCCGCCTCCGTGTCCCGCTCGAAGGCGATCACCGCGACCGAATCGACCTCGCTCTCCCCGGTCACGAATCATCACCCGCGTCGGTCGCCCAGCCGCCGTAGAGATGTGAGCGGTCGTACCCGCCGCCGGTGACCGCCTCGCCGATCAGTACGAGCGCGCTCGCCTGGTAGCCGGCCGCTTCGACCTGGGCCGTGATGTCCGAGATCGTGCCTTTGATCACGTCCTCGTCGGGCCAGGAGGCGTGATAGACCACGGCGACCGGCGTCTCGGGATCCTCGCCGGCCTCGAGCAGCCGGTCCATCATCCCCTCGATGGCATGTGTGCCCAGGTAGACGGCCGTCGTCACGTCGCCCATGCCGACGAACTCGGTCACGTGATCCTGCTCGGCGTCGAGGGTCTTTCCGCGCGGGCGCGTGATCGCCACGTGGTTGGCGATCCCCGAAAGGGTGAGCTGGGTGCCAAGCGTGGCGCTCGCGGCGAAGGCGGCGGTGACGCCCGGGATCACGTAGGCCGGGATTTCCCGCTCGGCCAGCGCGTCGATCTGTTCGAGGGCGGCCCCGAAAATCGAGGGGTCCCCGCTGTGCAACCGGACGACCGCCTCGCCGTCCTCGTACGCCGTGGCCATGGTCTCGACCAGCGTTTCGAGATCCTTGCCGGCGCTATCGACCCAGCGAGCGTCGGGGGCGTAGGCTACTAGGACGTCGCTGTTGACGAGCGACCCGGCATGTACCACCAGGTCGGCGCCTTCGAGGGCCTCGCGGCCGGCAACCGTAATGAGTTCGGGGTTGCCCGGCCCCGCCCCGACGAAGGGGATCGCTTCGCCCTGCTGCCAGGGAACGCCGCTCATGCCGATCGCCCCCGTGTGGCGAACGCGACGGTGAAGTAGTCGTCTTCGAGACTCGTGGGCTCGGTGGTCACTGTGGCGTCGTTCATGAAGAGTCGTCGACCGTAGATCACGTCGTAGCCGGCCGCGGTCAGTTTTTGGTGTGTCGCTGTCACGTCGGTCACCTTCAGCAGGAGACACTGATCGGGACCGTCCGTGGGAACGCCGGCCCGGGCCTCCCGCACGTCGATCGGGCCGTCGTCGATCGTCACGTCCATCGCCGCGGTGAAGGCCGAAAGGACACTCACGCCCGGCACGGTCTCCACGTCGACCGCCTGGTACTCCTTCATCGCCCGCTCCAGATGCGAGAACGTGGAGTAGATCTTCGGGTCGCCGATGGTCACGAAGGCGACTGTCCCCGTCTCGGCGGCGGGGGCGACGACTTCGGCGGCCTCCTCCCAGGCGGCCCGCAGTGCGCTCTCGTCCCGGGTCATCGGGAAGGAAAGCTGCTCGATTCGCTCGTCCGGAACGAATTCGCCGGCGATTTCCGCGGCGAGATCACCCGGCGCGTACACCCGCTCGGCTCGCTCCATGAGTTCTTTCCCGCGGACCGTCACCAGCTTCGGGTCGCCGGGACCCAGGCCAACCCCGTAGAGGGTCATGCCCCACCCCCCGGCGTGCCGGCGATCATGTACACTGGTCGCTGGGGCTCGATCGCCGTCTCGCCGGCCAGTTCCTGGCCCGTTCCGATCGCAATTCGCCGGATTTCGGGATCGAAATCCCGCGCCCGGAATTCGGTGATAGCTCGAACGGCCGTCTCCAGTCGGGCCGCGTTCAGGACGACTGTCCGCGGGGCGACCTGCTCGATCCAGTCGAGCACGCCATCGAGGTTCCGCGTCCCACCGACGAAGACGGCGTCGGCGGCGTCCGGCAGTCCCTCGGGCGCAACAGCCTGTGTCACGGATACCGTGCCCTCGACGGTCGAGGCCTCCCGATTCGTTCGGATCGCCGCCACCCGGTCCGGATCCCGCTCGATCGCGGTGACCCGATCGGCGACCTGGGCGGCTTCGAGCGTTACAGCCCCGGTCCCGGCACCCACGTCGACGACGTGGTCGTCCGGTTCGAGGTCGAGTTTCCACAGGACCAGGGCCCTGACTGCCGGCTTGGTGGGGCCCGGCGCGGTCGATTCGGGGAGCGAGATCCGTCCCATCGTCGTGACCAAACGGACGCCCGACTAAAACAATATCGTTTGTAGTAGGACAAACTCACCTTCCTTAGAGGGCCCAGGTCCGGAGGCCGAACTGGACGGCCGTCTCCCGGTCGATATCCTTTCCCTCGTACTTGATTTCCCCCTCTGTGAGGACGGCGATCCGGTCCGCGACGGTCGTGGCGAAGCCGACGTGGTGCGTCGAGAGGAGGACGGTGACTCCCGCAGCGACCAGGTCTTCGATCAGGCCCACGAACTGGGCGGCTCCGTCCCCGTCGAGCCCGGCCGTCGGCTCGTCCATGACGACGTAATCCGGGTCCATCGCCAGGACGCCGGCCAGGGCGACTCGCTTTTGCTCGCCGTTGCTCATGGTGTGTGGATGTCGGTCGCCGGCGTCGGGCAGCCCCACTCGGGCGAGCAGGCTGTCTACATCCACCGCGTCGGCGACCCCGATGTTTCGCGGGCCGAAGGTCACGTCCTGGCGAACTGTGGGCGCGATGAGTTGATCCGCGGGATTCTGGAAGACAAAGCCAACCCGGGATCGAACCTCGCGCAGGATCGCCTCGTCGTCTTCGATCTCGGTGCCGTCAACCAGCACCCGTCCCGCGTCGGGCCGCAGGAGCCCGTTGAAGTGTTTGAGGAGGGTGGACTTGCCGGCCCCGTTCGGGCCGAGCAGGGCAGTTACCACGCCGGTCTCGGCCGTGAAGTCGACGCCCGTCAGCACCGGCGACCCGTGGTAGGCAAAGGCGACGCCCTCGGCGCGGAGGGTCACAGCAGGTGCACCCCCACGAGCAGCACCAGCACGCCGAGCGCGTAGCCATAGCCCTCGCTCTCCACGTGGGCCTGGGCCGGCGGTTCGCCGTCGTAGCATCGGGCCCGCAGCGATTCGTCGAGGGCCTCGACGCGGTCGATCGTGCGGACGAAAAGCGCGCTTGCCAGCAGTTTCATCGTCCGGAGCGTGGCCCGTCGATTTCCGAACCCGACCCGGGCTGTCGCCGCGGTGTGCATCCGCTCGGCCTCGGCCATAACCGTCGCGATGGCCCGGTAGACATAGAGGAACAACTCCACGAGCACGTTCGGGAGTCCGGCCTTCCGGAGGGTCAGCACGACCGTCGAGACGGGGGTCGAGGCGATCAAATACGCCAGGATCGAGAGGGTGGCAAGCGACCGAACGGTGGTGTCAAGCGCCGTTTGCAGGCCGGTGTCGGTCACCGTGAGCGGCCCCAGTTCGTACAGTACCGCACCGGGGGCCGTGACCAGAACCACCGCGAGCCCGGGTGCGAGGAAGAACACGGGCACGCCGAGCCAGCGCAGCGGTCCGACACCGACCGCATCGATCGTGAGGCCGAGAAAACAGAGCCCGGCGACTGCCTGCCCCAGTCGAGTCGGGGCGGCGAGGGTCAACCCGAGGGCAAAAACGACGACATACACCTGCAGCGGCCCCCTGATCGCGGGGGTCGCCGACTGCTGGACGCCCTCGAGTGTCGTGTGCATTTCAGTTGTCCGGGCAGCCACGAAGCAGGTAGCCGATGATGCCGCCCCCGATCGCCGCCTGGAGGCTGAACAGTACGGATTCGATCTCGCCGGACGGTGGCGTCCAGATCGACTCGAACCACGGCTCGTAGGCCGGTTCCTGGTCGGCGACCAGTGCCATCCCGGCCCCGTCTGCCCCGCCCCAGGCACCGATCCCGGGTGCCAGGACCGGAATCAGGAGGAGACCGATCACGGCGAGCCCCGCGAGCAGTGTGAGTCGGTTCACGTCGACACCCCCAGTTTCGACGTCACGGCGGGTTTGACCGCCAGAAGCTGTTTGATCATCGCGGCGGCGATCACCCCCTCCACGATTGCGATGGGGAGCTGTGTCACCGCGAAGACCGCAGCAAAGTTCCCCGCGGCTGTGAGCACCCCGGCGATTCCGCCCCCGGCCGGGAACGCCGCCCCGAGTTGCACCGACGTCACGATATAGGTCGCCCAGTTGGCCAGCACCGACGCCACGAAGGTCCCGGTGACGATGCCCGTCCGGTCACGGACGGCCCGGTAGCCCAGCCAGCCGACCGCGGGACCGATGATCCCCATCGAGGCGACGTTCGCCCCCAGGGTGGTGATCCCGCCGTGAGCGAGCAGGAGTGCCTGATAGACCAGGACGATGGTCGAGAGCACGGCGGTCACGGCCGGGCCGAAGAGCACGACCGCGATGCCCGTCCCGGTGGGATGGGACGTGCTCCCGGTGACCGAGGGGAACTTCATCGCCGAGAGCACGAACATGAAGGCCCCGGCGAGGGCCAGCATCGCCATTCGCTCCGGCGATTTCCGTACGTAGGTCGCGACCCGATAGGTCCCGTAGGCGACGAACGGGGCGGCGAACAGTGCCCAGGCCGCGGCCCAGACCGGTGGCAGAAATCCCTCTGCAATGTGCATGCTGTGGGAATAGCTTCTGGGGGCCCAATTAAAACAATTTGGATTGCGATAAACAAAATTAGATTTAATACGCCGGAGCCAAGAGCCTCGGGTACCATGGGGAATTCACGGGAGTCGGCGGGCAATGCTGGGCGGGCCCGGACAGAGACGAACCAATCGTCGGGTCGATCGAGTGAGGGGCTGGATGCCCCGCTCGGCAGCGTGACCGCGTCCACGCCGGCGCCACCAGTTGGGCGGGCGATGACGCGGTTGAACGGCGAATTCGACGACCGCCAGGCGGCCACAGCACAGTCCCCCGTCGAGATGGCCTGTGGCACCGATTCACCCGCCGACCTCTGGGTCCGGGATGGCGGGTCGGTCGCACTGGTCGGTGCGGGGCCGGGTGACCCCGGGCTGTTGACCGTCCGGGCCTGGCGACTCCTCCAGAGTGCGGATGTCGTCCTCTACGATTCGCTGACGAGTGCGGCGATCGTCGACTCCCTTGAGGGAGCGGAATGCATCGACGTGGGCAAACGCACCCAGCCCCGGACGACCCAGGACCAGATCCACGATCTCATGCTGGACCGCGCCCGGGCGGGCGAATCGGTGGTTCGGTTGAAGGGCGGCGATCCGGTCGTCTTCGGCCGCGGCGGCGAGGAGGCGGAGTTTCTCGCGGCCCGAGACGTGCCCTTCCGGGTCGTGCCCGGCGTGACGAGTGTCGTCGCGGCCCCGGAACTCGCGGGTATCCCCGTCACCCACCGGGAGATTTCCTCCAGTTTCACCGTCATCACCGGACACGAGGCCGCGGAGAAGAGCGAGGACCACGTCGACTGGGACGCGCTGGCCGAACGCGTCGAGGGCGGCGAGACGCTTATCGTCCTGATGGGTGTCAAGCGTCTCCCGGATTACGTCGGCCGCCTCCGGGACCGGGGCGTTCCGGCGGATGTCCCCACCGCCATGATCGAGAAGGTGACCTGGGACGAACAGCAGACCCTCACCGCCACGCTGGGAACCGTCGTCGACCGGGCCGCGGCGGCAGACATCGAACCCCCCGCGACGACGGTCATCGGCGAGGTCGTCTCGATGCGTGATCGGGTCCCCGACATCGACTGGGCGTCCGGCCAACCGCGATGATCCCGCTCTTTCACGATTTCACGGACCGTCGAGTCGTCATCTTCGGCGGTGGCGCGGTCGCCGCGAGGAAGGCCGCGCTGTTTGCCACCGAAGCCGAGGTCGTCGTCCCCTCACTTGCCTTCCACGAGCGCTTCTCGGAGATCGACTGTCGGCTCCACCGGACCCAGATCGATGGGGACCTCGCGGCCTGGTACGCCGACGACGCGTTTCTCGTGATCCCCGCAACCGACGACGCCGAGTTGAACGACCGGATCGCCGCTCGGGCGGCCGAACAGGGCGCGCTCGTGAACCGGGTGGACGAGGCCGGGCGGACCATCACCCCGAGTGTGATTGCGGGCGATAACCTCACGGTCGGTATCGCCACCGGCGGGGGAAGCCCGGCCGTGAGCAAATACCTCAGACAGCAACTGGAAGCCGAGTTCGAGACCCTCGATCCGATGGTCGAACTCCAGTCCGAACTCCGCGAGCGGGCCGAGGACCTCCCGTCGGCGGCCCGTCGGGAGTTCCTCTGGGACGTCCTCGAAGACGACCGGATCCACGAGACACTCGAAGCCGGGAAGTTCGAGCAGGCCAGAACGCTGGCCATGGAGCATCACCCATGAAGGGCGTCGTCCTGGGCGGCACGGCTTCCGGCGTGGGCAAAACCGTCGCCTCGCTGGTCGTCATGACGGCCCTCGAGGAGGCCGGCGTCGACGTTCAGCCCGCGAAGGCGGGCCCGGACTTCATCGACCCCAGCCATCACGCCGCGATCGCGGGTCGCCCCTCGCGCACGCTTGATGTCTGGATGGAGGGGACGGATGGCGTCCGCCGGAACTACGCCCGTGGGAGCGGGGACATGGCGGTCGTCGAAGGTGTCATGGGCCTGTATGACGGTGATGCCTCCAGCACGGCGATGGTTGCGGACGCCCTCTCACTGCCGGTCGTGCTGATCGTCGATGCCAAAGCCGGGATGGAGAGCGTGGCGGCGACCGCGCTTGGCTTCCAGCAGTACGCCACCCAGGCCGGGACCGACATCGAGGTGGCCGGGATCATCGCTCAGCGGGCCCACGGCGGCCGCCACGAGGACGGGATCCGGGCTGCGCTCCCCGACGACCTGACCTATTTCGGTCGCATCCCGCCCCGCGAGGACCTCGACATCCCGGATCGGCATCTCGGACTCTTCATGGGCGAGGAGGCCACCCTGCCACGCGAAGGGCTCTCCGCGGCCGCCGAGCACATTCGAACCGATCGATTGCTCGACGCGGCTCGTGAACCCCCGGCCGCTCCAGCGGTGCCCGATCCACCCGAGACTGATTCCTGTATCGCGCTGGCTCGCGATCAGGCCTTCTCGTTTCTCTATGCCGCCACTCGCGAGCGCCTCGAAACCGCTGGAACCGTCCGCACCTTCTCGCCCGTGGCTGGCGATCCCGTCCCAGAGTGTGACGGCATCTACCTCCCGGGCGGCTATCCGGAGCGGTTCGCCGCCGAACTCGAAGCGAGCGACACCCTGGATGCGATCCGAGAGCGCGCTGTGGCCGGCACGCCGGTCTTCGGGGAGTGTGGCGGGTTGATGGCCCTCTCGGAGACGCTTGAAACCACCGCGGGTGACAGTTACCGGATGGCTGGAGTCCTGCCAGCCGAGATCCGGATGACCGAACGGTACCAGGCGCTGGATCACGTCGAACTGGTGGCCGACCGGGACACCCTCACCGCAAACCGGGGCGACCATCGCCGGGGCCACGAATTTCACTACTCCACGGCGACCCTCGATTCGGACGCCACGCTCGCCTTCTCGATGTCACGCGGCGAGGGCATCAGTGACGGACGGGACGGGCTGACCGAGTACGCCACGCTCGGCACCTACACCCACGTCCACCCGGAGAGCGGGGCCTTCGATACCTTCCTCGACCGGGTCGATGAGGTTTAACAGGGCGGACCGACCACTGTAACCTATGTACGCCGTGGTGGGTTGCTCGAACTGTCAGGCACTCTGGATCGTCGCGGACCGGCCCGAGACGACCACGTGCCCGCGCTGTGGGACCCGCCACCAGTTCGACCGGCTCAAGAAGTTCACCACGACCGAGGACCGCGAGGCGGCCCGGGAGGTTCGCTCGGCGATGCTCGCGAGCGCCCAGGACCGGGCGGAAGCCTACGAGAAACTGGACTCCGTGAGCGAGATGGCCGCGGCGATCGAATCTGCGGGGGTCGACGATCGGGAGTATCTCGAAGGACAGGGCCTGGATCCGGATCAGGTCGCCGCGGCCGCCACCGAAGCGGACACCGGCTCGATGAGTCGTCGTGACCGTGTGCTGGCCGCCCTGGACGCCCTCGATGAACCGACCGAGTCGGCGATCGTCGAGTACGCGAGCGAGCACGGGGTGCCGGCAGACGCCGCCCGCGAGATCCTGGAGAAACTCACCCGCCAGGGGCTGGTCGTCCGGGGGGCCGCTGGCTTTCGCCGACTCTGAGTCCGAAACCCAACCGTTTTGCTCGCCGGCCCGTCCGTTGGGATATGGCTGCACCCGCCGACGCGATCTTCGTCGATGGCGAGGTCCACACGCTCTCGCACCCGGATCAGACCGCCGAGGCGTTCGCGGTCCGTGACGGTATCGTCGTCCGTGTCGCGGACACCTACGAGGTCGAGTTTCTGGAGGGAATCGAGACCACCCGAGTCGATCTCGACGGCCGGCCGGTGATCCCGGGGTTCGTGGACGCGAACGCCCACCTGCTGGGAATCGGGCTTCGACGCCGTCGCGCCGATCTCTCCGGTGTGGATGCGGAGACGGCGCGTTCCCGACTTCGGACCGACGCCCAACGGGATCGGGAGTGGGTCGTCGGTGTCGGCTCGCCGAACGCCTCGCTCGATCGGACCGATCTCGACGCCGTGAGCGAGACCCGGCCCGTCGTCGCGATCAGCGGGGACCGGAAGACAATGACGCTCAACTCGGTCGCGGTCGACACTATCGGCCACGAGCCAGTGGAGAGCGGCGTCGTCGAGTGGCCCGATTCGCGGCCGGTCTGGGAAGCACTCGCTTCCGGCCGTGACCGGGCCCGGGACCTGATCGAGGCGGGGATCGAACACGCCCATCGACACGGCGTCACTGGGGTCCAGGACGACGTGCTGACCGCCACGACGGCCCGCGCCTACCAGGCCCTCGATCGAGCGGGGGCGCTGTCGCTGCGAGTGCAGGTGGACCGCCGGCCGGCAGTCGGGGACGCCGGCGACCCCATCGCGGCGGCGAGAACTCTTGGGATACCAACCGGTGCGGGGAACGACCGATTGCGGATGGGGGCGATCCGGGTCGACGTCGACCAGCAACTGGCCGACGAATCGACGCTCCCGTCGCTCGCGGCGCTCCGCGAGGCGGCATCGGCCGCGGGCCTCACCGTCCGGCCCCTGGCAACCGACGAGCAGGCCCTCGATGAGGTGCTCTCGGAATTCGAAGCCGGTCTCGTGATCGATCGCGCCGATCGGGTGCGTGACGACCAGATACGGGCGCTCGCAGCGCGATTGGCGACGGTCGTCGTCAGTCCGGACACGCTCGACCGGGCCGAGTCAGGGCGTGATGGCCGCTACGGTCGCCTGCATGCGGCCGGCGTGTCACTCTCACTCGGGAGCGACGGGTTCTCGATGGCCCCGCTTCGGGCGATCGAGCGCCTGCGGTCCGCGCCCGGCCCCGAACAGCGACTTGCCGTGACGGAGGCGCTGCAGGCGGGGACGCGTGGCCCACTCGCCCGCGGCGGGTCTCCGGGGACGATCGAGGTCGGGGCCCCAGCGGACGTAATCGTGCTCTCTGATTCCCCCTGGGACCGGCCCGCTTCCGAGCTTTCGGTGGACCTGACGGTCGTCGACGGCGAGATCGTGTACGAGAGACCTTAATTCGTGAGCAGGGAGCGTCCCGTCATCCCCTCGGGGCGGTCGAGTCCGAGAATCGAGAGGATCGTTGGCGCGAGATCCGCGAGGGTCCCGCCCTCGCGAATGCGGCCGTTACCGTTCGCGGGATCGATCGAGATGAACGGGACTGGATTGAACGTGTGGGCCGTGTGCGGTGTCTCCGGCGTGCCCATGTCCTCGGCGTTGCCGTGGTCGGCGGTTACGAGCAGGTGGCCACCTGCCTCCCGGATGGCCGTGCCCAGGCGATCGAGTTCGGCGTCGACGGTCTCGACGGCCTCGATCGTCGCCTCGTAGTCGCCCGTGTGCCCGACCATGTCGGGGTTCGCGTAGTTGAGCACGAGTACGTCAGGGTCCTGCTCGTCGATGATCCGGACCGCGGCGTCGGTGACCCCGGCTGCGCTCATCTCCGGCTTTTGATCGTAGGTCGGCACGTCCGGGCTGGCGACGATCTCCCGGATTTCGCCCTCGAACTCGATCTCGCGGCCGCCGTTGAGGAAGTACGTGACGTGGGGGTACTTCTCGGACTCGGCGATCCGGAGCTGTGTCAACCCGGCCCGTTCGAGGACCGCACCAAGGGTGATTTCGGGCTCGTTTGGTTCGATGAGGACGGGCAGATCGAAGCGCCGATCGTACTCGGTCATCGTCGCGAGCGTGATCTCCGGTGGCTCCGTCGACTGGGGCCAGGCGGGGTCGATGTCCGCGAGCATCCGGGTGAGCTGGCGTGCCCGATCGGCCCGGAAGTTGCAGAAGACCACGCCATCACCGGATTCGAGTGGCGGCCCGTCCGCGATCAGGGTCGGTTCGATGAACTCGTCCGTGTCTCCACGGTCATACGACTGTTCGACGGCGGCCCGTGCCGATTTGGCCTCATGTGTCGCCTCACGGTTTACGATCGCGTCGTAGGCCCGTTTGGTTCGCTCCCAGTTCCCGTCCCGGTCCATCGCGTAGTAGCGGCCGGTGACGGTCGCGACCGAGCCGGTTCCGATCCGCTCGATTTCGGATTGGAGTTCGGTGATGAACGCCTCGCCGGCGGTCGGGCTCGTGTCCCGGCCGTCCATGAAGGCGTGGATCACCACCTCCAGGCCCTCCGCGGCGGCACACTCGATGAGCGCGTGTAAGTGGGCCTGATCGGCGTGAACGCCGCCGTCACTGACCAGCCCCATGAGGTGCAGCCGTCCGTCCTGTTCTCTGGTGTCGTCGAAAACGGTCCGGAGGGCCTCGTTCTCGCAGAAGGTGCCGGCTTCGATCTGTCGGTCGATGCGGAGGGCCGGTTGATCTAGTGGGCGCCCGGCTCCGATGGTGAGATGACCCACCTCGCTGTTTCCCATGCGTCCCTCCGGCAGGCCCACGGTCGGCCCGTCGGTGCGGAGGGTGCCGGTGACGCCCGTGTCCCAGTAGCGATCGAACGTGGGGGTGTGAGCGGCCTCGATCGCGTTCAATCGGTCGTGGTCGCCGAGTCCCCAGCCGTCGAGGATGACGAGCGCCACCTCCATGCGGATGGCTGGGGGTGGCGGACGTATCTAGGTGTCGTTCGCGGCCCGAGTCACGGGCCCAGTCCCCGGCCGTGCCACCCTCCGGGGTGGGGGAGGACGAACCCGCAGCATCGCAACCACACCGAACAAAACCAAAATGCACCACTATCTGGTATCAAACGGTGATTAACTCCATTTAGTGGAAACACTTATGGTCACAGGGACGAATGGTCAGGTGTCGCAATGACAGACGACGACTCCAACTCCGCCATGTTTCCCTCGGCCTTCGCGAAGGCGATGGGGCAGGCGGGCTCCGACGCGACCGAAACCTCAGCACAGATGACCGAAGCCATGCTCGATGCGGTTCCCACGCCCGAGTCGTTCCCGCTGGAGGCGGTCCAGGGGACGGCGACGTTCAAGACCCGGATCCAGAGTGGTGGCCGGATCAGCATTCCCGACGCCGAACGCGAGGTCCTCGACCTCGGCGAGGGTGATATCGTCCAGGCAGTGATCGTGCCGCTCAAGCGCAACCAGGACAATGACTGAGGATACCGATTCCACCGACGACTCGCCTTTCGGGGCGATGTTCGAGATGCAACGTGACGTGATCGAACAGGGACAGCAGTTCGCCGAGGAGTCGGCGAGTGCCCCGGCGGCGTTCGCCGCGGCCATGCGCTCGGCTGCAGTCGAGGGCACGGACGTCCACCGGCGCACCCTGGAGGTCGGCCAGCGGGCGATCGAGGACATCCTCGAGGCCATCGAGGCAACCACGCCGACCGACGAGGCGGCACTCGAAGACCTCCGTCAGGCCGTCGAGGGTGGCTTCGACGACCTGCTCGCGGCTCACGACGACATGGTCGAGTCCGCCGATGAAGCCGCCGAAGCCGGTATCGAGGAGTACGAGGCGGCGGTCGACGGGGCGCTCAGCAGCCTCGACGCGCAGCTGGACCTCATCCTGGATGCGAACGACGACTTCGAGGCCCGGACGCTGGACGCGCTGGAAGTGGTCGTCGACCAGTACGAATCCCTCCAGGCCGAGATCGAGGGCCAGTCCGGGGAGCTCTCCGAAGACATGCACGAGCAGCTCGACGCGTTCGAGGACCGGCTGGCGACCCAGATCGAACAGTATCGCTCGACGCTTGCGGACCTCGAATCGCGGTTCGAGGCGCTGCAGTCGGAGTGACTACCCAGCCGAACGACGTCCCGACACGTTTTGTCTCCGGTTTTTGAGACCGGACGGACAGTCATGTGAACCGCCTCGGGGTCAAGTAGTTCGAGAATCTCCGATTCTCATCATCACGGAAATCTTCGATTTCCGTACGACCCCGAGGCATTCGCCTTGCTTATCTGTAGAACGGGTGTAGTTTCGAATCCCGACAAGGCCGTTTAATTCGACTGAACTGGGCGGAAATCGGCTAAGCAGTCTTCCCGGTTCATAGGTCTGGATACGTTACGGAATTTACGAACCTCCCGTCATGATACCAGTAAAATTCGGAACCGTAGCTGCCCTCGTGGTTTCGGTCCTCGTGATCGCTTCTGGCGCGACCGCCGCCATGGCGACACAGGGCTCGGGGCCACTCGGGGCCATGGACAACGGCGAACAGGGACCCGCGGACGGAATCGAAACAGATGGTGCGGTCAACATCACCGTCGACGGAACCGTCACACTCGGTGAGACAGTCACGCTTACCGCCAGCCGGGACGGCGAACCGGTCCGGTTCGCCGCTGTGAGTGTCAATGGTGAAGACACGTACGAGACTGACGAGAACGGGACCATCGCCGTCACGGTCCCGGACGACGATGAATTCGAGGTCGAGGTCGAAGCCGAACGGGAAGGCGAACTCGAAATCCCACTCGCGGATGAGGACACGGAAGCGACCGAAGACGACGACATGGATGAGAGTGACGAGGACGAGTCACTCGACCTCGGCGTGGATGGGAACGCCAGTGTCGGCGAGAACGTGACCATCACTGCTACCCACGCGGAATACCCGGTTGCTGGCGCAGCCGTGTCCGTCAACGGCGAGCACGTCGGTACGACCGACTCCAGCGGGACGATCACGGTGACCGTCCCCGAGGCGGACGAGTTTGAAGTCGAAGTCGAATACGAGGCGGCGGGTGAGCTCGAAATCCCACTCGAGTCGGCCGAGGAAGACGATGACGCGGACGAGGAGGGGCAGATCGACCTGGTCGTCGAAGGCACGCTCGAACCGGGTGCGAACCTGTCCGTCACCGCGCTGGACGCCGACGGTAACGCTATCAGCAACGCCACGGTGTCCGTCAACGACGAACCCGTCGGTGAAACCGGCGAAAACGGGACGCTGACCGTGACCGTTCCTGTCGATGACGAACTGGAGATCGAAGTCACCCACGCGGATCGGGACGGGGAGCTATCCGTCGACTTCGAGGACGCGGCGGACGAACACGATCACGACGACGAAGATGACGAGTACGAGGAGGACGGTGACGAAGAAGCGGACGATGACGACGATGCTGCGGGCTCCGAGGACTAAGGAAGTCGGTCCCACGCCGTCCCAGCCTGGTTTGAAGACCGTCTATGCTCGCTTTCCCGGTTGGTTTTGGCAATGGGGAATACTGTGGGAGGGAGCTTCAACATGTCTGTAGAACCATCAATTTTGGAATTCCCGTCCGGATTCAACCGAAGCTACTTACGTGATACGCATGTATCACACTACATGAGCACCGACAGTGACGCCGCTGGCGACGGAAAGATGGAGAAGATCAACGTCAGGGTGCCACAGTCGCTGTTGACACAAATCGACGAGGTCTGGGAGGAACGCGGCTACGCGAACAAGTCCGAATTTATCCGTGAGGCCCTTCGAAGTGCCGTCAATCCCCCGACGCAACTATCGACCGAAGCGCTGGAGCACCTCGCCGAGAGCCGAAAACAACGCGAGCAGGGCGAGACCGTTTCGCAGGACGATGTGAAGGGCCGTCTGGGCATCGATGACTGAGGTCGAGTGGACGCCGAAAGCCCTTGATTTACTGGCGGGGCTCGAAAAAGATGCGCAGGAGCGACTGGTCAAGAAACTCGACGAGGCGAAAGATTGGACCTCCCATCGCCTCGAGAAACTCACTGGGTATCCGTACCATAAACTCCGAGCGGGCGACTATCGGGCGATTGTCACGTGGGATCAGGCTGACGACGTCCTCGTTGTCGAGGCGGTCGGCCATCGACGGAATATCTACGACCGTCACCTCCCTCCCTCACGTATAGCAAGCGGAAGCCTCCCACTTAATGGCGGGGAGGATGTCAAGTTCGCGTATGGCTGACAGCGTGGATGTCTCGAGGATAACTGCGGCCGTGTGAGACAGCGGGTCCAAATTTTGCAGCCACGTCTCGCTACACAGCAAGCTGGTCGCTCCACGGTGTGGGTCTTCGAGAAGTGGGCCAGTGCGGGTTTGAACCGAAATCACGTCGCTCGCAGGCTCGCTCGTGATAGGGCTCAAATCCGCACACCCAATTTCGCCTCGCCATTCGCGACGAGCGACACAAGCGTCGCTCGTCGGCGAAGTGCCGTAAAATATGGGCCAGTGCGGATTTGAACCGCAAGCCTCCACCTTATCAGAGTGGCGCTCTACCTAATTGAGCTACTGGCCCTGACAACCCCGACTTGCCCGCTGGGAAGTAAAAGGGTTTCCTTTCGCCGGCCGGCGACGGGATCTCAGCGCTCCTCGGAGACGTCGTACTCCTCGGGTCCCAGGTCGATCGTATCGCCCGTCGATCCGCCGTCATTCGAGCCCGGCCCAGTCGTCCAGGGGCCGGCCCCGTCCCCACCCGATCCATCGGACCCAGGGAAGCCGGCCGTGTAGACTCGCCCTGTCGCGAAGCCGCCCGTTCGGCTGTCGATCATCGGCGTGATGACATAGCGCTTGAGCACGATCCGGATGGGCACTCGCGAGAGCGGGAGCGCGAGGAGAAAGCCCACCGCGTCGGTCACGAGCCCCGGCGTGAGCAGGAAGGCCCCCGCAGCGATGAGCAACCCGCCGTCGACGACCTGGTCGGTCGGCAACTCGCCCTCGGCCAGCGAACGCTGCATCCGTCGGAGTGTGTGTCGTCCTTCGGCTCTGACAAAGAGCATCCCCAGGAGGGCCGTGAGCACGACCAGCGCGACGGTCGGGGCCCAGCCGATCGTCCCGGCGACCACAACCAGGAGGGCGATGTCCGCGAGGGGAATCAGGAGCAGGCCGGCCAGGAGCAACCGCAACATGACTCCGGATAGCGGCTTAAGAAGTATAACCCTTCGGCCCTGGCCGACTACTCGCCGGTGACTTCTGCTCGCAACTCGTCCATCGTCGCGATCCGCTCGGCGTGGGCGTTGTGCTGGTGGATGGACTCCTCGTTCTCCTGTTTCATCGTGATGACGGCCTCGTCGTCGATCTCGTCACACTCCTCGACGACCTGCTCGGCCATCGAGCGCACACAGTCCTCGACGAACCGGGCGTTGGCGTGAGCGGCGTAGGTCATGTGGTCCTCGTCCGGGCGCTTTGCCATGTTGTAGATGCGGGCGCTCATGGCGTCCCGCGCGATCTCGACGAGATCACGGAAGTCCACGTCCGGCTTGCCGGGGGACTCGACGGTGAGGGTCGCATGCCCCCGCTGGGAGTGCCCGGCCTGGGGGACGCGACTGAGGAACTCCGTGACCTCCTCCTCACCCACGCCGAGGTCCTCGAGTTCCTCGCGGGCGCGCTCCTCGATCATACCCTGTGAGCAGGGACAGACAGTCATCCCGTCCACGCGGGCCCCAATCTCCTCGCGGGTCTCGCTGTCCTCGCTGGCGGTGGCACTGGCGATGAAGTCCACGCGGCTCTGAGTGGTTCGCCCGCTGGCGGGGGTCTCGTCGCGAATCATGTACTCGGCCTCCATCTGCACCATCGCCTTGGTGGTGTACTCGTGTTTCTGGAGGAGCCGCTCGGCGACTTCGCCACACATCTCTTCGACCTGGTAGACCGGTTCGCTGACCGCATCCTCCAGGGTCTCGTCGATGACCTCGAGGTTGCGGGACATGTCCAGTCCCTTGCGCTTGCGCGGCAGGTCCACGTAGACCTCGAACTCCGCCATGAGAACGAGTGGCCGACCGCTGCCACGGTTGATCTCGACGAGCTTCTCGACGCCGGTGACCCCGACCCGCTCCAGTCCGACGGTGACGTCCGGCTCGGTTGCCTGCACGTCCGGGAGATCGTGACTCATACACCCTCGGTTAGGGAGTCCCCACGTTTACCCTTTCCATTGCGGCCGATCACTCCAGCTTTCCGAGCGCCTCGAAGAACGCACTCCCCGGACCCGCAACTTTCGCGGGCGCTGCCGCCGAAATCGAGACTGTGGTCGGGGGCCGAATCGTCCGGTGCTCCGAGCCGTCACTGGAGACAACCGCCTCCGCCGCGCCCGTGATTTCGATCTCGATGTCCGCTTTCTCGGGCACCACGAGCGGTGGCATCGCGCTGGCGCCGGACATGGTAGTCACGACGAAGGCGTCCGTCCGGGGATGGACCAGCGGGCCCCCCTCGCTCAGATTGTACGCGGTGCTTCCCGTCGGAGTGGCGACGAGGACGCCGTCACAGTGGGTCTCCTCGTAGTGGGACTCGTCGATGCGGATGCTGGCCTCGATCCCATCGGCGTGACCCCGCCGTCGCCCCTGGACGAGGACTTCGTTGAGCGCGGGGGAAAGTGTCCAGTCCTCGCCTTTCAGTCGAACCCGGGGGACCTCCCGGTGGCGGATCGAGCCCGTTTCGCGATACTGGGCGACCTCCGTCTCGACGGCCTCGATGGCGTTTTCGGGGGCGACCGTGTTGAGAAAGCCGACTTCGCCCAGGTTGACGCCCAGGATCGGCGTGGCGCCGGCCCCGCGGGCCGCATAGAGGAAGGTGCCGTCGCCCCCGATCGAGACCACGAGGTCACAGCGGTCCATCGCGTCGAGCGAACAGGGCTCCCGGTCGAGTTTCTCGGCGGTGGCCTGGTCGGTCCGGACGGTGATCCCCTGTGTCTCCAGCCGCTCGATGACCGCCCCGGCCAGATCGACGGCCCGCTCGTTTGCCCGTTGTGCGACGACGCCCACGATCATACCGGGGCTGGGTGCCGGGCGTACAAAAAACGCTCTCCACGGGAAAGCTACTTGGGCCGACCCGACGAACTCCAGGCAACTGGATGGCCGAGGACACCGAGGAGGACTGGTTCGAACGGGCCCTCGCCGAGGAACCCGATCAAGATGAGCCTGCGGAGGCCGATGAAAGTGGGGTGCCCGATCAAGATGAGTCTGCGGAGGCCGATGAGGGTGAGGTGCCCGATCAAGATGAGTCTGCGGAGACCGATGAGAGTGGGGTGCCCGAGCCAGATGAGTCCGATACGGCCGAATCAAACGCGTTCCCGGATCTCTCTGCCGAGTCGGGCTCCGAAGCCGGCGATTCGGCGGCTGAGACCCCCGCCGAGGATGCCTTCGGAGCCGAGGCGGACGTGATCGACATCGACGTCTCCGAGACGGAGTCCTTCGGTTTCGACCTCGATGAAGGGGCTGAGGACGGCCTCGACGAGGAGGAATACCACGCGGACATCCCCCGCATCAACGTGGGCATCGAGGGCCTGGACGCGATGATCCAGGAGGGGGTTCCCGACCGCTCGCTTATGGCCGTCATCGGCGGGGCCGGCACCGGGAAGACCACCTTCGCGCTCCAGTTCCTCCAGGAAGCACTCCGAAACGACGGCAAGGCCGTGTTCATCACGCTGGAGGAAAACCGGGAGCGGATCCTTCGCAGCGCCAGTCAGAAGGGCTGGGACTTCGAGGCGGCCGTCGCGGACGGGTCGCTCGCCGTTCTGGACCTGGATCCAGTGGATATGGCCAACAGCCTGACGAGCATCCGCAGCGAGCTCCCCCGGCTGGTCGGGGACTTCGAGGCCGACCGCCTGGTCCTGGATTCGGTCTCGCTTCTGGAGATGATGTACGACGACCAGGCGACCCGGCGCACGGAGATCTATGACTTCGCGAACGCGCTGAAACGGGCCGGGGTCACCACGCTCGTGACCAGCGAAGCGTCGGAGGAGACGGCCTATGCCTCCCGATTCGGGATCATCGAGTATCTCACCGACGCGGTGTTCGTCCTGCAGTACGTCCGCCCGGAGGACTTCCAGGAGACCCGACTTGCCGTCGAGATCCAGAAGATCCGAGACGCGAATCACGCTCGGGAGAGCAAGCCCTACGAGCTTACGAGCGGCGGGATCGAGGTCTACCGGGACGCGACGATCTTCTGAGCTACAGAGAGCACAGGAGAGAGCCCACGACTTCAGTCGTGGGAGGGGGTCAAAGCGGTGTCTTTTCGACGACCTGCTCGTCCCAGGTCGGGTACTGCTCGATGATCGTGCCGCCCTCGATATCGCCTTCCTCGACCATCTCCTCCAAGAGCCACCAGGCGATCTCCACCTGCCCGTCCACGACTTCGTAGTACTCATCCGGAACGCCAAGTTCGTCCAGTCGGGCCGGCTCGGCCTCGGTCACGCCGTAGACGAGGGTGCCGTCGTCGGTGATCTCCTCGAACGGGCGGCTGACGTTCGGAGCCGTTCGCCGGAGGCGATTGCGATGCTGGGCGGCGTCCTTGAACGTGCTCGTACAGAAGTACACCTTCGGGTGCGAGACGAGTTCGGCCATGTCGTCCTCGCTTGCGCCCTCGACGGCGCTCATGTGGTCCGTGCGCCGGTCGTAGCCCTGTTCGTGCATCCGGCGGTAGTTCCCCTGGCTCATCTCGAACTCGTTGACGTTCACGAAGTCGACCGCGCCCTCCTCGATGAACTCCAGGAACTCGGTCTCGGCCTCGATCCCCGGGATCTCGAAGGCCGGCGTGAGCCCCTCCTCGCGGGCGATGTAGAGGATCTCCTCCCAGAAGGTGCCATGGATGTTCCCCCAGAGGGCCACCGGCGGGTGGAACCGGATCTCGTCCAGGCCCGCCTCGGCGAGATCCCGCATTATCTCCCGGTCGCCCGTGATGCCCGTATAGAGGTGGATGTGGTGGTCCGCCCCGAACTCGTCTTTCAGAAGCGAGATGTAGTGGGTCGTCCGCTCCATCGACTCCAGGGGTTCCCCGCCCGTGATCGAACTCCCCATCGCGTCCATCTTCCGGGCGGCTTCCAGGACGTCCTCGTCGGACTCGACGGGACGCTCGTTCGCGAAGACCTGATCGACGTTCTTCCGATTCTCCCCGAGCGGGCAGTAAAAGCAGTCCCGGTGATCACAGTAGCCGTGGACGAAAAGCACTAGCTTCCCACCGAGCGCACACTGCTCGCAACCCCGGGATATCATCGGCTGGGTTTGGCCGTCGCGGTTCAAAAGCGGCCCGGTCGAACGAGCCGGGCCGAAGACTCTTACCCCACCCCACCCGTAATTCCGTCCGATGCTGCTGGTCCTGTGTGTGGACCTGGACGACGACCTCGGTCGGAAGACCGGGATCCCGACGCCGGTCGTGGGTCGGAACGCGATCGAGCACGCCGCGGTATCCCTGGCCGAGGCCGACCCCGAGGACAGCGACGTCAACGTCCTCTTCGAGGGGGTCCACCTCCACGACAAGCTGGCCGGGGGCGACGAGCCAGTCGAAGTGGCCGCGGTGACGGGCGAGGAGCGCGGCGAAGTGGCCGCGAACCGGGCGGTGGGCCGCGAACTCGACGAGGTACTCGCGACACTGCAGGCGGACGAGGCGGTCCGGGTGATCGTCGTGACCGACGGGGCCCAGGACGAGAGTGTGATCCCGGTCATTCGCTCCCGGGTGCAGATCGATTCCGTCCGGCGGGTCGTCGTCCGACAGGCACAGGACCTCGAATCGATGTACTACACGATCAAACAGGTCCTCGATGACCCGGAGACTCGCGGGACGATCCTCGTCCCGCTCGGCGTTCTACTCCTGATCTATCCGCTCGCGGTCCTGGCGGATATGGTCGGGCTCCCCGGCTCGGTCCTGGGGGTTGGATCGGGCGCGCTGGGCCTGTATGCCCTCGTTCGCGGACTCGGCCTCGAAGACGCCATCGACGACTGGGTCTCCCGCGCCCGCGAGAGCCTCTACACCGGCCGGGTGACACTCATTACGTACATCGTGGCCGCAGCGCTGCTCGTCATCGGCGGGGTCGAGGGCATCGCCACCCTCGATTCGGTCCGGGTCGAGGCAGCCGTGGACGTGGGGACGATGCTCGCGGCGCTGTTCTACGGGGCGATCCGGTGGGTCGCGGCCGCGGCGCTCACGACGAGTTTCGGCCAGATAACTGATGAGTTCATCGCGGGGCGCTTTCGCTATCGCTATCTCAACGCGCCGGTCTACATCCTCGCCATCGGGGCCATCCTCCATACGATGAGTGCCTTCTTCCTCGGTCGGGTCGCGCTGGCGACCCTGGCGGCAGTCCTCACGGTCGGCACGCTCCTGAGCGTGCTGAGTACGCTCGCGATGGCCGTCGTCGAATCGGTCCGGGCCCGAAACGTGGCGGAGGCCTAGCGGTCCCGGTCGACCACGAACGTCGCGAGGTCTTCGAGGTACTGGCGGGCCTCGCTGTCCTCGACTGCGACCCGGTCGAGCGCAGCGAGGGCGGCTTCCGACTCCATGCGGGCCCGTTCGGTCAGTGTCTCCGGGTCCTCGCCGGTCACTCTGACGATCGACGGGCGGTCCATGGTGTCGTCCTGTCCAGTCGGCTTCCCCAGGTCCTCGGCGTCGGCCACCGAATCCAGCACGTCGTCCCGGATCTGGAAGGCAATCCCCACTCGCTCGGCGTACTCGCCGAGGGCGTCGATCGTGGCCGCGTCGGCGTCGGCGGCGATCGCGCCGAGTTCCGCGGCCGTCCGGAAGAGCGCGCCCGTCTTTCGCCGGGCCAGTTCCATGTACTCGGATTCCGAACTCGGTTGATCGACCAGTTCGACGGCCTCGCCCTCGCCGAGTTCCACCAGAGCCCGGGAGACCGACTCCAGGGCCCGGGAGTCCGCCGAAAAGAGTGCGAACGCCTCCCCGAGCAGGCCGTCGCTCGCGACGATGGCCGGGCCGTGTCCGTAGGCCGCCCAGGCACTCTCGCTCCCGCGGCGAAGGGCCGACTGGTCGATGATGTCATCGACCACCAGCGAGGCGTTGTGCACGAGTTCCACGCCCACCGCGAAATCGAGGGCCGTCTGGCCGTTCGGACCCAGGGATTCCGAATCGCTCGACCAGACCGACCCGCCGGCGGCTTCGCAGGCGAGCAGCGTCAGCGTCGGTCGCACCCGTTTCCCACCCGCGAGTACGACGTGTGCGAGTTCGTCTTCGAGTTCAGTCGGTTCGACCGCCGCGACGACCTCGCGAAGCCGCTCCTCGATGACGTCCCGGCGCGCCTCGACGTACTCCATCTACCGTAGGGTTGGGGCTCCGGCTTTAATACCTGCCGGGAGCCCCACGCCGTTCACCGGAGCTGGTCGGTGAGTTCCGGGATCACTTCGAAGAGATCGCCCACGATGGCCTGGTCCGCGATGTCGAAGATCGGGGCGTGGGGATCGGTGTTGACGGCGATGATCGTGTTCGCGCCCTTGATCCCCGCCACGTGCTGGACGGCCCCCGAGATCCCGACGGCGAGGTACACATCGGGAGAGACGGTCTTGCCGGACTGGCCGACCTGCCGGCTGGTGTCGAACCAGCCGTTGTCCACGAGCGGCCGGGACGCGGCGATGGTGGCATCCGTCACCTCGGCGAGGTCCTCGATCACCGAGAGGTTCGCTTCCTCGCCGATGCCCCGACCCACGCCGATCAGGAAGTCCGCGGCGGTCACGTCCACGTCGCCGGCTCCCGCCTCCTCGAAGCCCTCGACGTGCGAGTCGACCGCCGACTCCTCGATCTCGAACTCGAAGGCCTCGACGGGAACCGAACTGACGCCCCCGGCCCGCGCCCACTCGCCGGGCCGCAGGGTCACCACACACGGGCGCTCCGTGACGGTGACGGTGGCTTCGATCTTGGACTCGTAGAGACCGCGGGTGGTCCGGAGCCCCGCCTCGGTGACTTCCACGTCGATCACGTCTGTCACCAGTGGCAGGTCCAGATCGACGGCGACTGCCGGCACGTAGTCGAGCGCGTTGACGGTGTGGGGTGCGAGCACCACGGCGGGTTCGAGTGTTTCATAGAGCGCTCGGACTGCCTGGACGTAGACGTCGTGATTGAACTCGGCCCCGTCAGCGATCGTGTGGATCACGTCGACGCCGTCCCGGTTGAGCCGATCCGCGATCGCCTCGACGTTCCCGCCGATCACGGCCACGTGCAACTCCCCGTCCAGTTCCGCGGCCAGGTCCGCGCCAGCCTCGATGAGTTCGAGACTGACATCCCGAAGCTCCCCACGCCGGTGTTCGACGACCGCAAGCACGTCGCTCATTCCTGGACCACCCCCGATTCGATGAGTTGCTCTGCGATCGCCGTCGCCTGTTCGGGTGGGTCCCCCTCCACGTACTCGGTGTCCCCGCGACTCGGTGGCTCTGTGAGTTCACCTCGCTCGAGCCGGGGTTCGAGCCGGTCGGCCCCGACGCCCAGCTCAGCGGGGGTCTGTACGTCGATCTCCTGTTTCTGGGCCTCCTGGAGTCCTCTCAGGCTGGCGTACCGGGGGTCGTTGATCCCGGTCTGGATGGTTAGCACCGCCGGCAGCGAGAGGGTCGTGAGCTCCTCGATGCCACCCTCGAGTTCCCGTCTGACCCGGACGGAGTCGGCCTCACGATCGAGCGTGAAGTCGTTGACGACCGCGCCCCACTGCCAGCCGAGGGTGCGGGCCAGCGAGACGCCGGTCGACCCGTAGCCGTCGTCAGCCGCCTGGACGCCCGAGAGAACGAGGGTGGGTGCTTCGGCCTCGACGACGGGGGCCATGAGAGCCGCGCGGGTCGAGACGTCCTCCAGGGGGTCGCCTTCCAGGTCATCACCCCAGATCCGGATCGCCCGGTCGGCCCCTTTCGCGAGGGCCATCCGGATGGTGTCCGCCGAGCGCTCCGGCCCGATGGTCACGGTGACGACCTCCTCGGCGATCCCCTCCTCGCGGAGGGAGACGGCCGCCTCCAGGGCGTACTCGTCCCACTCGTTGAGATCATACTCCAGGTAGCGGTCGGCGACCGCCCCGTCCTCGATCTCGAAGTTGTCCGCGACGGCTGCCACCTCGGCGAAGGTGACCAGAATCTTCATCACCTGGGACTTCTCCGCCCCTGCCGTAAATCCTTCTGAAACTGCGCTACTCTTCGGATTCCTCGGGCAGGGAGATCAGGTTCTCCCGCCCGATCCGGAGTTTCTCGACCCGGCCCGCGGCTTCCATCGCTGAGAGCAACTGGGAGACCTTGGCGTTCGACCAGCGGGTCTCCTCGACGATCCGGGCCTGTTTCATCCGGCCGTCGTTCTCCCTGAGCAGCCGCTCGACCCGCTCCTCGTCGCTCAACAGGTCAGTATCGACGGCCGCCGTGTCGGACTCGGACTGCTCGCCCGCCCCAGCAGCCGGCGGTTCGTCGGTCGGCGGGGTCGTCTCGTCGGACTCTTCCGGCGCCGCGGTCCCGATCCCCAGCCCGCCGAGATAGTCGTTTCGCCACCCCAGGAGGAGCAGACCGCCGCCGACCACGGCTGCCAGCAGGCCCAGGGCTACCATCGGATCGAGGCCGATGCCGGGGACCGTGACCGTCTCGAAGACGACTCCCGGCTCGCCCGCCTCGAACTGCTGGGGCCCGTTCCAGCACAGTGCGCCGTCCACGATGTCCGTGGAGGGGGTGGCCGTCTGGACCCGATAGCCGGAGGGCGGCTCGATAGTGAGGGTCTGGTCGGCCGCGAGGTCACCGAACCAGCCCCCGGCGAAGGCCGACTCGACTGACACCTGCTTTTCGGTGACCACGGCGAAGTTCGTCCAGGTGAACGTGAGGGTGAGCGTCCCGGTGACGTTCTCGGACTCGGTCACCGAACTCGATCGATCGACTGCCGTGATCTCCATGTCCCGGTCTGTCTGTGCGGCCACCTGGTCGGCCGCGCTCCGGAAGGTGTCCACGCTCGGGCCCGGCCCGGTGCCCGCCTCGAACTCGGACCGGAGCTGGTCGAAGGCCGCCCGGTCGGCGTCGGATTCGAGGGTGTAGCTCGTCGAGACCGTCCAGACGGCATCACCCGTCTCCTGGATCTCGACGGCGAAGGTCGTCTCCTCGTGG
Source organism: Halodesulfurarchaeum formicicum (assembly GCF_001886955.1). Classification (NCBI taxonomy): domain Archaea; kingdom Methanobacteriati; phylum Methanobacteriota; class Halobacteria; order Halobacteriales; family Halobacteriaceae; genus Halodesulfurarchaeum; species Halodesulfurarchaeum formicicum. The sequence goes on along the minus strand of NZ_CP016804.1, from coordinate 1,851,209 downwards.
GTGGGAGTCGCCGCGGCTGGGGCGGCCACACCGAGCAGGAGGGCGAGGAGGACACCGACCAGGAGGGCCCGTCGCATCGTCTGGTGCTGGCCCGGGGACGGGCAAAGAACTTTCCATTGGTACGACGCCGATCGAAGTCGATCAACTCGTCGTCTGGCGCTCCGCATTGTTTTTGACGGCCGATGCCAAAGTGGGGCGTATGAATCGCCCGCTCATCGCGATCCTCGCGGGGCTTTTGCTCGTGACGAGCGTGCTTTCGGTCCCCGGCGTGGCCGCCCAGGCCACCACGAACGAGCGACTGGCCCCGGTCGAGGGTGCGGCTTCGAACACCACACGCATGCTGCACCTCGATACGGCCGATCGGCGCGGGTTCGGCACGGCCTCGACATCCGTGACAGCCGCGGTGGGGAGCGAGGCGGGCGCGGGGGCGGCGACCCTTACCCAGTACGCGGTGGCCCAGGAGTTCGAAAACTCGCCGTCGGCGGGTGAACGGGCCCTCGACGAGGCGATCGCGGTCTCGGCGGACCGAATCGTGGCCCTCGAAACCCGGGAACAACGTGCTCGTGACCGCTTTCGCGCGGGCGAAATCGAGATGGAACAGTATCTCGCGGTGCTGGGTTCGGTGAACCGCGAGGCCCACGCCATCGAGTCCTCCCTCGATCACTTCGAGACGCGTGCCCAGAACGAGAGTCTGCAGGACCGCGTCCGCGCCCTCCAGACCGACACTGCTCGATACGTCGGGCCGATCGCGGACGCGGTGGGGAGTGCAGTTGCCGGCGGGCCCGAGACCGACCGGATCTACGTCGCCGCCGCGGACCACGGGGTCGTCCTCGGCGGGCTCCGAGGCGGGCAGTACGTCCGGGAGGCCACCCGGACCGATGCCCGGGACGGGACCGTCGGCACGATCGACCTGGGGGCCGCCCAGGACCGGATCGGTGAACTCTACCCCTGGGCCTGGACGAACAAAGGCGACGTCAGCATCAACACCGTCGGTGCCGATGTCTTCCGATTCCAGCTCTCACACGACCACGGGCGACTGAACAGTCTGCTCGACACCTCCTCGGGGAACGTCTACCGCGAGGTCCAGCAGAAGTCCCTCGCAACCCTCCCCGTCGCGCCCGGGCCGTCGACGACTGCCGGGAACCTGACACTCCGGGTTTCGGCTGCCGATCCCGGATCGCCGCTGCGGGTGCAAGTGACAAACGAGTCCGGGGGCCAGGTGCCGGCATCGGTATCGATAAACGGCACCTACGCGGGCCAGACCGGGCCCGAATCGAGTGTCTGGACGCTCGCCCCACCCGAGAACTTCACAGTGACCGCCGAGGCCGACGATCAGGAACTCGAACTCGACGTGGATCCTCGCTAGCCTAGGTTTAAGTCGGGGGACCGGGCCAACCCGGCCCATGACTCGTGCCGTCTCTCCGATCCTCGGGACACTCCTGCTGACCGCGATCACCGTCGTGCTCGTCGCCGTCCTGGTCAGTACGCTCGGTGCGGCCTCGCTCGGTGGCGTCGTGGCCGGCCCGGACGCCGGCGACGCCACGAACTTCGTCCGGCTCTCCGCTACTGCGACCGCTGACGGTGAGATCACCCTCACACACGAGGGCGGTGACCCGGTCGACCTGTCCCATGCCTCGGTTCACATCACTGTGGACGGAACGCCACTGCAGGAGCAACCGCCGGTCCCCTTCTTCTCGACGGCGGGCTTCGAGCCGGGGCCGACGGGGCCGTTTAACTCCGCTGCGGACCCGACCTGGTCGATCGGCGAGCAGGCCTCGCTCACCGTCTCCGGGTCGAACGAGCCGTCGCTCGCAGTCGGTGACACTGTGCAGGTCGAACTCGTTCGGGACGGGCGCCCCCTCGGTAGTGCCAGCAGTTCAGTGCTCGGGGACGACGCCGACGGAGACGATGGCGAGGTTTGACTTGTACTTCGAGCCGACGACCTCGTGGCGGGTCTCTTCGAACCCGGCGGCCTGGAACATCTCCTCGGCTTCTGCCTCGTCGTAGAAGAGCATGATCGCGTCCACGATCCGCCGGCCGATCCAGGAGTCGGGGTAGTACGGGCCGACGACCACGACCCGTCCGCCCGGTTTGACGACCCGGCGCATCTCGGCCAGCCCCTGGACGGGGTTGGGCCAGTACTCGATCGAGCCGGAGGACCAGGCGTGATCGAAGGTGTTCGACCGGACGGGGAGGTTCTCGGCGTCGCCCATGGTGAACCCGAGTAGCTCGCGCTCGTCCAGGCGTTCCCGGGCCTTTGCCATCTGGTGGGGGCTCTGGTCGACGCCCAGGATGTTATCAGTCGTCTGCTTGAGCCCCTCGGTGCCGAAACCGGTGCCACAGCCCACGTCGATGACCCGGTCTGTCGGTTCCAGATCGAGCAGTTCCAGCGCCTCCGCGCGCATCGGTTCGGTAAAGACGAACGCGTTGACCCGGTCGTACACCTTCGAGAGGTACTTGTAGAAGTACCGCGCTCGGGTCTTGTCCTCCAGGACGCCCATTGTGCCCCGATAGGGCGGTGGCTCCCTTTAGCGCTTGCTTTCCGGACAGCCGATCCTGGCCGGGTGCGCTGTCGTGGTTCCGCAACTCCCAAATACGCGCTCTTGGTACCACTCCCTAGATATCAGATGCCGAGGCCAGAGGTTCTCGAATCGATCAAGGCGGCTGAATCGGACGCCGAGGAACGCGTCGCCGCCGCCCGGGAGGAGGCCGAGGAGATTCTCGCCCAAGCCAGGCGCGACGCCGAGGAGATCGTCTCCGAGGCGGAATCCGAGGCCCGGGCGCACCGGGAGGAAGAACTCGAGGCGGCTCGCGAGGCGGTCGAATCCGAGCGCGAGGAGATCCTCGAAGCCGGCGCCGAGGAGCGCGAACAACTGAAAGCGGACGCCGAGGCCCACATCGAGGACGCCGTGGACCTCGCACTCGAACGGTTCACGGAGGCGGTGCATGCTCAGACCTGAGCGAATGAGCAAAGTCTCGGTGGCGGGCTCGACCCAGGTCATCGAGCCGGTCATCGAAGCCATCCACGACCTCGAACTCGTCCACCTCTCGGAGTACGAAGGCCAGATCGAGGGCTTCGAGACGGGGGCCCCGCTCTCGGGGGCCGAGTCCGCGGCGGATCAACTGGTCACCGTTCGGTCCCTGCAGTCCATGCTCGACATCGAGGGGGCAGCGGTGGACCAGAAGCGGATCCTCGACCGGGAGACCGTTCCCGACCGTCTGGAGTCGATCCGGGAGACGGTGACGGACCTGGACGATCGTCGCTCGGAGATCCGATCGGAGCTTACCCGGGTCCGGGACGAGATGGACTCGGTCGACCCCTTCGTCGATCTGGGGATCGATTTCGATCTCCTCCGGGGCTACGAGAACCTCTCGGTGATGGTCGGCACGGGTGATCGCGAGGCCGTCGAAGACACGCTCGCGGACGCCGAGGAGATCGAGGCCTTCGAGGTCTTTGCCGGGACGGACGTGCTCGCGGTCTTTGCCTACCCCAGCGAGCCGTCCCTGGAGGACGCCCTGGTCGGGGTGGAGTTCACGGAGTACGAGATTCCGGACGGCGAGGGCGAACCCGAGGCCTACCTGGAGCAGCTCGAAGCACGGCAAGCGGAGCTCGAAGCCGACCTCGAATCGGTCGAAGCCGACCTCGACGCGGCTCGCGAGGAACACGCCGAGTTCCTTCTGGCCGTCGAGGAGGCCCTGAGTATCGACGTTCAGAAGGGGGAAGCGCCGCTGCGGTTCGCGACGACCGAGCACGCCTTCGTGGCCGAGGGCTGGCTCCCGGCCGAGGAGTTCGAGACCTTCGAGACCGCGGTCAGTGAGGCGGCTTCGGGACGGGTCGCGATCGACCAGATGGAGGTCGCCGAGCACGGCGAGTACGTGCCCACACACGACGACCACGAAGCTGACGGCGAAGAACCCACTGCGGAGAGCCCGGCCGAGGACGTGGCCGCGGACGGTGGCAACGTCGAACTCGAATCCGGGGACTCCCCGCCGGTGGTCCTCGATAATCCCGCCTTCGCCAAGCCCTTCGAACTGCTCGTCAAGGCGATCAACCGACCGACCTACTGGGAACTCGACCCGACGATCCCGATCCTGCTCACCTTCCCGATCATGTTCGGCTTCATGATCGGCGACCTGGGCTACGGTGCGCTCTATGCCGGTATCGGGTACCTGATCGTCTCGCGGGTCGACAGCGACGGACTCCGGAGCCTGGGCGGGATCGCCGTCTGGGCCGGCGTCTTCACGATGCTCTTTGGCGTGCTCTACGGCGAGATATTCGGGCTCCACGGGCTCGGTGACGTGGTCTGGGGTGGCCACCCGCCGCTCCATAAGGGACTCCAGCCGAACTTCCTGGCCTACGCACAGGCCTGGCTGTTCCTGAGTCTCTTCGTCGGGCTCTTCCACCTGACAGCGGGCTATGTCTTCGGGTTCGTCAACCTGCTGGGCCACGGGCTCAAGGACGCCTTCCTGGAGAAGGGCTCCTGGGTCGTCCTGATGGGCGGCATGTGGCTGTGGATCTTCAGCACTCACGCCGCCGGCGCGAAGCCCGACCTGCTCTATACGGTTTTCAACCGAGCCGGCGCGACGATCCCGTCGGGCACGACGCTCACCGCCGATCAGGTGGCCTTCGGCCTCGGATTCGGTGGGTTCCCCGAGACTGTGGGGCTGGTCGGGCTGGCGCTGGCCGGAATCGGCCTGACGCTTTTGCTCCTGGGTGAGGGCGGTATCGGCGCGCTGGAGAGTCTCAACGTGCTGGTGAACGTGCTCTCCTACACCCGGATCGCGGCCGTCCTGCTCGCGAAGGCCGGGATGGCCTTCGTGGTGAATCTGCTCTTCTTCGGGGCCTACCAGGACCCCGAGGGTCTGTTCCACTTCCTGGTGATCGGCGGGCACGCCCACGCGCCCGAGGGGGCGTCAGTCCTCTTCGAGGGCCTGGTCAATATGGGCCCGATCGGCTGGCTGGGCGGCCTCCTCGTGCTGTTCGTCGGGCACCTCCTGGTGCTCGCGCTGGGCATCACGAGCGCCGGTCTCCAGGCCGTTCGCCTGGAGTATGTTGAGTTCTTTGGGAAGTTTTATGAAGGCGGTGGGGCGAACTACAACCCGTTCGGATACACCCGCCGGTATACGACTACGGACTGAGTAACCCATGCTAGAAGCACTCACAAACGTCGCCGGTCTACTCGCACAGGAACTGATCTCCCCGACGGCTGCTGCCGCGCTGGCAGTCGGGCTTGCAACAATCGGTGCCGGGATGGCCGAGCGCAGTATCGGGGCCGCCGCGATGGGGGCCATCGCCGAGGACGAGGACCTCTTCGGGCAGGGCCTGATCCTGACGGTCATTCCCGAGACGCTGGTGATTCTGGCACTCGTCACGATCTTCGTGGTCTAAGGCCAACCAATGAGTCTTGATACGGTCGTCGCGGACATCCGGGAGGAAGCCGAGGATCAGGCCGAACAGATCCTCGCTGATGCCGAGGCGGAGGCCGAGGCCATCCGGGCCGAGGCCGAGACCGAGGCGGCGGAGATCCACGAGACGGCCGAAGCCGAAGCCGAGAACGAGATCGCTCGCCTTCGCGAGCAACGTCTCTCGAGCGCGAAACTCGAGGCCAAACAGCAGCGACTCGAGGCCAGACGGGACGTGCTGGGGACGGTTCGCGAGCGGGTCGAGGACGCGATCGAGGACCTGCCCGAGGCGGACCGTCGCGAACTCACGGAGGCGTTGCTGGCCGACGCCGTCACGGAGTTCGACGAGGCTGCTGTCTACTGCCGGGCCGAGGACGAATCGCTCGTCGAGGACCTCCTCGAGGACTACGACGGGTTCGAACTCGCCGGCGAGACTGACTGTCTCGGCGGTGTGGTGCTCGAAGGCAGCGACGGACGGATCCGGGTCGACAACACCTTCGACTCGACCCTGGAGACTGTCTGGGACGAGCACCTGAAAGAGTTGAGTGACGTGCTCTTCGAGGAGCAATGACGAACCGCTCGGCCAACTACGAGTACGTCGTCGCCCGCGTTCGGCACCGACGTGCCTCCCTGTTCGCCGAGGAGGACTATCGGAAGCTACTCGGGATGGGACTGGGCGGCATCGCCCGTTTCATGGAGGAGTCCCCCTACCAGGCCGAGATCAACGATCTCGGGGCTCGGTACAGCGGCGTCCAGTTGATCGAGTACGCCCTGAACCGGAACCTCGCCCGGGCGTTCGACGACTTGCTCCGGTTCTCGGAGGGAGAACTGTACGAACTGGTGGCCCGGTACCTGCGGAAGTTCGACGCCTGGAACCTGAAGACGGTCCTCCGGGGTCGGTTTTCCGACGCCGAGGACGAGGAGATCGAGGAGAACCTCATCGACGCCGGCGAACTCGAACCGGAGTTTCTGGACCGCCTGATCGCGGCCCCCGACATCGAGGCCATCGTCGAGATCATCGAGGAGACGACCTTCGGTGACGCGGTCGTCGAGGCCTACCCCGATTACGAGGAGACTGGGCTGCTCACACCCCTGGAAAACGCGATCGACCGGGCGTACTACGAGGGCCTGCTGGAGGACCAGATCCCGGATGAGGGGCCGATGGCGCTCTACGCCGAGTTCCTCAGGACCGAGATCGACTTCCGGAACGTGCGAAACGTCCTCCGAATCGTCCGCTCCGGCGCGGAGATCGACCCTCGCGAGTACTTCATCGAGGGTGGCCAACTTTTCGACAGCGAGGAGATCGCACAGTTGGCGACCGACCAGGACCAGTTGATCACCCACCTCCGGGAGAGCCGATACGGCAAGCATCTCGGGCCGGCGATCGACTCCCTCGATGCCGAGGCCAACCTCACCCAGTTCGAACGGGCACTCGACGAGGCGCTGCTCTCCTTTGCGGATCGTCTCTCGCATGTCTACCCGCTTTCGGTCTGTCCGGTCCTGGCCTACATCCTCGCCAAGGAGCGTGAAGTGGACAACATTCGGGCTATCGCCCACGGCAAGGAGACCGGACTTGACCGGTCGACGATCGAGAACGAACTGGTGATGCTATGAGCCAGGAGATCGCCGTCATTGGGGCCCCCGAGTTCACGACCGGCTTCCGGCTGGCCGGGGTCCGAATCTTCGAGAACGTCAGGGACGGGGAGAAAGACGATCGCCTCGACGACGCCGTCGAAGCGGTTTACGATCGGGAGGACGTCGGCATTATCATCATGCACGCCGAGGACCTCGATCACCTCTCCGCGAACACCCGGCAGATCGTCTCCGAGAGTATCGAACCGACCTTCGTCACGCTCGGAGGCGGGGCAGCGGGCGCGACGGGCCTGCGCGAACAGATCAAACGCGCGATCGGTATCGACCTGATGGACGAGGAGGATTCCCAATGAGTGACACAACGACAGCACACGGTCAAATCAACAGCGTGAGCGGTCCAGTCGTGACCGCCACGGGCCTCGACGCCCAGATGAACGACGTCGTATACGTCGGCGAGGAAGGGCTGATGGGCGAGGTCATCGAGATCGAAGGCGACGTGACGACGATCCAGGTTTACGAGGAGACCTCCGGGGTTCGACCGGGCGAACCGGTGGAGTCGACGGGGGAACCGCTCACGGTCGATCTGGGGCCGGGACTGCTCGACTCGATCTACGACGGTGTCCAGCGCCCCCTGGAGATCCTCGAAGCGGAGATGGGTGCGTTCCTCGACCGCGGGGTCGACGCCCCGGGGATCGACCTGGATGAGACCTGGGAATTCGAGCCCACCGTCGAGGAAGGCGACGAGGTCGAGCCCGGTGACGTGGTCGGGATCGTCGAGGAGACCGTCTCCATCGAGCACAAGATCATGGTGCCGCCGGACTACGAGGGCGGCGAGGTAACTGCCGTCGAGGCGGGCACCTACACCGTCGACGAGCCGGTCGTGACCCTGGACAACGGCGAGGAGGTCACGATGCACCAGGAGTGGCCGGTTCGGACCGCCCGGCCGAGTGCGGAAAAGCAGACGCCGACGACGCCGCTGATCTCCCGGCAGCGCATCCTCGACGGGCTCTTCCCGCTCGCGAAGGGCGGGACGGCGGCGATTCCGGGCCCCTTCGGTTCGGGAAAAACGGTGACACAGCACCAACTTGCGAAGTGGGCCGACGCCGACATCGTCGTCTACGTCGGCTGTGGCGAGCGCGGGAACGAGATGACCGAGGTCATCGAGGACTTCCCGGAGCTGGAGGACCCGATCTCGGGCAACCCGCTGATGGCTCGCACCACGCTGATCGCGAACACTTCCAACATGCCGGTCGCGGCCCGCGAATCCTCGGTCTACACGGGGATCACGATGGCCGAGTACTTCCGGGACATGGGCTACAACGTCGCCCTGATGGCCGACTCCACCTCCCGGTGGGCCGAGGCCATGCGCGAGATCTCCTCCCGGCTGGAGGAGATGCCGGGCGAAGAGGGCTATCCCGCCTACCTCGGTTCGCGGCTGGCCCAGTTCTACGAACGGGCCGGCTACTTCGAGAACATCAACGGGACCGAGGGCTCGGTCTCGGTCATCGGGGCGGTCTCGCCGCCCGGCGGTGACTTCTCCGAGCCGGTCACCCAGAACACCCTCCGCATCGTGAACGTCTTCTGGGCGCTCGACGCCGATCTCGCCGAGCGCCGGCACTTCCCGGCGATCAACTGGAACGAGTCCTATTCGCTGTATCGCGACCAGCTCGACCCCTGGTACGAGGAGAACGTGGCCCGGGACTTCCCGGAGCTTCGACAGTGGGCGATCGACACGCTCGACGAGGAGACCGAACTCCAGGAGATCGTGCAGCTCGTGGGCAAGGACGCTCTGCCGGAGGACCAGCAACTCACCCTGGAGATCGCCCGGTACATCCGGGAGGCCTGGCTCCAGCAGAACGCGTTCCACGACGTGGACACCTCCTGTACGCCGGAGAAGACCTACCGAATGCTACAGGCGATCAACACCTTCGACGAGGCCGCCTTCGACGCCCTGGAGGCCGGCGTGCCCGTCGAAGAGATCACCGACATCGAGTCGCTGCCTCGACTCAACCGGATGAACACGTCCGAGGACTGGGAGCCGTTCATCGAGGAGGTCGAGGAGGAAATCACCACGCAACTCGAGGAGCTGTACTGATGAAGGAATATCGTACTATCACGGACGTGAGCGGCCCGCTGGTGTTCGTCGAGACCGACGAGCCGATCGGCTACGACGAGATCGTCGAGATCGAGACGCCGGACGGGGAGGTAAAGCGGGGACAGGTACTGGAGACATCCGGCGAGGTCGTCGCCATCCAGGTCATGGAGGGCACCGAGGGGATCGGCCGGGACGCGTCGGTTCGCTTCCTGGGTGAGACACTCAAGATGCCCGTAACCGAGGGGCTTCTCGGTCGTGTGCTGGACGGTTCGGGGCGGCCGATCGACGGCGGGCCGGAGATCGTTCCGGACAAGCGCCAGGACATCGTCGGCGCGGCGATGAACCCCTACGCCCGGGAGTATCCACGCGAGTTCATCCAGACGGGAATCTCCGCGCTGGACGGCATGAACACGCTCGTTCGTGGCCAGAAGCTGCCGCTTTTCTCCGGTTCCGGGCTCCCGCACAACGATCTCGCCCTGCAGATCGCTCGCCAGGCGACGGTGCCAGAAGAGGAGGAGAGCGAGGGCGAATCGGAGTTCGCCGTCGTCTTCGGCGCGATGGGAATCACGCGCGAGGAGGCAAACGAGTTCATCAACGACTTCGAGCGCACGGGCGCCCTTGAGCGCTCGACGCTCTTCTTGAACCTCGCGGACGACCCGGCAGTCGAGCGGACGATCACGCCACGCCTGGCCCTGACCACCGCGGAGTACCTGGCCTTCGAGAAGGGCTATCACATTCTGGTCATCCTCACGGACATGACCAACTACTGTGAGGCCCTGCGGGAGATCGGCGCGGCCCGCGAGGAGGTTCCGGGTCGACGTGGCTACCCCGGGTACATGTACACCGACCTGGCCCAGCTCTACGAGCGGGCCGGCCGCATCGAGGGCCGGGAGGGGTCGATCACCCAGATCCCGATTCTCACGATGCCCGGTGACGACGACACCCACCCGATCCCGGACCTCACGGGGTACATCACCGAGGGACAGATCTACGTCGATCGCTCGCTCAACTCCCAGGGTATCGAGCCACCGGTCGACGTGCTCCCGAGTCTCTCCCGGCTGATGGACGAGGGGATCGGCGAAGGACTCACCCGCAAGGACCACGGTGACCTCTCCGATCAGCTGTATGCGGCTTATGCGGAGGGCGAGGACCTTCGTGACCTGGTGAACATCGTCGGTCGCGAAGCGCTCTCGGATCGGGACAACACCTATCTCGACTTCGCGGACCGCTTCGAGGACGAGTTCGTCGACCAGGGATTCGACACCGACCGCTCCATCGAAGAGACCCTGGATATCGGCTGGGAGCTGGTGTCGATGTTCCCGAAGGCCGAACTCAACCGGATCGACGAGGAGTTCATCGAGGAGTACTACCGCGAGGACGTCGGCGAAGTCGAGGCCTAGTCCACGCGAACCTTTTTGTGCCGGTCCTCGCGTAGCCATGGGCAGATGACACGCGAGCAGTTCCGACCGCCACATCACGATCACGATCACTTCCTCCTGAAGACCGTCGTCGGGAGTTACCCTCAGCCGGACTGGCTAGACTACGTCCGGGCGGGCGCTGAGGCCGGGGACCTGGAGCCGGCCGACCGCGAGGAGGCCGAGGACGACGCGACCCGGGCTGCGATCCTCGACCAGCAGCACGCGGGCCTGGACGTGATCACGGACGGCGAGATGCGACGGGAGGGGATGGTCGATTACTTCACGAACGTGATCACGGGCTATGACGCCCCGGACGGCGAGGGGGACGATGCAGACTGGAACGCGAGCATGCCCCGGGTCACCGCGGAAGTCTCGACGGCCGAACCCTGGCTCGTCGCGGACTTCGAGTTCGCTGACCGCGTCGCCACCCGGCCGGTGAAGGTCACGATGACCGGCCCGTTCACCCTGGCGACGTTCGCGAGCCCGGAGGTCTATGACTCGATCGAGGACCTGGCGCTTGATTTTGCGGACCTGATCGCGGTGGAAGTCCGCCGGCTGGCCGAGGCCGGCGCGGACTGGATCCAGCTCGACGAACCCGGGCTGGGGATGTCCCCGCACGGCGAACTGGCCCAGGAGTGTCTCTCGCGGGTCGCCGCGGAAGTCCCCGATGACGTCCGCTTTGGGACCCACGTCTGCTCGGGCAACTATTCGAACCTGGCCGACGAGATGGCCGCGTTCCCCGTCGACGAACTCGACCTGGAGTTTGCCAGTCCCGACGCCGACGACCCCGCCGAGGTCTTCGAGGGCCGGGACTTCGAGATGGACATCGGTTTCGGCGTGATCGACACACAGTCCCGCGAGGCCGAATCCGTCGCGGAGATCGAGGCCCGGATCGAGGAAGGGCTGCAGTACATCCCGCCCGAGCAACTGACCGTCTCCCCGGACTGCGGGCTAAAGCCCCTCGAACGTGAGCCGGCGACCACGAAGCTCGAACACATGGTCACCGCCGCCGCGAACGTCGAGGCCGCACTCGATGCCGGTGACATCGAGGCCGCTGGGACGGACCGGTCCGAAAACGGTTAACCCTTCGCGCAAGGAGAACACGTATGGCCACAGACGTCACTCCCACCCGGAAGAACTTGATGCGGATCGAGGACCGCATCGACCTCTCCGAGCGGGGCCACGACACGCTCGAACAGAAGCGTGACGGCCTCATCATGGAGTTCATGGACATCCTCGACCAGGCCCAGGACGTGCGGGCGGACATGGAAACCCAGTACCAGGACGCCCAGGGGAAAATCGACATGGCCCGGGCGATGGAGGGCGACGTCGCGGTCCGCGGGGCCGCGGCGGCGATCCGGGAACATCCCGAGATCACGATGGAATCGAAGAACATCATGGGCGTGGTCGTCCCGCAGATCGAGTCCACGAAGGTTCGCAAGGACCTGAACGAACGGGGTTACGGCCTGCTGGGCACGAGCGGTCGAATTGATGAAACCGCCGAGGCCTTCGAGGACCTCCTGGAGCAGGTCGTCCTGGCCGCGGAGGTCGAGACCGCGATGAAGAAGATGCTCACGGAGATCGAGACCACCAAGCGCCGGGTCAACGCCCTTGAGTTCACCCTGCTCCCCGACCTTTATGAGTCCAAAGATTACATCGAGTCGAAACTCGAGGAGCAGGAGCGAGAAGAGATCTTCCGGATGAAAAAGATCAAGGCGAACAAGGAGGCCGCCGAGAAGGAAGCAGAGCAGGCGGCGGCCGAAGCCGAGTCCTGAACAACGGGGTTTTCCCGCGCGGCGGTTTCCCTTTGTTATGTCCTGTCCGAACTGTGGCGGCCCGACAGTCGCCTACCCTATCCCGGATCGTGCCCGCACACACTGTCCCGACGAGCGCGCCGGGGCCGAGATCTGTGCCGACTGTTTGACGGTTACTCCACTGGCGGAGCCGCCGACCGACCCGCCCGATTTCGACGCCGTCCTCACCGATTTCCCTGCCGGCGAGGCCGGGGCGATCGCGGCGTCACTGTTGGGACTGCTCGACTCACTCGCGCTCTACCGCGGCGAGATCGAAGGGCTCGCCGCGCTGGCCGAAGAGGCGGGTGTGGACGTGTTCCTGTTGCTCGATCGGCTCGACGCGAGCGGCCGGATCCAGCCCCACTTCGACATCGATCGACGAGGCCATCAGCTCGATCAACTGCTGTAGGTGAGATACCCGGAGCCGTCGAAAGCGGTCCCGTGGGCCGCTCCCAGTCGAGTTATATAACTGGCCGCTGAACTTCTACCATGGCCGAGCCGAGTCCGGAGATCGTCGTGCTTCACGTCGACGACGACCCGAATTTCGGCTCACTGCTTCGGGAGGCACTCGAAGCCACGGACGACCGGTTCAGGATCGAAACCGCTGCCAACGGGGCTGCGGCCCTCGATAGGCTCGGGGACGGGCAGTTCGATTGTGTCGTCAGTGACTACAAACTACCCGGGATGGACGGGCTCGAACTCCTGGCGGCCGTCCGGGAGTCCGAGCCGGATCTCCCATTCCTCCTCTTTACGGGCGAGGGCTCGGAAGTCATCGCTAGCGAAGCGATCCGAGCCGGTGTCACCGACTACCTGAAAAAACGGCCCGGCGAGAACCGGTTCTCGCTTTTGGCCAATCGCATCCGAAACGCGGTCGAGCAGGTCCGGGCCGAACGCCAGGCGGCCGCGGCCCGACGGATCAACGTCGTCGTTCGGAAGGTAAACGAGGCACTCGTCCGGGCCGAAACACGGGCCGAGATCGACGAACAGGTCTGTTCGATCCTCAGCGCGGCGGATCCGTACCGGTTTGCCTGGATCGGCGACCTCGATGAGACGACCGACACCATCGAGCCGCGCTCGACGGCCGGGACTGAGTCTGCGTATCTCTCGTCGATCGATATCGCGGCCGAGGGCGGCGACCTCGCCCAGGGACCGACGGCTCGCGCCCTGCGTGAAGATGAACTGACCGTCGTCCAGGACATCAGCGAGGATCCCGACTACGAGCCCTGGCGCGAGACGGCCCTCGAACAGGGTTTTCGGTCGAGCGCGGCGATCCCGTTGACCTACGAGGACACCCAGTACGGGGTGCTGAACGTGTATGCCGACCGGCCGAACGCCTTCGACACCCGGGAGGTCACGCTGCTCTCCGACCTGGGGGAGTCGATCGCCCATGCGTACCATCGGGTGTCGATGCAGGAACGCAACGCCACCCAGATCGACCAGCTAGAGCGGCTCACGGACCTGTTCGACCAGGCCCAGTCGATCGCCGATCTGGGGGCCTGGGAGACCGATGTTTTGGCCGAGACGGGCTGGTGGACCGAGCAGGTCAGCCGCATCTACGGCCTGCCCCTCGATTACGAACCCGATCCCGGGGAGGGGATCGAGTACTTCCACCCTGAGGACCGGGAGACGATCAGGGAGGCCTACGAGCGGGCCATCGACCAGGGCGAACCGTACGACCTCGAACTCCGGGTCGTTGACGAACAGGGCGAACACAAGTGGGTCCGGGCGCGGGGCGAACCGCAGCTCGAAGATGGAACAGTCACCCGCGTTCGTGGAACCCTCCAGGACATCACTGACACCAAAGCCCGGGAGGAAGATCTCAAACGGACGAACGCGGTCCTCTCGAAGCTGGTCGAGACCCTCCCCCAGGGGATCCTCGTCGAGGACGAGTCCCGGTCGGTTCTGGTGACAAACCAGCGACTCTTCTCGCTGCTCGATATGCCGGGCTCACCGACCGAGGTCGAGGGAGCGGATTGCGAGGCGCTGATCGAGGAAGTCAAGGGACAGTTCGACACCCCCGAGACGTTTGCCGACCGGATCACCGAACTGGTCGGGAACCGAACGCCGGTCGATCACGAGGAACTCACGCTGGCCGACGGCCGAACGCTCGAACGGAGCTACCGCCCGCTCGAACTCCCGGAGGGTCGGGGCCATCTCTGGGTCTACCGGGAGATCACCGACCGGCGCGAGCGCCAGCGGGAACTCGAAACGGTGCTCGAGCGGATGAACGACGCGGTGTTCGTTCACGCCACGGACGGACCGTTCCTCTTTGTCAACCAGGCGGCCTGTGAACGCTATGGCTACACCGAGGCCGACCTCGCCGAGATGACGCCGGCAGATCTGGACGTGCCGGCGGAAGCCGAACACGTCGAGGAGCGAATCGAGACGGTCACGACCCAGGGGGAGTACGTCTTCGAGACCGAACACCGGACTGCCACTGGGGAGACGTTTCCGGTCGAGGTCAGTGCCAGCCGGATCACGTTCCGTGGCGAGCCGGCCGTCCTCTCGATCGTGCGGGACGTGACCGAGCGCAAAGCCCAGGCAGACCGGCTTCGCCGACAGAACGCCCGTCTGGAGGAGTTCGCCAGCGTGGTCTCGCATGACCTTCGCAACCCGCTGAACGTGGCCCAGGGCCGGATCGAACTCGCCCGGGAGACCGGCTCGACCGACCACCTCACCGCCGCGAAAGACGGCGTCGACCGCAGTCTGGAACTCATCGAGGACATGCTGGCACTCGCCCGGGCCGGTGAGGGGGCGAGCGAGGCGGAACCCGTCGCCCTCTCCGAGTTCGCTGCGACCTGCTGGACGCAGGTGGACACGGACCCCGCAGCGCTCACCGTCGAGGCGACTGGAACCATCCTGGCCGATCGGAGCCGGTTTCGGCAACTGCTCGAGAACCTCTTCCGGAACGCCGTCGAACACGGCGGCGAGGCGGTCACCGTGACCGTCGGGGATCTCGAGGACGGCTTTTACGTCGCGGACGACGGGGCTGGCATTCCCGAAGCGGAGCAAAACGCGGTGTTCGAGACCGGCCACACGGAATCGGCGAGTGGAAACGGCCTGGGGCTCTCGATCGTCACCCAGATCGCGGACGCCCACGGCTGGGAGCTTGCGGTAACCGAGAGCGAGGCTGGTGGGGCCCGGTTCGAATTTCGGGGCGTCTCCCGTCCGGACTGAAAGCGATCCCGATCAGACGCCGGTCTGGTAGCGCAGAATACCGGCGATCCCGCCGAAGGCGGTGAGCAACTGCTCGCCCTTCTCGAAGTCCGTCGAGATGAAGTGGGTCTCGGTGCCGCGCTGTTCGGCGATTCCCATGAGATGTTCGATGGCGTCCTCGCGTTCGGTCGACTCCGGCGGTTCGCCACACTCCGTACAGGTGTGCTCGGGCGTTTCGTGGCGCGGGTCGATCAGTTCGCGGTCGGAGTGCCCGTTCGGGCACGTATAGGTGACGACCTCCTTGCGCAGGTCCTCCGAGAGGAGCAACGTTTCGACCGACCCCATCACGAGGTTCTCGCGAGTCGGGCCGAAGCCGTAGGTCGCGAGTTCGCCGCCGTGGAGTTCCTTGAAGAACTCCTCCATGTCGTTTTTGTCCTGGGTGAGTTCGGCGTCGGCCAGGGCCTCCTGGCCCTTGTCGACCAGGTCGTAGAGCCCGGACTCGTCGGTGTAGGCCACGTCGAACTTGCCGAGGACCTTCTCCTGGAGTTCGTGGTGGAGATAGTCGCCGTCGAGGAACTCGTCTTTGGTCGGCGAGGGGCCGCCCACCAGGATGCCGTCCAGCTCGTGGCGTTTGGGGACAAAGAGCTCGTCGGCCATCTCGGCGATCTCCTGGTAGAAGTTGTCGATGGCCTCCAGGCGCAGGCGGGCGAACCGCTGGGCGGACTGCCCCCCTTTGCGCTGCTTGCCCGGGACCAGCGAGGAGGCGGACTTGACCGGCTCGACGCGCTTGCCCTTGAGCCAGCCGACGTTTGCCTCGCGGCGGTCGAGGACGATGAGCCCGTAGAGGCCCTTGTCCGCGAGCATGTGCTCCAGGGGTTCTGTGAGAAACGCCGAGTCACAGTGATAGCGGAAGGACTCGATCGGGTCCGGCGGATTCTCCAGCACTTCGGTGACCATGTCCGTCTGGCCCCCGCCCTCGTCGACGGCGCCGGAGAACAGGACCATGCCGCGTTCGGGTGGCGTGTCGTAGTACTTCAGCCGCGCCTTGATCGAGGAGAGGGCGTCCTGGACGTTCGTTCGGGTCTGCTTTGACTTGATGTTCGAGGCCTCGCTGTACTCCTGGGTGACGTGGGCGACCACGTCGGAGATCTGCATATCCGGCGGGACGTAGATACTCACGAGTTGCGTGCCGCTGCCGGTGTGGTCCTCCAGGTCCTCGATGACCTTTCGGAACTCGTATTTCCGGCGGTCGGCGTGTTCCTCGCCCCCGGTGGAGTCATCGCTCATGTGATCAGTTGCTTGAATCTCCACGACGGAGATAAATAAAGGGCCGGAATGGGCGAGCGTCCGGCCACCAACGGAATGCGTCAACCTTCATTATGGGGTAGCGTGAGACTGTACACAGATGCCTGGAGCGCTGCTACCGGGCGCGGTTCGTGCTCTCACCGACTCGGTGTTGCGGTTCGTCGAGGCGAACCCACCGGCGGCGGCCGGCCTCGCGGTCCTCGCGCTCGTCGTTTTCGGTGGTGGCGTGTATCGCTTGGTTCGCTCCCGCCGAGCGGCCGGGCTCAAATTGAAACGGGTGCTGTCGGGTCGCGATCGGGTTGCCGTGCTCATGCACCCGAACCCCGATCCGGACGCGATGGCCACCGCGATGGGGGTCGAACTCCTCGCTGCGGACCTGGGAGTCGAAACCGACCTCCGGTATCCCGGGGAGATCCGCCACCAGGAGAACCGAGCCTTTCGCACCGTCCTCGACGTGCAGGTCGATCCGATCGAGACGGCCGCCGACCTGCCCGAGGACGTGGTTCTCGTCGATCACAACACGGCCCGGGGGTTCGACGGCGCAAGCGACATCGACCCAATCGCCGTGATCGATCACCACCCCGGAGACGGTACCGGACGCCGATTCACGGACGTCCGCCCGGAGTATGGGGCCGCCGCGACGATTCTCGTCGAATACCTCCAGGCGGCGGGGTTCGAACCGGCGACCGAGGACGCCGAGCGGCCACTTCCGACCGAGGTGGCGACGGGCCTGCTCTACGGCGTGCTCTCGGACACCGACCACCTCACGCGGGGCTGTTCGGAGGCCGAATTCGACGCGAGCGCGTTTCTCTATCCCGCGATCGACGAGGACACCCTCGACCGGGTCGCCCACCCCGAGGTCGACGCGGAGGTCCTCGACGTGAAGGCCCGGGCGATCGAGAGCCGCGAGGTCCAGGGGCCGTTCGCGGTGAGCGACGTCGGCGAACTCTCGAACGTGGACGCCATCCCGCAGGCCGCAGACGAACTGCTCAACCTGGAGGGCGTGACCGCCGTCGTCGTCATGGGGCAGAAGAACGGCACGTTGCACCTCTCGGGCCGCTCGCGGGACGACCGCGTCCACATGGGGCGGGCCCTCCAGGAGGCCGTGGCGGACATTCCGATGGCGGGGGCCGGTGGCCACTCCCGGATGGGCGGGGGCCAACTCTCCATCGAGCACATGAACGGGCTCGGCCCCTCGGATGGGGTCTCGTCGGCGGAGTTCAGCGACCGACTTTTTGCAGTGCTCGGCGGCGAACAGTGACTCGACAATAGTACATACCGACAATTCAGCGGTGCTGTGGCCTGTTCAGGGGCCGATCGGCCCCATCCTTTATACGTCGAAGACGTGGAGTATTCTCCGATGACCGATGGCGACGTGTACGCCGTGGCGAGTGGCAAGGGCGGGGTGGGCAAGACCACGACCGCGATCAACCTCGGGGCGGCGTTCGTCGAGGCCGGTCAGTCGGTCGTGGTGGTCGATGTCGACCTGGGGATGGCGAATCTGGCCGACCTGCTCGACGTCCCTTCTTCGGGGCCCACGCTCCACGACGTGCTGGCCGGCGAGGCCGAAATCGAGGCCACAATCACGGACGCGGGCGAGTTCGACGTCGTCCTCGGCAGCCGTGACCTCGCGGCCTTCGGTCAGGCCGACCCCGCCGGGCTCGGCGCGGTAATCGAGACGTTACGAACTCAGTACGACGTGGTCGTGCTCGACGGGGGTGGGGGCCTGAGCCACGACGTGACCGTCCCGCTCGGGTTGGCGGACGGCGTCGTACTGGTGAGCACCCCCACCGAGGCGGCGATCACGAACGCGGTCAAGACCCGCGATCTCGTCGACCGGCTGGGCGAGATCGAGGGGGTCCTCGTGACCCGTACTGGTGGGGCGGGCGAACAGACTCCGGAGGCGGTCGCGGAGCGAATCGGTGCTCCACTGCTCGGTTCGGTGCCGGAGGACGGGGCTGTCCAGATGAGCGAGCGGGAAGGCACCCCGCTCGTGACGATCGACCGGGAGAGCCCCGCAGCCCAGGCCTACCGGGAGGTCGCCTACGGCCTGCTCGACGAGCCGTTGCCCCGCACCTGGGGCGATTCGTCGCCGGACCAGACTGTCGATTCGGAGACGAAGCAGCCTGGAAAGCCGGCCGAACACCCCCAGAGCGGCATCGCCGCAACCATCGAATCGGTCGAGGAGTCAAACGGTACCGCGTCGAACGGCGGATCGACTGCATCACAACCGGAGACTGAAGAAAACGAGGCGAACGACCGATCTATTCTCTCGCGGTTGACTGGCGGCTTGCTGGGCTGATTACATCGACTCCGGGGCGGCGATTCCCAGTGCCGAGAGCGCGTTCGCGAGTGTGTTGCGGGCCGCGACGACCAGGGCCAACCGGGCCGCTGACCGGTCCGGGTCGACGCCATCGCCCAGCACCGGACACTCCCGGTAGAAGACGTTGACAGCATCCGCCAGCTCGCGGGCGTAGGTCGCGATCGTATGTGGCTCGAGATCCTGGGCGCTCTCCTCGATCCGGGCCGGGAACGCGGCGATCCGTTCCAGGAGTTCCCGCTCCGCTTCCGTCCCCAGCAACGAGGCGTCCGGGGCTGGCGCCACTGTGTCGGCCGCCTCGTCGACGATCCCGCAGGTCCGGGCGTGGGCGTACTGCACGTAGGGGGCACTCTGGCCCTCGAAGTCCAGGGCGTCGTCCCACTTGAACGTGATCGGCTTGCTGGGCTGTTTCGAGACGATGTCATACCGGACCGCGCCGATCCCGACCTGCTCGGCGATTCTCGTTACGTCCGACTCGGTCAACTCGTCGTCCCGGATCCGATCGCCCATGCGGGATTCGACGGCCTCTCTGGCTCGATCGACGGCCTCGTCGAGTAGATCGTCCAGGTCCACGCCCGTCCCGGCCCGCGTGCTCATCTTCCCCGTGGGGAGGTTCACGTAGGAGTAGATCACGTCGGTGAGCTGGGTGGGGTCCTTGCCCAGCACGTCCAGGGCGGCCTGGAGCTGTCTGGCCTGGAGCTTGTGATCCTCGCCGAGGACGGTCACCGCCCGATCGTAGTTCTCGAATTTCCACTCGTGGTGGGCCAGATCACGGGTCGTGTACAGACTCGTCCCATCGGACCGCATGAAGACCAGGTCCTTCTCGAACCCGCGATCGGCCAGATCCAGGTGCCAGGCGCCCTCGTCCTCGTAGGCCAGCCCGCTCTCCTGCAGGCGGGTGGCGACGGACTCGGTGCTCCCGTCCTTGATGAATCGGGTCTCCTTGACGAACTCCTCGAAGGTCGCGGGGAGCCGTTCGAGACAGCGCTGCATCCCGGCGAGGACCGTGTCGACGACCTCGCTCACCCGTTCGTAGGCCGTCTCGTCCCCGCGTTCCAGCCCCTGCATGAGCGACTGGATCTCCGCCTCGGCGGCCTCGACCTCCTCCTCGGGTCCCTCCTCCAGGAACGTGTTCCCCCGGCGGTAGTACCGTACCATCTCGTATTCGGGGCTGTCTCGCTCCGGTTCGGGCAACTCCGATTCCTCGAAGGTCTCGTAGGCCCAGGTGAAGACGGCGATCTGGCGGCCGGCGTCGTTCACGTAGTAGTGGGTGTCGACGTCGTAGCCCGCCAGGTCCATGATCCGGGCGATGGCGTCCCCGAGAATCGGGTTCCGGGCGCGACCGACGTGGACCGGCCCCGTCGGGTTCGCGCTGGTGTGCTCGACCACGACCGACTCGCCCTTCTCGGGTCGGTGCCCGTAACTCGCTGACTGGGCTGTGTCCAGGGTCTCCTCGTAGTAGGCCTCGGCGGGGTGGAAGTTCACGTACGGGCCCTGGGTGTCGACCGATCCGACGTAGGTCAGATCCGTGGCGTCGATCGCCGCGGCGATGTCCTCTGCGACGGCGGGGGGTGGGCGCTCTGCCACACCGGCGAGTCGGAAGGCGACACTCGAAGCCAGAATCGCGGAGACGTCCTCGGGCGGGGTCTCGATGCCGAGGTCCTCGCCCGGCAAGTCGAGGGAATCGAGCGCGCCGGCGAGTGCGGACTCGACCTCCTCGCGGAAGTCAATCAACATACGCGTTGGGTGTCGGGCACGGCCTATAGGGGTTCTGCATGTCGGTCGGGGGCAGTACGCTTTTGCCCGCCCACGGCCAAACAGGCTCGATGACCCAGCAGGTATCCGGGCCGAACTACCACACGGTCGATCACACGGCGGTCCAGACCTGTGGCTGGACGAAAAACGCCCTCCGCGGCGAGGGCACCTGCTACAAACAGCGCTTCTACGGCATCCGCTCACACCGGTGTGTCCAGATGACCCCCGTCGTCCGCTGTAACGAACGCTGTGTCTTCTGCTGGCGGGATCACGCCGGCCACACCTACGAACTGGACGGTGTCGACTGGCAGTCCCCCGAAGCCGTCGTCGAGGCCTCGATCGACCTCCAGCGCGAACTGCTCTCGGGCTTTGGTGGCAACGACGACGTGCCCGATGAACGGCTCGAGGAAGCCCTCGATCCCCAGCACGTCGCCATCAGTCTGGACGGCGAACCGACCCTCTATCCCCATCTCCCGGAACTCATCGAGGCCTATCACGACCGGGGGTTCACCACCTTCCTGGTGAGCAACGGGACCCGACCGACCGTCCTCGAAGCGGCCGAACCGACCCAGCTGTACGTGAGTGTCGACGCCCCCGACCGGGAGACCTACGAGTCGGTCGTCCGGCCGCGTGAGGAGGCCGCCTGGGACGCCCTCGACGAATCCCTGGACGTGCTCGCGGCCCACGACTCCCGAACGACGATTCGGACCACGCTGGTCGCCGGCGAGAACATGCATGATCCGGCGGCCTACGCCGACCTGTACCGCCGGGCGGCCCCGGATTTCATCGAGATCAAGGGGTACATGCACGTCGGCACCTCCAGGGACCGGCTCGACCGCTCGGCGATGCCCGACCACGAGGAAGTCGTCGACTTCGCCCGCTCGGTCCAGGACCATCTCCCGGCCTACGACGTGTTCCGCGAAGCCCCGCCCTCGAACGTGGCCATGCTTTCGACCGACCCCGAGACGGTCGTCCCGGAACTGGCCGAGTAGCGTTCCATTTTTGGAATTCATTCCAGTTCCGGTATTCTTATGCGCCCGAGGGCCCAACTTTGGCGTATGTCAGTCGACGCCGGCACGCTTGCCGTCGGCTTTGACGAGCTAGCCGTGCTGAAACGCCTGGCCCTCGATGGGGCTCATCGCGGGGAGGTGAAAGTCTCGTGTCGGTCCCTCGGGGAGGACCTCGGGGTCTCGACACAGACTGCCTCCCGGCGGCTTCAGGCCCTTGAGGACGCCGAGTGCATCAGCCGGGAGAAGGTCGGGGACGGCCAGTTCGTCGAACTCACCGAGACGGGGATCGGGCTGCTCAAACGCGAGTACGAGGACTACCGGGCTATCTTCGAGCAGAAGGGGAGTCTGAGCCTGGCGGGGACGATCACCACCGGGATGGGCGAGGGACGGCACTACGTCACGCTTCCGGGGTACAAGGTCCAGTTCGAGGAGAAACTGGGCTACGATCCCTATCCGGGCACGCTCAACGTCACGCTCTCGGCCGCGAGCAAGCGCGAGCGCTCCGGGATGGCCTCCCTGGAGGGTGTGGACATCACCGCCTGGGAGGACGAGGAACGGACCTACGGCGGGGCGACCTGCTATCCGGCGGTCATCGAGTCCACGGACGGGCACACCTTCGAGCGGGCCCACGTCATCGAGCCAGACCGGACCCACCACGACACGGCGGAGCTAGAGATCATCGCGCCCGAGCGGGTCCGGGACGAACTGGGGCTGTTAGACGGTGACGAGGTGAGTGTCTATGTCGAGTCAGCATAAGTCCACGTCGACCGGGACGGTCGCGGCCGCCGTCGAGGCGTTTGCCGCCGGCCAGCCGGTGTTGATCCACGACTTCGACGACCGGGAGGGCGAGGTCGATATGGTCTACCCGGCGGGGGACGTGGACTCGGCGGCAGTCTCGCGGCTCCGCAACGACGCGGGTGGCCTGATCTGTGTCGCGCTCGGTCCGGAGGTGGCAGACGCCTTCGAGTTGCCGTTCCTGGCCGACGAGATCGATCACCCCGTCGCGGAGAGCGATCACCTGGGCTATGACGAGCGCTCCTCGTTCTCGCTCACGGTCAACCACCGGGACACCTACACCGGGATCACGGACGCGGATCGGGCCCTGACGATCAGCCGGCTGGGCGAGGCCGCGGCCGATCCGGAGGCGGTCGATTTCCCCAGGGAGTTTCGTGCACCGGGCCACGTCCATCTGCTTCGGGCCTCACGCTATGGCCTCTCCGACCGGAAGGGGCACACCGAGATGGGCGTCGCGCTGGCTCACGAGGCCGGCCGCCCGCCGGCCGCGGTCGTCTGTGAGATGCTCGACGACGAGACTGGCGAGGCCCTGCAGACCGAGGACGCCCGGGCCTACGCCGAGAAACACGGCATTCCCTACGTGGACGGCAAAGATCTGATCGCGGCTTTCACCTGATCAGTCCCAGGGTTTGACGAGCACTTTGATCGCCTCGCGGTCGTCCATGGCGCGATACCCCTCCGGCACACCGTCCAGATCGACGGTTTTCGTGAAGATCGGCGCGGGGTCGAGGGTCCCGCCCACGACGTCGGCCATGAGTTCTTCGGCGTAGTCCCGGACCGGTGCGACCCCGCCCTGGAGGGTCACGTTCCCACGGAAGAGCCCGTGAATGTCCAGGCCCGCTTCCTCGACGCCGTGGGGCACGCCGACGTAGCCGATCGTGCCCCCGTCACGAGCCACGTCGATGGCGGTGTCCATGGCCGATCCGGCCCCTACACACTCCATGACGTGGTTGGCCCCGCCGTAGGTCAGCTCCCTGGCCCGCTCGACGGCGGTCTCCCCGCGGGCGGCGATCGTTTCGGTCGCGCCGAAGTCCTCGGCGAGGGCCAACCGATCTTCGTGGTGTCCCATCGCGATGATGCGCTCGGCACCCAGTCGCTGGGCGGCGAGCACCCCGCTCAAGCCAACCGCCCCGTCGCCGATGACCACGACCGTATCGCCCGCGTCGACACCAGCGCTCACCGCCGCGTGGTGGCCGGTGCCCAGCACGTCGGTCAGCGGGAGGAGCGAGCGCAGGGTGTCTTCGTCGTCTGCGTGGCGGTCCGGCACGCGAACCAGATGCCCATCGGCGAACGGGGTTTTGACGTACTCGCCCTGTCCGCCGCCGTTGGCCTCGCCCCAGGAGGCCTCCTCTTCACAGGAGGTGTACAGCCCCTTCCGACAGAACTCACACTCGCCACAGCTAATCGCGAAGGGGGCGATGACCCGGTCACCAGGTTCGACCGAGGTGACTGCCTCGCCCACCTCTTCGACGATGCCCATCGGTTCGTGGCCCACTCGCGAGCCGACCTCCCGATCGCTCAGGCCGCGGTAGAACCAGAGGTCAGAGCCACAGATCGCGGTGTGGGTAACTCGGATGACGGCGTCGGTCGGGGACTCGACCTGGGGCCGTGGCACCTCCTCGATCTCGATCTCGCCCGGCCCGCGGTAGACGGCGGCGCGCATGCCTTCCCATCACGGGGCGAGGAGAAAAGTTCGGGGGAAGGCTCTTTTCGGTGGGCCGATCACGACCGGACATGGACGCCCCAGTCGATCCTGAATCGGTCCTGTTGACTCGGCCCGGCACGCTGGAGGAACGGTGACGGGGAGCGATACGTCCATCAGCACCGAGTTGGGGGCGTTTCTCGACGCCATCGCCTCGCGAGACGTGGCGCCGGCGGGCGGTTCCGGGGCCGCGACTGTCGGCGCGATCGGTGCGGCACTCGCGGAGATGGCCGCCGTCCACACGGCCGCGGCCGGACACCAGGAAGCCCAGGTCGAGGGAATCGGTGAGCGGCTGGCCGCCGATCGTGCACTCCTCCTCGCCCTCGCCGACGCGGACGCCAGACTCGTCGAATCCGCCTTTGGTGGCACGCCCGCTCTCGATCGGCACGTCCAGGAACAGCTCGTCGCGATCCCACTCGCCATCGCCGAGACGTGTCTGAACGTGCTTTCAGGGGCCAGTGAGCTCTCGTCACTTGCCATCGACAGCGTGGGACAGGACCTGCAGACGGGTCGCATGCTCCTAACGGGGGCTCTCCGGGCGGCGCTGGCCACGGCGTCGGGGAACCTCGACTTTCTGGAGGGGCCGGCCCGCGATCGACTGGCGGACCGGGTCGCGGCGGCCGAGAACGCGGCCGCATCACTTTTCGACGCTGATCGACGCGAGTGATCAGGCGGTTTTGACGTTCGGAGTCTGGAGGGCGAAAAGCGACTGGTCGACTGGGGCGAGTGAGCGGTCGCCGGGCCGAACGAACATGTTCGTCAGAACCCCTTCGCCGGTTCGTGGCGAAAATCCGGGTGCATGCATTCAGTTACGTCACGAGCGAGCCCAGTCGGGTCGTGTCGAACAATCTGTGACTCTCGACGGTG
The DNA here is from genome assembly GCF_001886955.1 of Halodesulfurarchaeum formicicum. Lineage (NCBI taxonomy): Archaea > Methanobacteriati > Methanobacteriota > Halobacteria > Halobacteriales > Halobacteriaceae > Halodesulfurarchaeum > Halodesulfurarchaeum formicicum. The sequence continues at coordinate 1,825,997 of NZ_CP016804.1, read as the reverse complement.
GTCGGCATGAGCATGTTCTGCTATCAGTGCCAGGAGACCGCGGCCAACGAGGCCTGTACCGACGTGGGCGTCTGTGGGAAAGACGCCGAGACGAGCAACCTCCAGGACCTCCTGGTCTGGGAGCTCAAGGGCCTGTCCGCCATCGCCGAGCGGGCACGGGCGGAAGGAATCACTGACGAAGCCCTCGATGTCTTCGTCGCCGAGAGTCTCTTCTCGACGATCACGAACGTCAACTTCGACCCCGAGTGGTTCGAAGACCGAATCGCCGAGACCCAGCGTCGACGCGCGGCATTGCGGGAGACCTACGAGCGCGAGGTCGGCGAGCTAGACGACTCTTCGTTGCCCGAGGCAGCGACCTGGACCGGCGAGGACCCCACAGACTTCCACGAGAAGGCCGACCCATCCACGGTCGGCGCGTTGCGCACCGAAGACGAGGACCTGCGCTCGCTCAGGGAACTGCTCACCTACGGGCTGAAGGGAATCGCCTCGTATGCCGATCACGCCTATGCCCTGGGCGAAACCAAAGACGAGGTCTTTGCCTTCGTCACTCGTGGGCTGGCCGCGACGGTGGACGATCGCTACGACGCGGAGGAGCTGACGAACCTCGTCCTGGAGGCGGGCGAGGTGGGTGTCGAGGTCATGGAGATCCTCGATACGGCTCACACCGACACCTACGGCCACCCCGAGCCGACCGAGGTCGACATCGGCGTGGGCGACCGGCCGGGGATCCTGATCAGCGGGCACGACATGAAGGACATGGAGGAACTCCTCGAACAGACCGAAGGCGAGGGTGTGGACGTGTACACTCACGGCGAGATGCTGCCGGCGAACGCCTACCCGGCGTTCAAGGAGTACGACCACTTCGTGGGCAACTACGGCAACGCCTGGTGGGAACAGCACCGCGAGTTCGAGGCGTTCAACGGCCCGGTCCTCCTGACGACGAACTGCCTGGTCCCGCCGTCGGACTCCTATGCCGACCGCGTGTACACCACGGGCGTCGTCGGGTTCCCGGAGGTCCCCCACATCGACGGTCGCGAGGACGGCGAACCCAAGGACTTCTCGCCACTCATTGAGGCCGCGACGGGCACGGAGCCGCCCGAACAGATCGAATCCGGCACGATTCCCAACGGCTTCGCGCACAAGTCGGTCCTCGACCGGGCCGACGAGATCATCGCGGGCATCCAGGCCGGCGACATCCGTGGCTTCGTGGTCATGGGCGGCTGTGACGGTCGGCACGCCGAGCGGAACTACTACACCGAGATGGCAAAGGAATTCCCGGAGGACGTGATCATTCTCACGGCCGGGTGTGCCAAGTATCGGTACAACAAGCTGGATCTGGGGGATATCAACGGCATCCCGCGGGTGCTGGACGCCGGCCAGTGTAACGACTCCTACTCGCTCATCCGGATCGCGACGGCGCTCCAGGACGCCCTCGACGTCGAGGACATCAACGACCTCCCGATCGCCTTCGACATCGCCTGGTACGAGCAGAAGGCCGTCACCGTGCTTCTGGCCCTCCTGAGCCAGGGTGTCGAGGACATCCGGCTGGGTCCCACACTGCCCGGCTTCCTCTCTGCGGGCGTGACCGACCTGCTCGTCGAGGAGTTCGGAATCAAACCGATCGATACCGTCGAATCCGACATCCAGGAGATCCTCGCCACGATCGACGGAGAGCCGACCCAGCCCGCGATGTCAGACTAGGAGAAATCCGCGTCCGCGCTTTGCTCGGCGAGGTATTCGCCGATGATCCGGCCTTCGGCGCGTTTGAGCGTCTCGCTGCAGGTCGATTTTGCGATGTCGGCCGCCGCCGCAACGTCAGTCAGGGTCGCGTTCCGAGGCGAATCGTAGTACCCCATCTCGTGGGCGGTCTCGACGAGCGCTCGCTGTCGGTCGGTCAGAAGGGAGCCCGTTTTCAGCCGTTCGCGGACCTCCTCGACGGTGTAGGTAATCTGGAACGCCGAGAGCTCTTCGCCCAATTGGGAGAGCCGCTCCCGTGAGGTCGTGATCTCCCAGGTCGCCGCCCCGTCCTGCAGATCGAAGGGCATCTCCAGGGGGATGCCCGACCCGACGATCGGAAAGAGCAGCGTCGGTTCGGTCGTCTCGAACTGGACCAGCCCGGTGTCACCCGCCTGGCCCAGTACCGTCAGGTCACGGGTCTCCTCGACAGTTTCGATCTCCGCGACCATCGCATCGAGGGCCGAACAGGTGATCTCGACGAGTCCGACGCCAGTGTCCGCGCCCGCGACCGCCGAGAGGACCCTGATCTCTGCCTCGGGGTAGGCCCGCGAGATCGCGCCGATCCAGAGGCTGTCCGGAATCTCGATCGAGAGGATTGCATGGACCATTCCGTTCGGATGGACTTTCTCCTCACGGCTCGAATATGTTCGGATTCCCGCGGGGGTAGCCCCGAACGTGTTCGCCGGAACCTTTTGGAACGCGCCTTGCGAGGACGATGTATGGCCACGGTGACCGCCACGCGAACCATCGCGGCGTCCCCGGACGCGGTCCGCTCGCTGATCCATGCCGACGTCCCCGCGTTCATCCGGGCCTCCGGCTTCGACGCCGTGACCGTCGAGGGCGAGGCCTACACCGTCTCCCGGACCATCGGCGTGGCGACCCTCGAGTTGACACTCACGCGAATCGAGAGCGAGCACGTCCTCGAATTCGAACAGACCGAGGGCATCTTCGAGGACATGTGGACGTGCTATCGGGTTCAAAGCGCCCCCGAGGGGGCCGAACTCGTCGCGACGACGGAGTTCACGCTGGGCGGTGTGCTCGGACCGGTGCTTGACAACTCGTTGATCAAGACCCAGCGAACGGGCGAGTTCACCGATCAGTTCGATTACGTCGAGCGGGAACTGACCTGACGGGTTCGGTCAGGGCAGTAGCCACGGTCCACCGAGTACGAACAGGACCGAGAGCAGGGCTTCGGTCTTGCCCAGTCGTTTCATCGCGGGGGTGTCACTGCTCATCGCCAGTTGTACGGTTCTGGCTGTCGAAAGCCCGAAGAGCGCTGGCCCTGCCGGGCCGATCAAACCCACCGACCAGCCGCCGAGCACGGAAAGCAACGCCCCGACGGGGACGAGCAGCCATCGAGCGGTCGCGAGCGACGGCTCGGTTTGCCTGCGGGTCACGACCAGTTTCACCCGGTAGGTGGCGAGCAGGTGGTAGCCGGCGAAGAGGGCATACAGCATCCCCAGAAGGGCGGGATCGGTGACCCCGAGGAGGTGGACGCCTGCGGGGGCGACCACCGAGAGTCCCAGCACGCCGGCGGCCACACCCCGAAGCCGACCGGCTCCGCCCTGGCCCCGGTAGCGGAGTTCTAGAAGGACGGCGGGAACGGCGAGCACCCCGAGTGCCCAGATCGGTCCCTGCAAGACCCCGAGCCCGCCGATAGCCAGGCTGACGAGCAGGGCCTCGACCGCGCCGACCACGGCGTACCGCCGCTTCTCGTGGCCCGCGGCGGCCCCGTGTCGGCGAACGGCCTCCCGGAAGAGCATAGCGCCGACGGCCAACACCCAAAAGAGGAGCACCGACACGAGCACCGTGCCCGTCGGCGATACGCCCGCTCCGAGGGCGACGCTCATGGGGGTCAGCAGACCGACGATCAGCAGCGATCGCGCTCCGTGTTCGGGTGGTAGCGGTGGGCGCAATTCGCGAAGACGCATTGTGGGATTTTTCTCCGGCTGCAGTTGTACGCCCTTGCCCGAACATATTCGTGGTTCTTCGCTGGCGGGTTCTGTCGGTTTCCGATCGAATGTGGCGGGGATCCCATTGATTCGAGCCGTGGTGGTTTACAGCGTGCATGACATCCACCGGGGGACCGGAGAAATCGATCAGGCGGGACTAGGGCCGATCCGTGTCCCGCAGGCTTCCGCCGATGATCAGTGCCGCCCCGATTATCACGAAGTTCTTGACGATGTACTGTCCCTCCAGGGTGAGGCCGTAGGGAAATGCCGTGAACACGGCCTCCGGCACGAGGACGACCGGCAGGAACGTCCCGGGCATCTGGAGGGCCAGGAGCACCAGCCCGATCCGGGTCCAGGGCCGGTAGAGAAATCCCAGTCCGATCAGCATCTCCCAGATTCCCAGCACCGGGACGAAGATCCCGGCCGGCAGGAACCACACGGCCTCGGCCACCAGCGGGGCCGCCGGGCTCACGCCGATGACTTTCAGAGCGCCGAACCAGACGAAGACGATCCCGAGAGCCAGCCGTGCGGCCTGGAGCCCGTTGTCCGCCATCCAGCCGGTCACTCGCTGGTCAAGGGTCCTGAGTTCCGCTGCGATCGACCCGGTCTGCTCACTCGGCTCGACGGCCGAGGAATCACTTGGTTGTGTACTCATACTATATGGTAGGGGTTCACCGAGTATGAGTTGGCGCCCCACGTGATTGGTAGCACTCCGCGAATCGTATCATAGTGCCCGTTGGACCCCAATCGGGCGCTCCACGATCAAACACGGTGTGTGCGTTGGACTCGGTTTCCTGGGTTGCAAATCCGCTGGCCCTCTCCGCGCTCGAACACGCTGCTGGCGGTTCGAGCGCCCTCCGGAGCAATGGGCCCTAGCGGATTTGAACCTGAGGAAGACGTCGCTCGTCCCTCGCTCGTCTTCCAGGGCTCGAATCCGCCGCCCATTTCATCTCGCTTCGCTCGAAGAAATGGGCCCTGGCGGATTCGAACCTCGGTCACTTCGCTTTGCTCGTTCCCTGATTCAAATCCGTCGCCCATTTCATCTCGCTTCGCTCGAAGAAATGGGCCCTAGCGGATTTGAACCACTGACGACGCGGTTATGAGCCGCGCGCTCTAACCAGACTGAGCTAAGGGCCCTGCCCGTGCGTACCCGTGGCTCCGCCTTGAGCGTTACCTTCCTCGTAGTCCGTTTCAGCTAAGCCTTTTCTTGAGAACGTGATCCAGCATGAAATCTTCGTGCCAATTCACTCCGGCCCACTGGTTGTTTCCGGGCTCTTCAAAGCGTAATTCCATCTTCCCTTTTGCCGCCTTCTCGATGGGCACTAGATACGTCTCTTCCAATGATGGCGCAAATACGGCGAAATAGTCTATTTCTCCGGCATAATCGTCTCTCACGTAGCCGTCGCTTCTTGCCTTTGTACTTACAGTTTCGAACTGAACTGTTCCGGTTCCAGTTTCTCGGGCCGTTTTCACCTGCACCCTAACGAATTTGTCTTCCGAATCAACGACGAAATCGTATGCTTCGTTGTCGTAAGCCGGTTCGAGCAGACTGTAGTCCCGCACGACGAATTCGGATTTCACGATGGCCTCTGTCGCCTGTCCCTTGAGTTGTGGTTCGTTGAGGGCTTCGAATCTGCCAGCGGCATCTACCATAGGGGACCGTTTTTTGTATCCTGCCAAAAAGTTCCGGAATTACGAGACCGCTGGTTCACTGGGTGTGGTAGGTAAGCAGAGAGAAGCGCCGCCGCCAGGGCTCGAACCTGGGACAACTCCGTTAACAGCGGAGTGCTCTACCAGCTGAGCTACGGCGGCTTGGGTTACCGTACTTGGCTACTTTTGATAGGGCTTTCGTTTCGGCTGGGGGTCCCGCCCCGCCGCCTCGCCCACCGTGGAACGAACTGATCCACCCCATACGCATTAGGAAAGACTAATTTAGGTTTCACAAACTTTTCTTCCGAAATTTTAACTCCCGGAAGCCCGTCGGTCCATACGACGGATGAGCCTGCTCGCCAACCTGCTCCTGGTCTTCTTCGCGGGGCTCGTGACAGCGATTGCGACCGGTGTCGGGGCCCTCCCCTTCTTCCTGGTCGATGATATCCCCCGCCGGTGGAACGTGCTGCTCTGGGGGCTCGCGTCGGGAATCATGGTCGCGGCCTCGGTTTTCGGGCTCCTCAAAGAGGGACTTGCCGCCGGGACCGTCCAGGAACTCCTCCCCGGGGTGCTGGTGGGGGTCCTGCTCGTGGTCGTGAGCCATCGTGTCATCACCCACGCGAACGTCGACCCGCGGGAGTACACCGAGGCCGACTTCAAGAAACTCGTCCTGATTCTGGGGATCCTCACCGTCCACAGCTTCCCCGAGGGCGTGGCGGTCGGGGTCTCCTTCGCGGATCTGAACCTCGGGACCGGCCCCATGTTCCTCGGGTTCACCGTTCCGGTGCTCGCGATCTTCATGACCGTCGCCATCTCGATTCACAACGTCCCGGAAGGGACCGCGATCTCGATCCCGCTGCGGGCGATGGGCGTCTCCAAGTGGCGGATGGTCTGGTGGTCGATCTTCTCCAGCCTGCCCCAGCCGATCGGCGCGGTGCTGGCCTTTGCCTTTGTCCGGTACGCCCGGGAATTCCTCCCCTTCGGCTTTGGCTTTGCCGCCGGCGCGATGGTGTACCTGGTGGTGACCGAGTTCATTCCCGAAGCCCTCGATCAGGGGGCGGACCTTGACAACCGCGGATGGCCGGAGCTACTCGCGGGAATCGTCGTCGGTGTCGGCGTGATGGTCCCGCTCGCGATGATCTGACCGATCGACATGCTTTCGGGGTGCCCCCGGTAATCACAGGGCATGACCACTTCTCGTGACCCCGAGGCGGTGATCGAGACCGTTCGCGAGCGGGTCGATCCCGATCCGGGTGAACGAGCCGCCCTCGAAGCCGCCGTCGACTCCCTGGTGGAACGGACTGAGGCGGCCCTGGCGGATCTCGACGTCGAGGCGAGTGTCCTCCAGGTCGGCTCGACGGCCCGGGGGACCTGGGTGAGCGGTGATCGGGACATCGACGTCTTCGTGCAGTTCGACCCCGAGTTGCCCCGGGCGGACTTGGAACGCCTCGGGCTCCAGGTCGGCCGGGACGTGCTCCCGGATGGCCACACCGAATTTGCCGAGCACCCCTACGTCACCGGGGAGTTCCGCGGGTTCGCGGTCGATCTGGTTCCCTGTTATGCCGTTCCGGACGCCACCCAGATCCAGTCCGCGGTCGATCGCACCCCCTTTCACAACGCCTACCTGAAAGCGCGCCTCGATGAGGAACTCGCGGGGGCGGTTCGGCTCTTCAAGCAGTTCCTCAAGGGAATCGGCTCCTACGGCAGTGACCTCCGAACCGAGGGTTACTCGGGGTACATCGCCGAACTCCTCGTCCTCGAATACGGTGGCTTTCGGGAGACCCTTCAGGCGGCGAGCGAGTGGCACCCGCCGGTCCATCTCGACCCGGCCGAACATGGCACCCGGTCCTTCGACGATCCGCTGGTCGTCGTCGATCCGACCGACCCGGAGCGAAACGTCGCCGCCGTCGTCTCGAATGCACACGTCGCCCGGCTTACCCACCACGCCAGGCAGTTCCTGACCGATCCTGGCGTGGATTTTTTCTTCCCGCCGGCGAGGTCGCCGATGGACGAAGACGCGGCTCGGAGAGCGATTCAGGAGCGGGACACGACGCCGCTAGCCGTCGTTTTCGACCCCCCGGATCTCGTGGCGGATCAGCTCTACCCCCAGCTCCGCCGATCGCTCGCGGGACTGGTCCGGGGGCTCGAAAACGCGGGTTTCGACGTGCTTCGGAGCGAAACGTGGGCGCGTGATCGGGCGGTCCTGTTCGTCGAACTCTCGGTGGCCGACCTGCCCGCGATCGAGCGTCACGAGGGGCCGCCAGTCCACGCCCAGCCCCACGCCGAGCGCTTTTACGAGACCTACGTCGACAGCGAGGCGATCGGCCCGTTCATCGACGGCGACCGGTACGTCGTCGAGCGACCCCGGGAAATTACGAGCGCCGAGCAGTTCGTCGCCGAACGGCTCACGACGGTGGCCCTCGGCGCGCAGATCGAACCGGTGCTCGAAGACGGATTCGTGCTGCACTCGGGGACTGACGTGGCGGTCTTAGCCGAGGGCTTTGGCCCGGAACTCGCGGCGTACTTCCACCCGACGCCGTGAGTCAGTCACAGAGCGAGACGAACAACTCGATGTCTTCGGCCTGAATCGTCCGCCGGCCCGCGTGCTCGGCGAGTTCTCTCGCACCGTTTGCGATCCGCTTTGCGCGGGATTCGAGCAGTCCCGCAAGTGCGAGTCTGGCGTCCTCGGCCACGCGGAACTGGTCGTCGATCTCCAGGCGCGCGATTCGATCGACGGGGGCAATGGGCAACGTCACCGTGTCTCGTTCGGGGACCGAGATGTCCCCGAAATCCGAGACCATGATCGTCTTGCGGTCAGCGGCGGCCGCCCGTTGGGCCGCCTCGGAAGCGATTGCCGCCCCGATCTGTTGGATCTCCCGGGCGAGTGCCTCGGCCGCACCGGCACTGACACGGAGGTCTCCCGCCTGGGTCCTGATCAGCGAATCGACGGGGGAGAAGGGAAGCTCGACACTCATACCCGAAATCCCGGGCGGTCACTGGCTTAACTGTTTCCTCACTCGACGGCGTCGGGATCGAGTGTTCCGTCCGCGAGTTCCCCACGAACTGTCAGTTCCTCGCCGAGTTCGGCGTCAACCTCGGTTCGCAGCGTCACGGTCCGTTCCCCGTCGTCCAGGATGACCGGGTCCCTGGCCTGCACGACCACACCCGTGAACTCGACTTCCTCCCCATCCTGAGCCTCGTTCTCGGTGGCCGACTCGGTGCTCGTGGCTGGTGAGGAGCCGTCGGCGAAGGCCGAGAGCCCGGTGTCGGTTTCGCCCGTTGGCTCGCTCTCGGTGGCCCCGTCATCGGACTCGACCCCGTCCTCCAGCAACACGATGGTGGACTGCCAGTTCGCGGAGGCCTCCAGGTCGTCCTGCCAGCCGTCCTGGATCGCCACGTCCACGAACAGCACCTCGTCGCCCGGGCCGAGGTCCAGGTCCGCCTTCTCGCCCCAGAGTGCGACCCGGATGTCGTCTGTCTCGTCCTGCACGCGGACGTTCCGGACCTGGCCCTCGGAGCCGTCGTCCCGGTCGAAGGTGCGTTTCGGGTCCGCGGAGCGCACGACCCCCGAGATGTCGACGGTGTCGTCGAGTTCGACGGCCTCGATGTCCGTCGTGTCGGGGACGTAGGACACCTCTGTGTCAGTTCGATTGATGGCGCCCCGGTCGCCCACGTGCAGTTCCAGTCGGCCGTCCCGCTCTCGGACGTAGCCGTCGATGATCTCGACGACATCGTGGGGCTCGAAGGCCTCGGCCTGGTCGGCCTGGTCGTCCCAGAGAGTGACCCGGACCCGACCCGTCTCGTCGCCGACCAGCACGTTCGAGACCTTCCCCTCCGAGCCGTCGTCCCGGTCGAAGGTCCGGACGGGCTCGGTCGCCAGGACTTCGCCCAGCAGGGTGACATCCGACGCGCCGAGCGTGAGATCCGAGACGCGGTACTCCTCGGTGAGCGTGACCTCGATCTCCGTGTCGGGTGCCGGTTCGACCTGGTCGACGGTGACCTCCACGCCGTCGTAGCCATCCTTCGGCCGGCCGTTGATGTTGAGTACTTGCCCTGCTTCGAGGTCCGATTCGGCCGCACTCGCCATCTCGTCCCAGAACGAGACCCGGAGTCGGCCCGTCTCGTCGGCCACGTCGGCGTTGATCACCTGGCCCTCGGGCTGGTCGGGATCGTCCCGCTCGAAGGTCCGCAACTCCCCGACGTTGATGACCTTCGCGGTGACCGAGACCTCGTCCATCCCGGGTTCGACGTCCGCGAGTCCCGATACCTGCCCATCTTCGAGTTCGTGGGCGATGAGCATCGCGGCCGTCTCCTCGTCCGCGAGCCCGCCCATCTGCTCGACTTTGGACTCGACGGCCGCCCGGAACTCCTCGAGGGAGACCTCCTCCGTGTCGAGATCCTCGTAGATCGTCTCGATATCGCCCATTACGTGAAACTAGGCCGCGTTCTCGCTCTTGAACCTTGCCGTTGGTGACTAGAAGAGCGAGTCCGCGGCAGCGGCCCCCACGATGGAGAACATGGAGCCGATGCTGATCGCCGTGAGTGTCCCCATGGGACTCGCCCCGAAGGTCCGCGGCGCGGCGAGCAGGAAGCTCATGACCGTGACCGCCCCGAAGGCGACGGTGAGCAGGGAGACAAAACGCAGCGGGATTCCGAGGAACTTCGCCTCGATATCGACGTCCCGGTCCTTGTCCGCCTTGTAGAGCGCGCTGTAGCCCACGACGACGACGCCCGCGATCAGGAGGCTCGTCTGCAGGGACGACATCGATTCGGCGAGGACCCAGACCTCCTCGGTGACCACGAAGGGGCCCGCCAGCAGTAGTCCGCCGACGATCTGCTGGGCGACGTCGGCAGGGCGGAAACGGGGCCGTCTCATACGCTATTCCTCCGCGGGTTCGCTCCTAAACGTTGTCCCTCAGTCCTGGGCTCGCCACAGGTACAGCGACCCGATCGATCGATACGGGGCCCACGTGGTGGTTCGCTCGGTCATTGCATCTCGCGTTTCGTCGCCGTACAGCTCGGTCATGGCCCGTCGAACGCCCAGATCCTCGACCGGGAACACGTCTTCTCTGCCCAGTCCGAATTGGAGAAACATTTTCGCGGTCCAGGGCCCGATGCCCCGGATGTCGGTCAGCGAGTCCATCACGGCACGATTGTCTAGCTTCTCGAAGCTGGACCTGGACCAGCCCCGATCCTGGAAGACCCGGGCCACGCTCCGGACGTACTCGCTTTTCGCTTCGGAGAGGCCGACAGCCTGGAGGGCCGCCGGCTCGGCTGCCAGCATCGCCGCGGGGGTCACCTCGAACGCCGCGGTCAGTCGCTCCCAGGTCGCCTCGGCCGCGGCCATCGAGACCTGCTGGCGGACGATCGATTTGAGCAGCCGTCGAAACGGGTCCGCAGCGGGCTCGACGCCGAGATAGCCGTGCTGGGACACCAGTTCGGCCATCGTTGGATCGGTCTGCAGGTGTTCGTGGGCCGCGGTCGGGTGGGCCAGTTCCTCGACGGGCATGGGTGTTGGCGTCCCTTGGGGCCCGACCCACTCCAGGGTTGTCGTTGGGGATGGGCACGACCAGCCCAGGTCCGTAACGGATATACCAGCGTGGCCCAAAGCGAAGGTGAGTCCTGATAGGGTAGTGGACTATCCTCCTGGCTTGCGGAGCCAGGGACCGGCGTTCAAATCGCCGTCAGGACGTTCACTTCGTTCGCGACCTGACGGGCCCCCGATCGCTTCGCTCTCGGGGACTCCGTCAGGACGATACTGTTCTCCCGCTATGGGGGGTGTTCTTCGTCTCCGATAAGGGCGACGCTCGATGACGAAGGCCCAGAAAACAGGTGGTGGTGATTAAATAGCTGTATTGTCCGAGACTTACTGTTTATCGAGTTACCTCGTATCGATGGCGTGGTCGACCTGACTGAGAGGACAACTGTATTCAACACAACACCTACCATCCATGTCAATGGCAGCTCGACACCCAGTTTCAAGAAGACACCCGTGCTTGGGCGGGGTATGTCAGACGGTGACGGAACCTGCGAGTACGTCCTTGACCCGGAAGACCCCGAAACGTGGGGCGGGTTGCATAGGGAGGAGTGCGACGTTGGCGAGGAAATTCTGAACGAAGATGGTGTTTGGACTTGTCCACACGAAGCTGAACCGGGCAAAAACCGCTGTCTTTTTCATCAACCTCTCGTTGAGAAAGATGATGAAAATGTCGTTGATGCGTTCCTGGATGTAGTCGGCGAAGCTAACGCCAGTGACTGTGCTGAAAGGCGACAGCTGGAGTTTGTCGGTGCGAAGTTCGGTGCGTTTGACCTGAGTGAGAACCCCGTGGATCTCACAGCTGGAGACGGCTGGCTTGTGATGGACTACGCCACTGTTGCAGGTGTATTTGACTGGTCTGAGACGATACTTGAGCTGCAGAAAATAACTTTCAACGGAATAAATTTTGGTGCCGATACCCGTTTCCAAGGCACGGAGTTCGGGGGAGTGGCCAGTTTCAAGGGCGCAGAGTTCAGGGGTGTGGCCAACTTCAGCGGTGCAGAGTTCGAACGAATCGCCGAGTTCGAGGCAGTGGAGTTCAGGGAAGAGGCAGACCTCAGGACAACAGAGTTCAAGGGACAGGCCGCCTTCGGGGGTGCGGAGTTCGGGGGGCGAGCCATCTTCAAGGCAGTAACGTTCGAGGGACTGGCTGACTTCCGGAAAACAACGTTCGAGGGATTGGCCAATTTCAACGCAGTACAGGCAGGAGATTGGGCATTCATGGGGGCAGAGTTCGAAAGACAGGCCAAGTTCGGGAATGCAGAGTTTGGCGGACGGACCAACTTCATGTTAGCAGAGTTCGGAAAACGTGCCAATTTCATGTTAGCAGAGTTCGGGGAACTGGCCGACTTCGAGAGTGCAGAGTTTGGGGGAGCGGCTGACTTCAATGAGGCAGAGTTTGGAGGCGGGGCCGATTTTGAAGGAGTAGAGTTCGAGGAAGAAGTCGGATTCAAGGGGGCAGAGTTCTGGGGCGAAGCTGACTTCAGGGGCTCATCGTTCGAGGGCAATGCTCCTGTGTTTAGAGGCGTAGCGTTTGAGGAGGGCTCTATTTTCGCAGACCTAACTCTCGACGGGACTCAATTCAATGGCGGGGACCTGACGGATGCGACTTTTACTGGCACAAGTCTTCGCAATACGAATTTCGAGTCAGCCCTGCTAAGCCGAGCAACATTCTTTGATGCAGACCTCCGAGGAGCAAAACTCAGTGGGGCAGTCCTTGGTGATGTTCGCATCGACGACAGGACGCGATTCCTCGGATCTCCCTCTGAAGACGTCGACACCTCACCACATACCTTCGCGGCTATCCGCTCACGACCAGCCTGTGTCTATGACCCTTCCTACGAGGGTGATGGTGAACAGGAAGACGCGGACAAAGCAAAAAGCGTCTATCGAGCGCTGGAGGAACTCGGCGGAAAACACGCCCGCCCTCGCTTACAGAGTCGCTCGTTCGTTCGACGTCAGGACCTCCAGAAGAAGAACTACTGGGATGATGCGACAGCTAACGAGGCCTCACTCGAAGAACGACTTATAGCGGGCGCTCGGTGGAGTCGAGCGAAGGTGGCACGAGCGACTCTCCTCTACGGTGAGAGCCCGTGGCGAGTTATCGGATACAGTCTCAGTTTCATTCTCGGATTTGCGATGCTGTTCCCACTCGGTGGATGGATGAAACCCGAAGGCGGGGACCCCATTACCTACGCGCAGATCATGTCCAACCCCGCCGAAATCCTCAACTCTGTCTACTACTCCACCCTGACGTTCACGGCGCTCGGATTCGGCGATTTCAAACCCGTTGGATTCGGACGAGCCTTGACCACTATCGAGACGGGACTTGGAGCCGTGTTGCTTGCCCTCTTCGTATTCATTCTCGGTCGAAGGGCGGCTCGATAATCACTCGGGTTGACTCTACTACACTGTGCCATTGCGCTGTCTTCTACCCCGCTATACAATCTTAGGACAGTCGGCTGAGTCCCGGGTTGGTTTCGGGATACGAGTTGGCACTTGAAGAATTCTCTCGTAGTCTATCGAGCGCATATGCCTTGCCGGACAGTGCTGCTTATAGCACCAGTCCGACCGACACCACGCCGACGGCGAGCAGGTAGAGGCCCAGATCTCGACGGGTGTGATCGACCGTCGTGATCGACGTTCGGGGCCCTGGCTCGTCGAAGCCGCGTGCTGTGAGGGCCGTCGAGAGGTCATAGCCATAGCGGATGACCGCCGCCAGGAATGGGACGAGCATCGGCAGTCGGGCCCGCGTCCTGGCGATCGGGCCGCCCGAGAGGTCGAGCCCGCGGGTGCGCTGGGACTCCTCGATCGTCCGAAAGCGCTTGCGCATCTCCGGAACCAGCCCGATCGTGAGCGAGAGCAGGAACGCAAACGACCAGGGGAGCCCGAGTTCGACGAGCGCCGCCTCGAAGCGCTCGGGTGCGGTCCCCAGCGCGAACCACGCCGCCGCGCCAGCGACTAGCACCAGCCGAGCAGCGATCAGCCCGGCTGTCTGGGCTCCGCCGGGTGTCACCGCCAATTCGACCGGCCCGATCTGGACCGCGTACCAGGCCGGCCCCGAGGCGTAGAATGGGGTGTTGAGGACCAGCAAAAGGACCACCAGCACGGCGAGGGGTTTGAGCGCCCCCAGCCAGTCACGGATCGACACCTCGCCCAGGACCAGCACGACCACTCCCAGCAGGGCGAAAAACAGCAGTTGCCCACGGATCGTCCCCGTCAGGAACCCGGCCAGGACGAACGCGAGGGCGACCGCGAGTTTTGACCGCGGGTCGAACCGTTGCTCGGCCCCGGTCATGGCTCCTCGCCCTCGATCAACTCGACGGCCGCCGCGACTGTCCGCGGTGGCTCCTCGATCCCGCGTTCGCGGGCCCAGACGACCGGTTCGGGTGTGGTCAACCCCACGCCTGCCAGGTCGTAGGTGGAGTCCGCGAGGATCTCCCGGATCGGCCCCTCTCGATCCACGCCGGAGTCAGTCAGCACGACCGCTGAGTCGGCATACCGCCACGCGAAATCGGTGTCGTGGGTCACCAGCACGACGGTCCGGTCGAGGGCCGCGAGTCGTTCCCCGAGCCGTCGCCAGCCCGACTCATCCAGCCCGCTCGTCGGTTCGTCGAGCCCGATCACGTCCGGATCGCCCGAAAGCACCGAGGCGATGGTCACCAGCCGCTTTTCGCCCTCCGAGAGTGCCTGTGGGATTCGGTCGGCGAGGTGAGTTATGCCCAGGGCTTCGAGGGCCTGAGTTACCTGCGTTTCGACGGCCAGCCCACGGTTCTCCGGGAAGAAGGCGACTTCCTCGCTGACCGTCGCGGCGAAGAGCCCGTCGGCGGGGATTTCGGGGGTCAGTCCAACGGTCGGGTCCTGGTCCCCATCGATCCGAATCTCGCCGTTCGTGGGTGTCAACAGCCCCGCGAGTAACCGGAGAAACGTCGTCTTGCCCGTGCCGTTTGCCCCCAGCACGGCGACGGTCTCGCCCTCCGGGATCGTGAGGGAAAGGTCCTCGAAGACCCGCGGACCGTCGTCGTACTCGAAGGACAGGTCGGTGACGTCGATCACGGTCTCACCCCGATAGCGGGACCCGGTCGACGGGTATCCCACGTTCCAGGGCCACTTCGGTTCCGAAGGGGAGGGTCACCCCCGCCTCCCGAAGCGATTCGAGGACGGCTCGTGGCTCGCCACTCGCGGCAATCCGCCCCGATTCCAGGACGAGCGCGCGGTCGGCCCGCTGCAGAAACGGCCCCGCGTCGTGTTCAGTTACGAGGAGGCCAGTGTCTCCCTGGAGTTCCTCGATGGCCCCGAGCACGAGGTCGCGATTGGTCGCGTCAAGCGCCGTGAGCGGTTCGTCGAGGACGATCAGATCCGGTTCGGTCACCAGCGTCCCCAGGAGCGCCACCAGGGTCGTCTCGCCGCGGGAGAGCGCGTCGATCGAGCGGTCGAGCAGGTGAGTCGCGTCGAGTCGCTCGGCCCAGGACTCGATGCGTTCGTGGATGGTCGCTGGCGGGATCCCACGATTCTCCAGCCCGAAGGCCACGTCAGAGCGCACGCCTGCTCTGACCAGCTGGGTGCTGGGGTTCTGCAGGAGCACGCCAACCGACCCGGACCTATCGACGGTCCCCGACACCGTGAGTCCGGACCGATTCTTGAGCAACCCGCCCAGGGTCATCCCGAGCAGGGACTTTCCGCTGCCGGAGGGCCCCGCCAACAGGACTGTTTCCCCGGCGTCGATCGACAGCGAGAGATCGTCGAGGAGCCGGGCCCCCTCGCGATCCTCGACACGAA
Source organism: Halodesulfurarchaeum formicicum (assembly GCF_001886955.1). Taxonomy (NCBI): domain Archaea; kingdom Methanobacteriati; phylum Methanobacteriota; class Halobacteria; order Halobacteriales; family Halobacteriaceae; genus Halodesulfurarchaeum; species Halodesulfurarchaeum formicicum. The sequence goes on along the minus strand of NZ_CP016804.1, from coordinate 1,810,343 downwards.
GGTCCTGGGCGGTGACGACGCTCATCGCAGCTCCGGAATCCGGTCCTCCAGGACCTTCGTGAGCGGGACGGCGATGGCGAACCCGACGACGGCCTGGAGGATGTCGACCGGGAGTTCCTTTGCGAGCGCCAACGGTACTCCTTCCAGATAGGCAACAGCGAGGACGTATGCCACGATCATGAATGGCGCGCCCACGGCGACGGCGATGGCTTTGCTCTTGAGACTATCGCCCGCGAGCCGACCAACGACGTAGCCTTCGGTGCCTTTAGCGATGAGGGTTACTGGCGCAAAGAAGACATACCCCGAGACGACATCAGCAGCGGCCGCGCCGATCCCGCCCGAAAGGCCCCCGACTGTTCCGCCGAAGAGAAAGGCACCGGTGTAGATAATCACTTCTCCGAAGTTGAGATATCCAATACCGACTGGAATTCGGGTAAATAGCGTGGCGACTGCGACGGCGGCTCCGACGACCGCACTGAATGCGACGGCCGTCGCGTCGAGATCAAAGCGGCTGTCTGCTTCCATTGAGAGATTATCACGCAGTTGGGAAGTAGGCCCTTTCGATTCGGGTCAGTGTTACAGGCATCGCCGAAACCCGTGAGCCGTGCCGGTCCGCGAAGACACTTACTGGCCCACGCCAATTCACCGTCGATGGCCAATCCGCCCCCGACAGACGAAGGCTGGTTCGTGCTCCACGATTTTCGCACCGTCGACTGGGCCGCCTGGCAGGACACACCGACCCACCGCCGCGAGCGGGCGATCGAGAGCGCTGTCGACGTGTTGGCAGACGCCCCCGCGACCGGCGACGGTGACACCGCGATCTTCACGATCGCCGGGCACGAGGCCGACCTGCTGGTCCTCCATCTCCGTCCCACCCTCGACGAAATCGAGCAGGCCGAGCGACAGTTCGATCGAACCCCATTCGGGCAGTTCACCGAGCAGTCCCGCTCCTTCGTCTCGGTGACCGAGATCGGCGGCTACACCTCCCGGGACTACTTCGAGGACCCCGAGAGCGTCGACCCCGGGCTCGAGCGGTACATGAACTCGAAGCTCTACCCGTCGATCCCGGAGGATGTCTACGTCTCCTTCTACCCGATGGCCAAACGGCGCGACCCGGAGTACAACTGGTATGACACCCCGATGGACGAGCGGGCCGAGATGATGGCCGAACACGGCGAGACCGGGAAGGGGTATGCCGGCACCGTCACCCAGTATGTCACCTCCGCCTTCGGTTTCGACGACTGGGAGTGGGGCGTGACCCTCTTCAGCACCGAAGCGACCGCGCTCAAGGAGATCGTCTACGAGATGCGTTTCGACGAGGCCACCGCCAAGTACGGCGAGTTCGGCTCCTTCTTCGTGGGTCGGCGGTTCCCCGTCGGCGATCTGGCCGCCTACATGGCCGGCGAGGCGGTGCCCACCGACAAAGCGGATACCGCCGCGGACGAGGGCGAGTCGATCCGTGACTCGCTGGCCGAGGAAGACGTCTACGCCGGCCAGCCCCACGGCGAGGACGTGTTTGCCGTGGCGCTTTACTCCGTGGCCGATTCGGACGCCCTGGCCGCGGAAATCGACGGGCTGCGGGAGAACTTCGAGCATTATGACACCCACGTCTCCACGGACGTCTATCGCTCACGTGGCGAGGGGCCAAACGCAATCGTCAGCATCTGGGACACCCAGTCGGCCGCCGAGACCGCGAGTGGCTTCCTGCGTGACCTGCCGGAGATCGTGGGCCAGCCGGGTGACGCCCCCGATGGTTGGGGCACGATGGGGATGTTCTACACCGTCGAACCCGACCACCGCGAAGCGTTCCTGGATACCTTTGACGGCGTCGCGGACACGCTTGCAGACATCTCGGGCCACCGGGAGTCGGATCTCCTGGTGAACGTGGCCGACGAGAACGACATGTTCATCGCAAGCCAGTGGGACTCACGGCGCGACGCGATGGACTTCTTCGAATCCGAGGCCTTCCACGAGACGGTCGCGACGGGGCGAGAAATCCTGGCCGATCGACCGCGACACGTCTTTCTGGCCTGAGTCAGTCCGTTTTCGGCTCGCCGTCGAAGGTGTACTCCGCGGAGTTGTCCTGGGGGTCATACGCCAGAATCTCTCGGGCGCGCTCGATGGAGTAGTACTTGCGATCGTTGTCCGAGATGCCATAGACGATCTCGTAGCCGTACTCGGCCTCGATGGCCCGATCGAAGAGGTGGGCACAGTCCCGGTGGGAGAGCCACATCGCCTGCCCGCGCTCGTAGTTGCGTGGGGGGTGCTCCTTGGTGAGGTTCCCGATCCGGACGTTCAACACCGAGATGCCGTACTCGTCGTGGTAGTACCGACCCAAAATCTCGCCGGTGGCCTTGCTCACGCCGTAGAGGTTGCTCGGCCGGGGGAGTTCGGTGCCATCCAGGCGGAACTCCTCCTCAGTGCGATAGATGTCGGGTTTTCGTTCGGTTTCGTAGTGACCGACCGCGTGGTTCGAGGAGGCAAAGACCACCTTTTCCACGTCCTGTTCGACGGCGACCTCGAAGACGGTCTGGGTGCCGTCGATGTTGTTCCGGAGCACACTCTCCCAGGGGGCGTCAGTCCGGGGGTCTCCGGCCAGGTGGATGACGACGGCCACGTCTTCCATGGCGTCTTCGAGGAGCTCCCTGTCGGTGATGTCCCCGACGTAGAGTTCGTGGTCGACGGGGCCGGTGGGCGGCTCGCGATCGAGCAGCCGGAACTCGTGAGCCTCGCCGATGCCCTCCCGGATCGCGGTGCCCACCCGCCCGGCAGCTCCCGTCAACAGGACCGGTTCGTCCATTCAGCTGTGTAGTAGGGAGACCCGAATAAGTAGGATGTGGTTCGAATCCAAAACGCTTTGCGCGCCTCGGACCTCCAGACAGACATGTCAAGCGACGGGGAGCATGCGAGTTTCGAACTCGGCATCAAGTTCGGGGCGCTCTTTCACCAGTTCGTCGGCACGCCGGTCAGCGAGGAGAGCGCGGCGAGTCTGGCGACGGCGATCGAGGAATCGATCGAGAACCAGCCGTACACCGAGTCGGTCACGGTCACGGTCGATCGAGAGGCTCTTGCGGCGGACATCGGCCCCTACGGCTATACCGGCCTGGCGGGTCGCCACCTCGAGGTCGAGATCGTCGTCGAGGAGGCCGGCACGCGGGCCACCGGAACGATGGAGATGGTCGACGGCTATCCGCTAATGTGTCTCGAAACCGTGGAATAGTCACATCCGCCGCGTGACGTGTGTCGACACCGCGGCCAGTTCGCCCTCACCGAGTGCGTAGAACCCCTCCCAGCGCCGGGGGCTGATCTCGTAGGCCAAAAGCCCCAGCGCGGCGTCGGGGTAGCCAGTGGGCTCGAAGAGCACGAACCACGCTTTCTGGAAGTTTTCCCCGTTCCCGCCGTGAGTCACCACGTCGTATTCGTGGGACGGGATCCAGTCGGGCTCGCCGTAGACGTGGGTGTCCACCGAGCTTTCGCCGAGTTGCTCGTAGACGGTCTTGGTGCCCTGTTCGTCCTTGATCCGGGAGAGTCGCTGAAACGAGGCCCGAAGGGTCCCCTCGTCAGCCCGAACCGCCCGTCGCTCGATCAGTCGGGAGATCAGGATCAACAGGAGCTTCTCGGTGTCCGATTCGGGATAGCCGGTGAGAGTGAACGGCACCCCCTCGAGCCCCTCGATTACGTCGGGCACCGCCAGGTCCTCGAGCCCGCGGGTGCCCGTAACGAAGAGATCGGAGTTGACCAGCAGCACCGCGTTCTGAACGGCGTGGAGCGGGGAGGTCGCGATGACCGAGCCGTTCTTGACGAGCAGGATGGTGTCCGTCTCGTAGGACTCGTCCTCGATCTCCTCGACGGTGATTGGCTGGTCCTCGAAGAGATCGACGAGCATCTCCCGGACCGGCGCGGGGGCCGTGCTGTTCACCAGTACGAGCGAGTGGGCGGTGTCCTCCCGCTCGGGAACGAACTGGCGGAGACTCATCGGCTGGTCACTTGTGCGGGGGGTTCGTAAGCGGTCGGGTGCGCACGGCCGCGAGTAACTCGGCCAGGCGGTCGGTGGCGGAATCGAGGAGGTGCTCGCCCTCTGCCGCGGTGGCTTTGGTCGGGTCGCCGACCGTGCCGTTCTCCGTGAACTCGGCGGTGTCGTGGGCCAGGTTCTGCCCGCAGGTCCAGTCGCCCCAGCGTTCGGCACCCTGCGCCGCGCCGGCTTCGAGGCGGTCCTCGCGGACGAGTTCGGGATAGGCATGCAGCAGGAAGGAGGTCTCCAGTGGCCCGGCATGGCCCATGTCGAAGGTCGAGTCCGCGGCGTCGAACCACGTGAACGGGACGACGATCGCCTCCTCGGCGCGGGAGAGCCTGGCGGCGACCTCCCCGAGGGCCGAGACGTTCCCGCCGTGGCCGTTGACGAGGACGATCCGGTTCCAGCCGTGATGGATCAGCGACTCGGCGATCTCACGCACGTAGGACCGAAACGTGTCCGGCGAGACCCAGAGCGAGCCGGTGAACTGCCGGTGTTCCTCGGAGATCCCGACTGGCACGGGCGGGGCGACCATCACGTCCTGTTCTACCTTTTCGGCGGTCTCGCTGGCGACGGTCTCGGCCGCGAGGAAGTCCGTGCCCATCGGATCGTGGGGGCCGTGCTGTTCGGTACTCCCCACTGGGAGCAGCGCGAGATCGGTCTCGGCCTCGTCGGCCTCGGTCCAGGTGTGCTCGTGGAGATCCATATCTGTGATCCGACGGTCGAGCCCCAAAACACTCCCGTTCGGTCAGTCTTCGGCGGGCACGTCAGCGAGTCGCTCCCGAGCCCGCTCGACGAAGGTCTCGGGCAGGTCCTCGATCTCGCCGGCCTGCACGCCCCAGAGGTTGGCGTAGAGCCCGCCTTCGGCAAGCAGGTCCTCGTGGGTACCCTGCTCGACGACCCGTCCCTCATCGAGCACCACGATCGTCTCGGCGTCCTTGACCGTCGAGAGCCGGTGGGCGATCGCGAAGGTGGTCCGGTCCGCGGTGAGCGCCTGGAGGCTCCGCTGGATGAGCATCTCCGTTTCGGTGTCCACGTCCGAGGTCGCCTCATCGAGGATCAGGATCTCGGGATCGGCCAGGATCGCACGGGCGATGGCGATCCGCTGGCGCTGCCCGCCGGAGAGTTTGACCCCGCGCTCCCCGACCTTGGTGTCATAGCCTTCGGGGAGTTCCGTGATGAACTCGTGGGCGTGGGCCGCCTTCGCGGCCTCGATGACGGCTTCGTCTTCCGGGTCGGGGACGCCATAGCCGATGTTCTCCGCGACCGTCCCGAAGAAGAGGAAGGTGTCCTGACTGACGTAGCCGATCTGCTCGCGCAGGCTGGCGATGGTGACGTCCCGGATGTCCTGGCCGTCGATGCGGATCGCCCCCTCGTCCACGTCGTACATCCGGAGCAGGAGTTTGAGCGCCGTGGACTTCCCCGCGCCCGTGGGTCCGACCAGGGCCAGGGTGTCGCCGCTCTCGGCCCGGAAGGAGAGGTCCTCGACGATCGGCTCCGCTTCGTAGCCGAAGGTGACCGAGTCGAAGACGACCTCGCCCTCGGTCACCGTCAACTCCTGGGCGTCCGGGGCCTCGGCGATGCGGTTTGGTTCGTCCATGAGCCCGAAGATCCGCTCGGCCGAGGCCCGGGCGCGCTGGTACATGTTGATGATCTGGCCGAACTGGGCCATCGGCCAGATGAACTGCTGGGTCAGCAGGATGAAGGTGACGAACGCGCCCGTCTCCAGCGTGCCAGTGAACGGGCCCGGGGCCGTCCCGCGGAAGACCCAGAGGCCGCCGACGGTGAAGGTCGTCACGAATCCGATGCCGGCGAGCACGCGGAGCGCGGGGAAGAAAGTGATCCGGGTGCGGATGGCGTCCCAGTTGGCATCGAAATAGGAAAAGGAGACGTCCTCCACCCGTTCGGACTCGTAGGGTTCGGTGTTCGCGCTCTTGATCACCGAGATCCCGCCGAGGTTATTTTCGAGCCGGGAGTTGAGCGTCCCGACCGAGGACCGGACGGCAGCGTACTTGGGCTGGATGATGCCCACGAAGATGTACGTGAACCCGGCGATCAGGGGAACTGGCAGCAGCGCGACCAGGGCTAACTGCCAGTTCAGCGAGAACAGCACGCCGCCGATCGCCAGCACCATCACGCCCATCCGGAGGGCGCTGTTCATCCCCTCGTTGAGGAAGCGTTCGAGCTGATTCACGTCATTCGAGAGGATCGACATGAGCTCCCCGGTCTGCTTGTCGGCGAAAAAGCCCATGTCCAGGCGCTGCATCTCGTCGTAGGTGTCCGTCCGGACGTCGTGCTGGATCTTCTGGGCGAAGGCGTTCCAGCCCCAGTTGCGGGTCCAGTGAAAGCCGGCCGCGCCGAGGAAACTGAGTCCGATCACGCCCGCGGTGAACCAGAACTTGCCCGTCTGGGTCGCCGGGACCCAGGCCTCGGGGAGCCAGCTGAAGGGAATGCGGGCGTCGAAGGGGACGTCCTCCCGGAAGACGGAGTCGATCGCGATCCCCAGGAGGACCGGCGGCAACAGGTCGAGCACCCGGGCCACCATGCTCGTCAGCACGCCGATCAGGAAGTAGGGGACGTAGGCCCGCCCGTAGCCGACGAAGAGCCGCCGCATGGGATTCGACGCCTGGTCGCGGACGTCCTCGAACGGGTCGTCCTCCGCGGCGGGTGCCATATCTGTCCTGGGGTCGTCTCCGGGCAAAAGGGTTGCCGAATCGGTAGCGGACTACCGGGGGAGTCCCCTGACCGAGTCACCAACGTCGATTTCGTGGGCGTCTGTGTACCCGCGATTGACCTCGATGACCCAGCGAGCCTGCCCGGAGAACTCCCGGTCATCCTCGGGCGCGGCGTGGTGAACCGCCGTGATCTCCCCGTCGGCTCCGACGAAGATCATGTCGATCGGGAAGGACATGTTCCGCATCACGAAGGTTCGCTCGCCCGCTTCCGGGTAGACGAAGACCATCCCTGCATCGGGGCCGAGCCGGTCGGTCTCGCTCAGGCCAGTATAGCGCTCGAAGAAGCCCGCGGCGATCGTGGCGTCGACGGTCCCCAGTTCGGTTCCCGTCTCGTCGACGAAGGTAAGGGTCGCCCGATCCGGCGGCTCCGAGTCGGTCCCGACCTGTGGCCCGCCGCCGACGGCCGCCAGCAGGAGCAGGAGGACCGCCAGCCCCACGAGTCCGTGCCGCCACCCGAGGTTCATCGGTCCATCATTCGGCCTGCGAAACCAAAACCGCTGACGGTTAGCGAAGCAGGGCGACCGAAGCGCCGGAGACCAGCGCCACGGCGAGGACGTGACCGAGCACCGTCAGCTGGAGGAGCGGATGACCCGACAGCACGGGGACGATCGGCAGTTGCAGGGACGCGAAGGCGATCGTCGTCAGGTCCAGGCGAGCAAACCGCGCCCGAGTTGCCGGGTCGAGTTCGTCCCCGTACGTGATCGAGCGCCAGAAGCCCGTGACACAGGCCCACCAGCCGACCCCGATGCGGTAGGCCACGTCCCAGCCGATCAGGAGGAGAACGAAGCTGTACGCAAGCGGTGGCCGCTCGCCCAACAGACTGGTCACGAGCGCGGGACCGGCCTGCTGTGGGTCGTAGACGAACACGTAGACCAGCAGCAGGTTAAAGGAGACCAGCCCCAGCACGAGTTCGATCCGGGAGCCAAAGAGCAAATCGAGGTAGCGACGCGGCTCGCGGTCGGCCCTGAATCCCCGGGAGAGATGGAGCATGAACGCACTGCCGGCGACGGCCACGAGCACCCCGACTGTCCCGGCGACCGCCGCCTGGGTGAGCCCGTGATACCACCCCAGGAGCAGCACCGCCGCCTCGAAGCCGACGAACTGCACAGCGAGGGCGACGGCCCGGGAGGCATTCACGCCCGGCACGCTCCGGATGATGCTCTCGTAGACCCACGCGTCCCCGGCTGGACGATGGCCGCTCATTCGGTTTCGATGGCGCGACGGAGGGCCTCGTCGAAGGGGGTCAACTCCATCGGGATGAGTTCTTCGGCCCGGTCGTCGGTCACCACGACTGGGTTCCTGAGCCCCTCGATCAGCGGGTGGGAGATGTGTTTCGGCGTGTCGGTCACCAGGTCGATCCAGTAGACCGAGAGTTTCGGCGTGAGGACCGGCACCGGGATGACATAGAGGCGACGGCCCAGGGCTGCAGCCGTCCGCTCCATCATCTCCTGGTAGCTGAGCACCTCCGGCCCACCGATCTCCAGGGTTTCACCGGCGGTCTCGGGGATCTCGATCGCCCGCCGCAGGTACTCGATCACGTCCGCGATCGCGATGGGCTGGGAGGGGGTTCGAACCCATTTGGGCGTGATCATCACCGGAAGTCGGGAGACCATCTGTCGGACCATCTCGAAACTCGCGCTGCCGGCACCCACGATGATCGCCGCCCGGAAGCTCGTCAGGTCGTACTCCCCCTCCCGGAGCAAATTTTCGACCTCTCGCCGTGATCGGAGATGGGGGGACAGATCCGGGCCGGTTTCGCCGAGCCCGCCGAGGTAGATCACCCGGTCGACGCCGGCCTCGCTGGCCGCCGTCGCGAAGTTCTCCGCCGCCTGGTTGTCCCGTTCCTCGAACTCGCCGCCGATTCCCAGGGAGTGAACCAGGTAGTAGGCCACGTCGATGTCCTCGAAAACCCCATCGAGGGTTTCGGGGTCGAGGACGTCGCCTTCGACGACTTCGACGCGGTCGTCCAGCCGTTTTTCCCCCTTCGATCGGTCACGGGTGAGCGCTCGGACCTCGTATCCGTGTTCTAGGAGATCGGGAACGAGGTTGCTCCCGACGAAGCCAGTCGCGCCGGTGACGAGAACGTTCATAGGATAGCTTGGACTGCTGACCTGATAACAGTACGCATACTTCCAGTCGGCGAGACCGGAAGTGGTTATTGGCTGGTCGGCTTTTGCGTGGGCAAGGGAATGAAGGCCACCGCCGTCGCGCACCCGATCCAGGGCCTGTTGAAGTACCACGGCTTTCGCGATCGGGAGCGAAACGTCCCGGCCCACGACTCGATTTCGGTCTGTACGGCCCCCTCGCGGACCACGACGACCGTGGCGTTCGGCCACGAGATAGATCAGGTCACGGTCGACGACGAACCGATCGACGAGGAGGGGGCCGACCGGGCGCGGGAGGTGCTGGATCTGGTGCGTGAGCGGGCGGGGATCGAATCCGGGGCCAGGGTGGTCTCGGAGAATACCTTCGAGTCGAACGTCGGCCTGGGGGCCTCTGCCTCGGCCTACGCGGCCCTGGCGAAAGCCGCCGTGGACGCCGCCGGGCTGGATCTCTCCCGGGACGAACTCTCCCGGCTCGCCCGCCGGGGTGCGGCCTCGGCCGCCCGGAGTGTCGTCGGTGGCTTCGCACACTTGCACACGGCGACGGCTCCGGCTGCTGCCGTCGCCTCGCCGATTCCGTCCGGGTTCGACCAGGACCTGCGGATCGTGATCGCCTCGCTGCCCGAGCGAAAGTACACCTCTCGCGCGCACACCACCACCCCCGAGTCGCCGTACTTCGAGGGGCGGCTGGCTGGCGTGCCCGAGACGACTGCGGACCTGCGGACGGCGATCCGGTCCGGGGACTTTCAGACCACCTTCGGGATCGCCGAGCGGGAGTCGATCGAACTCCTCGGGGTGACGATGACGGGCCCGGACGGCTGGCTGTACTGGCGGCCCGAAACCCTCACCGTGCTCGACATCGCCCGCTCACTTCGAGAGGAAGGCGTCCCGGTGTACTTCTCGGCGGACACCGGCGCGACGGCCTATCTGAACACGACAGCCGAACACGTCGAGACCGTTCGGAAAGCGATCGAAGCTAAATCCATCCCGACCCGGACCTGGCGGGTCGGTGGTGGTGTGCGGGCCGCGACGACCCACCTGTTCTAGTCGAAAAACGGCGCGAGCCCGTCGACGGCTCCGAGATCGAGATTGGTCTCCAACAGCGTGGCGGCCCGCTCGTAGGGGGAGGCGGCCCGCTCGCCACCCGCGGGGCGATCCAGCCCGGCCCGCTCGAAGAGTAACTCGACGAACGCCTCACGTACTGATTCGTTCTCGAAGAGCCCGTGGAGGTACGTGCCGAGCACGTCGCCTTGCTGGGCACTCGTGGGTTCGAGTGGGTGGGAAAGCGCTTCGCGAAACGCCGTCGCCCCCATGTGGATCTCGTAGCCCGCGGCCGAGCCGGCCGCACCGGCGATCGGGCCCTGCCCCTCGACCTGGCAGGTCGTGCGGGTGACTTCCTTCTCGGCGGAGAAGGTCGTCACCACGGGGAGCACGCCAAGCGCGTCGATGGTCCCCTCGACGGCCGTGCTCTCGATGCCGGCGTCCTCGATCCGGTCGCCCAGCATCTGGTACCCCCCACAGATGCCCACGACCGGCCCCGAAAACGCCCGGAGTTCACTGTCGAACCCGGCCTCCTGGAGTGCGAGCAAATCATCGACGGTGTTCTTCGAGCCGGGGAGGACCACCGCGTCGAACTCGGCCAAATTCACGTCCAACGGGACGTACTCCACCCGCACGCCCGGCTCCATCGCGAGCGGTTCGAGGTCCGTGAAGTTCGAGATGAAGGGGATGCGTGGCACCGCGACGGTGACCGACGCCGCCTCCGGAACGCCGTCTTCGGCGCCGAAGACGGTGTGCTCGCCCACACTCGGCAGCGAGACGCTGTCCTCCGCTGGCAGGCCCGGATCGTCGGCGGGCAGCACTCCCAGCACCGGCACGCCGGTCAGTTCCTCGAACTGTTCGATCCCGGGTTCGAGGACCGACAGCGTGCCCCGGAACTTGTTGATGACCATCCCTTCGACCTGCTCGCGGACGTCTTCGGGCATCAGTTCCAGGGTGCCATAGAGGCTGGCGAAGACCCCGCCGCGCTCGATGTCCCCGACCAGGACCACGTCGGCGTCGGCAAAGCGAGCGGTCTCGACGTTGGCGAGGTCCCGGTCCTGGAGGTTGATCTCGGCGACGCTGCCCGCGCCTTCCGCGACCAGCACGTCGTACTCGGTCGCGAGTCGCCGATGTGAGGCGATCGCGGCCTCTCGGGCGGTCTCCCAGTGGTCGTCGTAGTACGCCCCAGGATCGAGATGCTCGTCGGCTTGCCCATGAATCACGAGTTGGCTCTCCCCGTCGCCACGTGGCTTCAGAAGGACCGGATTCATGTCCGTCGTCGGGGTCACGTTTGCCGCCCGGGCCTGGACGTACTGGGAGACCCCGATCTCGCCGTACTCCGCGCCCGTGCCGTCTGCCTCCGGTGATACGACGACCCGGGCGTTGTTGCTCATGTTCTGTGCCTTGTAGGGGGCGACGGCGACCCCGCGATTCGCGAGCAGGCGGGCCAGGCCCGCGGTCACGACGGATTTGCCGACGTGGCTCGCGGTGCCCGCCACGAGGATGGTCGCCGCGTCGTCCGAGTGTGGGTGGTCTGTCATGGGTCGAATGGGTCCGCGTCCTGGCTGGTGACGATGCCTGCCTCGGCCGCCTCGACGGTCTCCGGAGGTGGGGACTCGGCCATCCGCGAGGCGAGGCTGTCCGTGACCGCCCGGCGAACCGCCGACCGGGCCGCATCACCCACCGCAGTCGCGCTGCCTGCGAACGCACTCGGGTCCCCCGTGGGATCGGTGGCGACAGCCACCGCGTCCGAGGTCGTCCCGGTGAAGCCCGTGTGGGCCTGGACGGTCGCGGTCTTGGCCTCGACCACCGCGGCCAGCAAGGTGGCCAGCGCGCCGTCTTCGAGTGCCCGGTCGGTGCCGACCAGGAGGTTGATCGTCCCCGGTTCCCCAGCGGCCTCGGCGAGCCCGGCTGGCTCGCTGCCGTCCGGGTGCAGCGGGAGCGACGCGGGATTCGAGAGTCCGACCGTCGCGACCGCTCGCACTCCATCCCGTGCGGCCCCGGCGGCGTGTTGTAACTCGACGCCAGTCAGCAGCCCCGGACCGGTCGTCTCGAAGCCGGCCGCCTGGCGACGCTCCTCGACGTAGGTATCTAGGTCCGTCCGCTCCCAGCCCTCCGGAACGGAGACGTTGTAGACGGCGTCGCTGTTGGTGTACCCCCCGCTCCAGCCCGTGAGCAGCCAGCGAGCGCCAGGGTAGTTCGCCTGGAGGACGCCATCCCGGATCGTCGTCTCAAACATCCAGGAGCACCTCCTCCAGCCGCCGGTTCTCGCTGGGGAGTCGGACCGCTGCCCTGACGTGTGCATCCAGGCCGCGGAAGGTCCGGGCGTCCCGGAGGACGATTCCGCGCTCGCGGGCCGCCGCGAGGAGGTCGGCCACCGAACCATCGACTTCCAGCAGGAGGAACGGGGCGTCGGAGGGCGCGATCTCGTAGTGATCCTCCAGGGTGGCGACGAGCTGTGCTCGCTCCTGTCGCACTCGCTTGCGGGTCCGGTCGATGAACTCGGTGGCCCGCATGGCCTGGGTCCCGACCTGCATCGCCGGGACGCCGAGGTTCCAGGTCAGGCGTGCCCGTTCGAGTCGGTCCCGAAGCGAGCCCGTCGACACGGCAAAGCCAGCCCGGAGTCCCGGCAGCCCGAAGAGCTTGGTCAACGAGCGGGCCACGATCACACCCGGAGTCCCAGCGAGCGTGGGCTGATCGGTGAAGCCGAGGAACGCCTCGTCCACGAGCACGGGCGTGTCTGCGGCCCGGCTTTCGGCCACGAACTCCCGGAGTCGATCCGGGTCGGCGGCCTCGCCGGTCGGGTTGTTCGGGTTGCAGACGATCGCCAGGGCGTGCCCGCTCGGATCGGTATCGAGCAACTCGTCGTGGGGAACGAATTCGGGTGTTCCGCCCTGAAGTCGCACCTCGCGGGCGTACTCGCCGAAACTCGGGTATGGCACGAGCACCGAGTCCCCGGGCGAGACCGTGACCGAGAGCGCGAGCCGAATCGCGGCCAGGCCGCCCGGTGTCGGGACCACCTGGCCCGGGTCCACGTCGACGTAGTCCGCGGCGGCCCGCCGGTAAGCCGGGGCGGTGTCGTCCGGATAGGTTCTTGCGTCCGCGAAACTCCCCTGAAAGGCGGCTTCGATCCCGGGTGGAGTCTCCGGGTTCACGTTGGCGCTAAAGTCGATGCCCGCCGCTTCGGGCTCGCTGCCGTGGGGCACCCGCTCCACGCTCGGGACACTATCGCGGTCCATCGTCCCTCCGGTCGTCGAGGACCGTCGCGACCCAGGCGTCTCGCAGTCGGTTCACGTTCACGGCGAATCGAGTGTCTGTCGTCATGAGTGTCTGTTCGGGTTCCGGTGGGCCAACCACGTTGACCCCGGTCGGGGCCACTTCCTGGCCCGCGGCCTCGATCGTGGCGTCGATCGACACGCCGAGGGAGCGTTTCAACTCGACCGGGACCGCGACCATGGCCGAGCCGGCGTCGTACTCGTCGAGGACCCAGTCGACCGCCTCGCCGGCGAGCAGCGGGAGGTCCGCGCCCACGGTCAGCACCGGCGTGTCGACCCGGTCGAGGGCCCGTTCCAGATCGGCGACGTAGCCCTCGCCGGGCCCCTCGATCACGGGGACGTCGACGTGGGCAGCCGTCCGGGGCGTGTCCGGCGAGACGACGGCGAACACCTGCTCGATTCGGCTGGCTACAAGCGCGTCGATGACCCGGTCGATCATGGGCACGCCGCCGATCTCGAAACACGGTTTCTCCCCGTCGAAGTCGAGCCGTGTTCCCTGGCCGCCACACATCACCAGAGCGTCCACACGATCACCCCCGCGAGCAGCGCGGCCAGCCGGCCGACTTCGTTCGTCGCGCCGAGCACGTCGCCGTTGATCCCTCCCAGGCGGGACCCAGCCCACCGCTCGCCCAGGATGCCGGTTGTGCCCCCGACGAGGACCGCGACTGCCGCGGCGGGGTGGCCCACTGTCAACAGGACTGCCGGTAGCGCCCCGGCCATGGCGATGGGACCGGTCCATCGGTCGACGTTCCCAGCGAGTGCCGAGCCGAGGCCCTCGTGTGAGGGGGTGCCCCGAATCAGGACTTCGACCATGCCGAGTTTCGCCCCGACCTCGGCAGCGATCACCAGGCCAACGAGGTCGGTCCCAGCGAGGGTCTGGCCGACGGCGAACAGGCCCAGGAGTAGAACACCCAGCGCCAGGACGGCCCCGACGCCGATCGAACTGTCCTTCATCGCGGCCCTGGCCTCGGCCGGGTCGCCGTGGGTTGCCACGCCGTCGGCCACGTCGAGCAGGCCGTCGGCGTGGTTGATGCCGCCGAAGACTCCAACGCCAAGGACAAAGGCAAAGCCCACGATCGAATCGGGTAGCGGAAGGAGCAGTGGGAGGGCGACGAGCGCCCCCAGAACGTAGCCCACGCCGATCATCGCGGCTGGACGGTCGGCGAAGGCCTCCCAGTCAGCGGCGGTCTGGCCGACCGGGAGGGTCGTCAGGAAGCCGACTGCCCCCCGGAGCGCGCTCAGAACCATGCGATCACCCCCGCCAGCGCGAAGGCGAGCAGGCCGGCCCGTCGGACGATTCGAACGCCCTGCCTGGCCTCGCCGAGTGACGGCAGTTCGGCCGCGGGGTTGAGATCGTAGGTCTCGGGCTTCAAGAGCCGGACGTCGAGGACGGCCGCCAGGGTCGCCATCGGCCAGCCCGAGTTCGGGGAGGGTGGGTCACGCGCCCAGGCCCGGGCTGTTTGGAGCGCTCCCGGCTTCCCGGCCGCGAGCGCGATGAGCAGGGCGCTCAGTCGGGCCGGCACCCACTCGACGAGGTCGTCCAGGCGGGCACTCGCCGTGCCGACCTGTCGATCACGGTACCCCACCATCGAGTCGAGGGTGTTCACCGCCTTGACCCAGGCGGCCGCGCCCACGGCCACCGGCAGCGAGACGAGACTCCCCAGCACGAAAGCCAGGAGTGGGGCAAGCAGCCCGTCCGCGAGGTTCTCCGCGAGGCTCTCGACCGCGCCGCTGCGCAACGCGGCCGGGCCGAGCGTGTCGGTATCCCGGCCCACGAGCCCGATGATACGCTCCCGGGCGCGGTCGAGGTCGGTCTCGGTCGCTTCGATCACGGTCGTCGTGAGGTCACAGAGCATATCGAGGCTGACGGTGGTAAAGAGCAGGCCGCCTGCGAGAATCCCTGCCAGCCAGTGGCCATCGAGCAGCCAGATGGGGAGGGCTGTGGCGAGTGCCGCACCGAGCGGGAGCCAGAGCGCAAGCAGCAACCCGGCGAAGCGTGGGTGATCGGTCGGTCGGTCGAGCCAGCCGATCGCCCGGCCCAGCCACGCGACGGGATGGATCGACTCGGGTGGCTCGCCCACGACCGCGTCGAGAAGAAGTGCCACGCCGACCGCCAGGGTCGCTATCGGGGGCATTGACGGTGGCTTGCCCCCCAGGGGATATCAGTCGGGCGATCCGTCAGTCGCGTGCGGGACACGTCAGTCCCGACGCAGGAACGCGGCCCCGCCGAGTGCGAGGAGCGCGACGATCGGGCCGAACCCGGGCGCTTCGGTCTCGGTGGTCACGGCCGTGGTATCCTCGTTCTGTGTGTCTGCAGTCGTGGTCGCCTGGGCGGACTCGTACGCGTCGGGATGGAGTTCACTCGCGATGTGTTCGACCACGTCGACGGTCCGCGGCGCGGCCTGACTGATGGAGTGGGCGTTCACGGTGATGATCTGGTCGTTCTGCACGGCTGGCGTCCCGTTGTAGGCTTCCTTGTCCGGAATGCCCGGGGCCTCGTCGTTGACGACGATCCATTCGGGGCTCTGGTTGGCGACGACCTCGTCGCTCACCATCTGGAAGCCCGAAATCCCGGCCTCGCTGGCCACGTTCGTGGCGCCGGCGGTGGTGAGGATCTCGTCGATGAACGTGCCCTCGCCGGAGGTGTAGCCCGCGAACACGTAGAGCACGGGGGGCGAGTCCTCGCCGTCGACGGCCTCGGCGACGGTATCGAGGGTCTGTTCCATCTCCGTGGCCTTCGCGTCTGCGGCCTCACATTCGCCGGTCAACTGGCCGATCAGGCGGGTCTTCTCGACCACGTCGTCCATGGTCTCGGAGGCACCGAAGTGATAGACCGTGAGGCCCGCATCACGCAGTTGCTCGACTTTCTCCTCGCTAATGATGTTCGGCGCGAGCACGATGTCGGGGTCCTGAGCGATGACCCGCTCGGTGTTCACGAAGCCCTCGTCACCGGAGACGATCTCCTTTTCCTCGTCCCAGTCGAGGTAGGTGCCTCGATCGGAGATGCCGATGACCTTCTCCTGAGCGCCGATCTCGTACATCGTCTGGGCGGCGCTCGGCGCGAGGGTCACGACCGTCTCGGGTTCCTCCTCGATCGTGATCTCGGTGCCGGTCGAGTCAGTCACGGTGAGCGGGTACGAACAGTCACTGCCACTCTGGGCGGCAACACCCCCCAGCCCGCCGGCGACGCCGGCGGTCAGGAGCAGGGCCGTCAATCCGACCGCGAGCAATCCACGTGGAACGTGCATAGTTGTGAATGGTGGCTGTGAATGTTAAATTTGTCTACCTCAAATTCAGTTGTGCAACTGGACGCCTCTCCAGGGATGAGTACACATAACGATTTTGTTAATATTGGGGATTTAATATTGGTGCACCGGAATGTACGGACGGATATGGTCGTACAAAACGAATTGCGAACGGCGATGGAAACCAGCCGTGAGGATCTCATCGAGGTTCTCGCCCAGTACCAGGCCGTCCCCGTGGTGGACGACGGACAGGAAGTTTCGAGTCTGCTCGGTGGCCGGACGAACACCGAGTTCAAACTGGAAGAACCGGGGGGCGTGGAGACGACCGACCGACAGACCCGACAGGAGGTCCTCGAACACCTCGGGGTCGAAGACGAACAAGACCTCGAACCGGTCCAGGAGGAGATCAAGAACCATCAGGCGTGGGGCGAGAAGGTCTGAGTGGCCGGGCACCCACAGGGACGTGTCCCGACTGACTGTCTCCGCCCACCCAGAGTCCTTCTTCGATCGGCTCTCGCTCCAGTATCAACTATCTGTCACAGTAATCACACAGAAAATACCGACTACGCCACCGTTTTTCTCCACGCCTGGGGTTTGGTCCCATGCCACTGGTCATATATCAGAAAGGAGGTGAAAATTAATATCGATGAGCCGGTAGGTTATGATGGACTATGGTCGTTCAAAGCGAACTCCGTGAAGCGATGGAATCGGGCCGCGAGGAGACGATCGAACTGCTGGCCCGCAACGAGACCGTGCCGGTCATCGACGAGGAGGCCGAGGTTTCTGACCTGCTGGGTGGCCGCAAACAACCATCCTTCAAGCTGGAGGAAGCGGACGGCGTCGAGACTGTCGACCGCCAGACCCGACAGGACGTGCTGAACTTCCTCGACATCGAGGACGAGGCGGACCTTGAACCGGTTCAAGAGGAGATCAAAAACCACGAAGACTGGGGCGCTGACGTCTAAACGGCCGAATCGGGAGTACCGCGCCGATCACTCGACGGCGTCGGGAGTGCTGGCGAGCGTGACCCGTTCTGCGAGCCAGTCCAGGGCCCTTCGGATCTCCTGTTCGCTCTCGCCGGTCACGCGCACCCGGTTCCGGTCGGCCCGCTCACCGGGGTAGCTCCCGGCCCGGACCGCGAACTGCGATTCGAGTTCCCCGAGGTGACCCGCGAGGACGCCCTCCGGGGCGTCCGTATAGCGGGTCTCCATCACCACGTCACCACCGAACGCGTCGCTGACCTGCTGGAAGGTCCCTTTGAGCTCGCTTGGCACCCCGGGCAGGACATAGACGTTTTCCACTGCACACCCCCTGGCGAGTCCCGCTGGATTCTCGATCGGTCGGCCACCCGCGACGGTCTCGGCCACCCGGTCGACGTCCAGTCCCAGGTCGTACTTCGCTGCGAGGTCGGGGTGGGCCGCGACGAAGGCCTCGGATGACTCTTTGGCTGCCGCCCGTGTTTCGGGATCGACCACCAGGTCCCGGTCCAGCGCATCTGCAACCGCCGCCATGGTCAGATCGTCCGGGGTCCCGCCCAGGCCGCCGGTGACGATGACCCGGTCGTGACGTGCAGCCCGGGTGGCGACCCGTTCGGCGATGAGTTCCCGGTCGTCACCGATGGTGAGGATCTCGACGACGCGGCTGCCCCGCTCGGTGAGCTCCCGGGCGAGCCAGGTCGCGTTCGTGTTCTCGGTCTCGCCGGTCAGGAGTTCGTCCCCGACCGTGATGATCGCCACGTCCATGCCGGAATCGTGTGGCCCCGCGGCCAAAGCGTGTCCGGTTCCTGGTCCGGTAGCTTGAAGCGAGCCGTTCTCTAACGCCCGACCATGGATTACAGCGAGGCGGCGAACTACCTCCTCGGTCTTCGTCGATTCCGGACCCAACTCGGCATCGAAGACATCGCCCGATTTCTGGAGACGGCTGGCAACCCACAGGCTGGCACGGATTTCGTGCAGGTCGCGGGCTCGAACGGCAAGGGCAGCACGGCCCGGATGCTTGCCTCGATCCTCCGGGAGGCGGGCCTGGACGTGGGGCTCTACACCTCGCCGGACCTTGGGGACGTACGCGAGCGAGTGCAGGTGAACGGCCGGAAGATCCCCAGGTCGGCGATCACCGAATTCGTCTCGACCTACCGCGAACGCCTGGACAGCGGGGCCGCCCGCTCGGAACCGCTGACCCACTTCGAGGCCCTCACGGCCCTGGCGATCTGGTATTTCGGGGAGCGTGACGTGGACGTCGCCATCCTCGAGGTCGGGATCGGCGGGCGGTACGACGCGACAAGCGTCGTCTCCCCGATCGCGAGTGCGGTGACCAACGTCTCGCTCGAACACACCGACGTGCTCGGGGATACCCGCGAGGAAATCGCCCGCGACAAAGTTCATGTCGCCCCCGAGGACGGCCCGCTGGTCACGGCCGCGGATTCGGTCTTTGACACCCTCCGCGAGCACACCGCCCTCACCACGGTCGGGTGGGCGGACACGGACGTCGTCGTCGAGTCGCTCGGTCGGGACGGCTACGAGGCCCAGGAGATCACCGTTCGGATGGACGGCCTGGATCTCACGGCCCGGATTCCCCACCTCGGCCGCCACCAGGCCGAGAACGCGGGCGTGGCGGTCGCGCTGGCGAGACAGGTCACCGAGATTGATCCCGACACGATCGCCAGAGGGCTCAGAAAGGCCGCGTGGCCGGGCCGATTCGAGGTGATGGAGCAGGACCCGCTCGTCCTCCTGGACGGCGCGCACAACCCTGGTGCAAGCGAACAACTCGGGTCCGTGCTCGCGGACCTGGCCTACGAGGATCTCTATCTGGTTTTCGGGGCGATGCACGACAAGGACCTCGGGGCCATGATCGAGGCCCTGCCACGCCCCACCCAGGTCTTCACCTGTCGCCCGGACAAGAAGCGGGCCGAAGACGAGCGGGTGCTGGCGAAGGCCTGGGAGGCCGCCGGTGTCGAGGCCGTCGAGGCAGTCGGCTCCGTTCTGGGGGGTGTCGATCGGGCCATCAGCCAGGCCGGCCCCGAGGACGCCGTGGTGATCGCGGGTTCCCTGTACACCGTCGCCGAGGCCCGCCAGCGCTGGGCCCGGACCGTGATCCCGGTCGACGCCAAATTCGCGAGCGAGGCCGACGGGACCGAACCGCTCGCGGCACTCGACCGCGCGGAACGACCGATCGAGGCGGCCGATCGCCGCTTCGGGACGGTTCGAACGCGGCTCCCACGGGCTGGGGCCCGAACGGTCCAGGCAGAGATGTTGCGGGCGGGCGGGGAGTGTGAGATCTCGGCGCTCATCGAGGAGGCCCGCTTCGTCGATGTCATCCTTTCCGGGACGCGAACCCAGTTCCGGACACTCTTCGAGGCCCTCGAAGACCGGGACTGCTGTCCGACCCTCCCCGCGGACATCGAGGCCGCACTCGGTCCCACGCCCACCGATCTCCCGGGGCTCGACTCAGCCCACCAGCCCGCTTTGATGGGCATTCTGAATATCACGCCGGACTCCTTCCACGACGGTGGGGAGTACAACGCCGTCCCACAGGCCGTCGAGCGGGCCGAGAAGCTAATCGAAGCCGGTGCCGACATCCTCGACGTGGGCGGGGAGAGTACCCGGCCCGGCGCGGATCCCGTCGAGATTCAGGCGGAGATCGATCGGATCGTCCCGGTCATCGAGGCCCTGCAGGACCTGGACGCGATGATCTCGGTGGACACACGGAAGGCCGAGGTCGCGACGGCGGCCATCGAGGCCGGTGCGGACATCATCAACGATCAGGATGGCCTGGAAGACCCGGCGCTCCGGGCCGTCGTCGCCGAACACGACGTGCCGGTGATCCTGATGCACAGTATCAACACCCCGGTCCAGCCCGACGCCGAGGTGCCCTACGACGACGTGGTCACGGACGTCATCGCCGAACTCAAAGAGCGGGTGCTCCTGGCTCGTCGGGCGGGCATCGACCGGGACCGGATCGTCCTCGACCCCGGCATCGGCTTCGGCAAGACCGCAGCCGAGAACTTCGAACTGCTGGATCGGCTCCACGAGTTGACGGGGTTGGGGCTGCCCGTGCTCTTTGCCCACTCACACAAGTCCCTCTTCGCGGACCTCGGCTATGCGGACGGGGATCGACTCCTGCCGACGGTCGTCGCCTCGGCGATGGCGGCCGAACGTGGGGCCGCTGCCTTGCGGGTTCACGACGTCGCCGAGAACCTGGCGGCGGTCAAGACGACCGGCGCGACCGACCGGACGGAGTAGTCACTCGTCGTTTTTGCGCGAAAAAGAAACCCGCCAGTTGCGGGGTTAGTCGTCGTCCGTGCCGATGCCTTCACTCGGGTCGATACCGGACCCGCGCTGGTCGACTTCCTTCTGCGTGAGGAAGACTGGCTCGACGTGACGGAAGGTCCGGATCGTCGCCCAGACGGCGATCAGGAGGACGATCGCGAACGGTCCGCCGGTGAGCACGGAGGCGGTCTGCAGCGCGTTCGCCCCACCGAAGACCAGGAGCAGCGCGGCGAGCAGCCCCATCGTCACACCCCAGATGGTGCGGTTGATGGTCGAGGGCTTCTCCTTCCCGCCCGTGGTGAGCATGCCCAGCGCGAGCGTGGAGGAGTCAGCCGAGGTGACGAAGAACGTCGTCACGAGCAGCAGGAACGTGAGCATGAGGAACACGCCCAGCGCCCCCGGGAGCATCGCTTCGAACAGCGGGTATCCCAGTCCGTCGTACCCGATGTTGTTGTAGGTCTCGACGATCGGGGCCACGCCGTTGTTCTCCATCCAGATGGAGGAGCCACCGAGCGCGGCGAACCACGGGATGGTCGCGCCCGTGGAGGCGATCACGCCGGTGCCGACCATCTGTCGGACCGTCCGGCCACGCGAAATGCGGGCGATGAACAGGCCGACGAACGGGGCCCACGCGAACCACCAGGCCCAGTAGAAGACGGTCCAGGCACCCACGAACCCGGCCGGATCGAAGCCGGCGGAGTTCGTGTACATGCTGACCGAGATGAAGTTGTTGACGTACTGGCCGATGGACTCGACGCCCAGGTCGAGGATGTACGCGGTCGGGCCGAAGACGAAGGCCACGACCATCAGGAAGAAGAACACCACCATGTTGAAGTTCGAGACCCGCTTGATGCCCTTCTCGACCCCCAAGGCAGCGGAGAGGGTGAAGGCCACCGTCAGGCCCGTGATCATCAGGATGGTGAGCATGTCCGTCGTCTGGATGCCGAAGATGTAGTTCAGGCCACCCAGGAACTGGCCACCGACGAAGCCGAGCGAGGTCGCGATGCCACCGATGGTGGCGAACACGCCCGTGATGTCGATGAGCTTCGGCAGCCAGCCGTCGAGGTTGTCAGTGCCGAGGAACGGCGCGAGCACCGTCGAAATACGGAGCGGTGCGCCGTATCGGTAGGCGAAGAAGGCGATTGGCAGCGCCAGCAGCACGTAGAAGGACCACGCCGAGATCCCCCAGTGGAAGAACGTGTACGCGACCGCGTCCACGGCGGCTGCAGGCGTGCCGGGATCTGCAGCACCGGCGAGCGGGCTGTTCGACGGCGGCGCGTAGAGCGTGTAGTGGGAGACGGCCTCTGCGGGTCCCCAGAACACGATACCCGCGGCGATGCCGGCCGAGTAAAGCATCGCGAAGTAGGACTTGAAGGAGTGCTCCGGGTCCTCGTCGGGCTTGCCGATCCGAATATTGCCCCACGGGCCCAAGAGCAGGAAGAGCCCGAAGACCACCAGGAAAAAGCCCACCATCAGGTAAGCCCATCCTAACGACGTGGTCATCCAGGTGAACGCGTTATTAATGAAGTTTCTCGAAGCCTCCGGGGACAGTACCAACGCGATAATCGCGAGGACTGACACCCCGAGACCGATTCCATACACCACCGGGTCGAGTTCGTCGAAGAACGTACCGATTGCACCCTTGTTTCCTGTACTCATATGTGTGTTATCGTTACCCATCCGTTGGTTGTGGGTCCGATACGCACTAACGATACGGACGAGGGGTTATGAAATTATTTATTCCTTTTTCGTCATTATCGAACGCAGAAAGCCACCCCTACCCGTATTCGGGAAGTTTTGCCACTGACATGATATTAAAGGCTGCCGGTAAAACCAAGAACTGCGCTATTCCGCGAGTAGCTCAATCGCTTCCTGGACGGCCGCGTCGGCGTTGTCCGCATAGCCGTCAGCGCCGATCTCGTCCCGCCACTCCTCGGAGGTCGGCGCCCCGCCGACCATTACCTTCACGTCGTCGCGAAGGCCCTCCTCTTCGAGCAGTTCGACGACCTCTTCCTGGTGGTCCATGGTCATCGTCATCAGCGCGGACATGCCCAGGATGTCCGGATCCTCCTCCCGGACGGCCTCGACGAAGTCCTCGTTCGGGATCTCGACGCCCAGGTCGATGACGTCGAACCCGTTTGCCTTCAGCATCGTGATCAGAATGTTCTTCCCGATGTTGTGGATGTCCTCGTCGACGGTTCCGATGACGACCTTGCCGGCCGTGTCCTCGTCGCCGAGGTCCATCTCGTCCAGCAGCGGCTCGACGAGTTCGACGCCGGCTTTCATGCAGTCCGCGGACATGGCGAGTTCGGGCAGGAAAACCTCCCCGCGGCCGAACTTGTCACCGACGGTCCGAACACCCTCGGTCAGGCCCTCCTGAAGGATGACGAGCGGATTGAGGTCCTTGTCGATGGCCTCCTGGGTGAGTTCTGCTGTCTTGTCCTCCTCGAGGTCGATGATCGCCTGCTGGATGTCCTCGATGATGGGGTCGAGATCGTCGGCTGAGTCCTCGTCTGTCATGTGAATCCCTAACTGAATAGCTCGCTGTTGTGAGAATAAAGGTTATGGAAATCTCCCCCAATCATTTCGAAACTGATGCTTCGAAAACCGGCAGTACCTCTATTTTCAGGCCATTTCCGTGTTGAATTCGGGGAGTCAAATCAGAAATTAACTAGATCAATTCAGGTTGTAAAATGAACTTTCATTAGGAAAAATGGGATTTCAATTAGGCCCGGTTCACGGACGGGAACAGTGCCCCGAGATCGAGTGCGTCAAGCGTCTCCCGGGTTGGGACGCCTCGCTCGTCCCAGCCCCGCTGCTCGTAGTAGGCACTTCGCATCGCTTCGAACTCCGACTGGGAGATCTGGTCTCCGGCCCCCGGGCCGTCGGTGATGGGCTCTTCGAGTACCGGCGGGAGCGTGTCGTCGTCCCGATCGAAGCCCTCCCGGACGTTGAACAGGCGAGTCAGCGTCCAGATGCGGGTCCCGGCCCGTCTGAGCGCTGTGGGGGTGAGCTCTAGCCCGACAGCCGCGAGCCACTCGGCGCCGAAGTCCCTGGTGTACAGGGTCTCGGTGAAGTCATCGGCGATCAGGCTCCAGAGGAGTGAGCGATAGTCCTGTTCGGCGATGACTTCCCGGGCCCGCCGAGTCGGCTCATCGAGGTCCGGCTCGAAGACGGCCGTTTCGATGGGTCGAGCCCGCCGGTGGCAGGCTCCCCGGTCACTGGTTGCGTAGGCCAGCGCCATGCTCGGTGCCCGCCGGGGGTCATAGGACGGGAGTTCCATCCCCTTGACCGTCGGGATCAGGTCTTCGCCGCCGTAGGCCTCGGCGGCGGCGTCGATGCCGTCTGCCAGGGTGGCACCAAGCTCCGTCTCCCGGGCCGCGATCGCCTCGGCGAGTTCGATGGCGGATTCGATATCTCCGAACTCGCCCGCGTAGTCGATCACGCCTTCCTCGCCGGCCCGGATGGCCCAGGCGATGGCGTTTCCTACGCCGATGATGTCCACCCCGAGGCGGTCACAGGTCAGTCCGAGCGTCGCCACGTCCTCGAAATCGTCGATTCCGAGCCCCGCGCCCAATGTCATCTGCGTGCCCCCGCGTGGGGTACTTTCGCTCTCTTCGAACGAAACCCTGAACCCGCCGGGAATCGCTTCGCCCTCGTGCTCTCGCTCGTAGTCCGTCGCCTCCACGGCCTCGATGCCGATTTCGTCTGTCCCCTCGAAGGTGCTCTCCTGCCAGCCGCGGGTCGAGAGGGCCCCGATCTCGTCGGCGAAGTCCACGGACTCCACCGTCTCGCTGGCCCGGTGCCAGTCGTCGGTCGACCCGTCGCCGAACCGTTCCTCGTACTCGGTCCGGAGTTCGTCCAGTCCGGAGACTGGCTCGTCGACCGCGATCACGGCCTTGAGCCGTTTCGATCCCATGACGGCCCCTGCACCGCCCCGGCCGGCGTGGTGGTCGCCGCCGTCGGAGGCGATCGTCGCGTAAACCACTTCGTTCTCTCCGGCGGGGCCCGTGCAGGCGACCGCCGCATCGGGATGTGCCTCACAGGCGGCTTCCACGCCCTCGCCCCACGCCGTGGCCGGTTCGATCGAGACGTCCCCGTCGGAGACGACCAGGGAGACTGGCTCCGGCGCCTGGCCAGTCACGATGAGTCCCATCGTCTCGCCGAGGCTGCCGGCCAGTCTGGCGGCGAAGTCACCGCCGCTGTAGGAGTCCAGAAAGGTCCCGGTCAGCGGCGACTTGGTGATCGCCGCGTAGCGTGGTTCCCCCGGGATCAGTCCCGAGAGGGGGCCGACCATGAACAGAAGCGCGTTCCCCGGGGCGAGCGGGTCGACACCAGGTTCGGTTACTTCATGGAGGTACCTCGCGCCCAGGCCCTTCCCGCCGATGTACTGACGGAGCCATTGCTCGGGGATCGGCTCTCGCTTTACGGTCCCGTCGGTCAGGTCCACTCGAAGGACGGCGGTTCGACGGGGCGGGGCTCTCTCCGTCGTCACGCGTGTCGATAACAGAGTCGGGTTCAGAAGTCCACCGGTTTCGGCCAGTCCCGCGACATCGCCGGTCGCTGGAACCGATAGTTTTTTGCTTGTGGCCTTTTCTCGTCTTTTGATATGTTGGGGCGATTTTGCGTTCCCAGGTCGGCCGGTGGCCCGAACCCGAATCGGCTCGCTGGCACGATTGCCCCGGACCTGTCGTACTGACAATATATTCGCCCCGCTGCAGTCATGCGGTTTTCCATAACGTGAAACGCCGGCCGCCATTTGATGGCATCGATATTTTATACATGGTTTTTCATCGACTTCGTTAGTTATATGTGCTAAGTCTGCTAGAAGAATTGTTGTGGGGCCGGTTCACACCCTAGCGAAGCGCGGATCGAACGTGGACACCCCGAGGTACAATAAATGAGTTCGAACAACCTACCCGACAGCGCCGGTACGGTAATTATCGGCGCCGGTATTGTGGGGAACAGTCTCGCATACCATCTCGCAGACCAGGGCGTTGAAGATATCCTCCTCGTCGACAAGGGACCCCTCCCGGACCCCGGCGGATCGACGGGTCACGCGTCGAACTTCCTGATGCCGGTCGAGCACTCCAAGGAGATGACCGAACTCTCCTATGACTCGATCGAGCAGTACAAGGAAGCCGGCGTGTTCACCCGCTCCGGTGGGCTCGAGGTCGCTCGCTCCGAGGAGCAGATGGAGGAGAACAAGCGACGAGTCCAGTCCGCGAAGGCCTACGGCGCGTCCGCCGAGGTCATCGACGCTGAGGAAGTCAAGGAGATGGTGCCCTACATCAACGAGGACATCATCAAGGGCGCCATGTACTGTGAGGACGCTGGTGTGTGTGACTCCCTCCAGTTCGGCGAGATCTGCCGCGAGCGCGCCAAGGACATGGGCGCACTTACGGTCTCCCCGAACACGGAGGTCACGGACATCTTCACAGAGGCCGACACCGTCACCGGGATCGAGACCGACCGCGGCGACGTCGAAGTCGAGGATACCCTCATCATCGCCGCCGGTCTCTGGAGCCCGAAGCTGGCCGAGATGGCCGGCACGCGCATCCCGCTGAAGCCGGCCGTCCACCAGATGATCTCCGTCGGCCCCATCAAGCAGTTCGAGGAGCGGGGCGTCGAGGGCATCGAGGACCCGATCGTTCGGGACATGGACCACCGCGAATACGAGCGCCAGCACGGCAGCGAGATCGAGGTCGGTTCCTACTCCCACCGCCCGATGCTGTGGGACATCGAAGACGTGCCCTCCATCGACGAGGCACCGCTCTCCCCGACTCAGCCGCCGCTGACTGACGAAGCCTTCGAGGCGTCCATGGAGCACGCCCTCGAGCTTATGCCCGAGATCCTGGACGACCCCGACGCGGGGATCCGTCACTCGATCGACGGCCTGCTCTCGATGACCGCCGACGGTGGCCCCGTCGTCGGTCCGGTCAAGGACCTCGACAACCTGTGGTCCGTGGCCGCCATCTGGATCAAGGAGGCCCCCGCCATCGCGAAGGAAGTCGCCCGCTGGATGACCGAAGGCTACGGTGCCATCGACACGGACCTCGAAGGCATCAACATCGCCCGCTACGACGAGTACGGGCGCGCCGAGCGCTACGTCGAAGAGCGCTCCAAGGAAGGCTTCCGCAAGATCTACGGCAGGGTTCACCCCAAAGAGCAGTGGATGTCCTCCCGTCCGCTCCGGACGACGGGCTTCCACGACCGCCTGGAGGAGCACGAGGCCGAGTTCTGGGAATCCGCCGGCTGGGAACGGCCGCGCTGGTTCCGTGAGAACGCGGACCTCCTGCAGGAGTACCAGGAAACCATCAGCGAGTTCCAGCGTCCCAACGAGTGGGACCGGCGCTGGTGGTCCCCGATCATCCTGGCCGAGCACCTGCACATGCGGGACAACGTCGGCCTGATCGGCGACATGGGCTTCGGTATCTACGAGCTGCAGGGCCCCGACGCCCTGGAGATGGCCGAAAAGCTCACCGTCGGCCGCATGGACGTCGACGTGGGCAGCCTGGTCTACACCCCGGTGCTGGACGAGGACGCCGGCTTCCGTGCTGACCTCACCGTCGTGCGTCTCGGCGAGAACAAGTTCCGCTTTGTCACTGGTGGCGGCGACGCCGGCCACGACAAGCAGTGGATCCGCCAGCACATGGAGGATGACATGGACGTCGAGCTCGTCAGCAAGAGCTCCGCCCTGGGCACGATGGGTGTCTGGGGTCCGAACGCCCGGAAGGTCATGCAGGAAGTCACCGAGGAGGACATGTCCGACGAGGCCTTCCCGGCCTACACGGCCCAGGAAGTCCACATCGGTGACGTCGAGGCCTTCGCGATGCGTATCTCCTATGTCGGGGAACTCGGCTGGGAGATCTACGCCCCGATGGAGCAGACCGGTCGCCTCTGGGACACCATCTACGAGGCCGGTCAGGAGTACGACCTCCGTCCGGTTGGGACGGGTGTCTACGGCTCCACCGGTCGCATGGAGAAGGGCTACCGCCTGATCGGTGCCGAACTCGAGCACGATTACAACCCGGTCGAGGCTGGCCTCGACTTCCACGGTGTCAAGGACGCCGACTTCATCGGCAAGGACGCCTACGTGGAAGCCATGGAGAGCGAGCCCGCCGCGAAGCTCTGCACCCTGGCCGTGACCGACCACGCGCCGAACGGTGGCGAGGAGCGCTACCCGCTCGGCGGCGAGCCGGTCAAGGACCTCGACGGCAACGTGCTTATCGACGACGAGGGCCGCCGCTCGTACACCACGAGCGCCGCGACGGGCCCCTCGGTCGGCAAGCACATCATGCTGGCATACATCCCGACGGACATCGCAGAGGAAGGCAAGGAGCTGCAGGTCGAGTACTTCGGCGAGGACTACCCGGTCGAGATCGTCCGCGTCGGCAGCAAGCCGCTCTTTGACCCGAGCAACGAACGGATCCTGAGCTAAACGGACTGGGACCGGTCAGTCCGCTCGGGGTCTGGGACTTCGCCGGTCAAATTACAAACTTATCATAATCATGGAAACATTAGCCTGTATCAAACGCGTCGCTGACACCGGGGCGGAGATCGTACTGACGGATGACAAGCAGTCGGTGGACGCCTCCGCCGTGGGGTACACGATGGGTCCCCACGAGGAGTGTGCCATCGAAGCGGCAGTCCAGGTCGTCGAGGAGGAAGGTGGCGAATCCACCGTCCTGAGTCTCGGCCCCGAGGACACGGAAGACCAGCTTTACGAAGGAATCGGTCGCGGTGCCGACAACGGCGTCCTCCTGGAGACGGCGGGCGGCGACTGGGGGCCGGAGTCCACGGCGACGGCTATCGCCGACGCCATCGAGGGTGACCTCGCGGACTTCGACCTCCTCTTCTTCGGCAACGAATCGGGCGACAACGCGAACTACCAGGTCGGTATTCGCGTGGCCCACGAACTCGATCTGCCGGTCGTCACCGGTGCGAAGGACCTCGAGATCGACGGTGACACGGCGATCGTCAAGCGTGACGTCCCCGGCGGCTCGGAGGTCTTCGAGGTCGAGACTCCGGCCGTCGTGACCGTCAAGGAGGGCCTGAACACGCCGCGCTACCCGTCGATGCGGAGCCGGATGCAGGCCAAAAAGCAGGAGATCCAGACGATCGACCCCACGGAGACCGACGACCGGCTCCAGATGGTCGAACTGGAGACTCCGGAAGCCGAGGACAGCGAGGCAGAAGTCCTCGGCGAGGGCCCGGAAGCGGTCGACGAAGCGGTCGAAGTCATGGAAGAACTGGAGGTGCTCTAAATGGTACTGACACTCATCGAACACGCCGACGGCGAGATCGACGAGACGTCCCTGGAGATGCTTACCCTCGCCCGGGACCTGGCCGAGCAGGTCGGCGAGGACGTGACTGCGGCGATGTTCGGCGGCGAGGATCTGGCTGCCGATCTCGGCGAGTACGGCGTCGACACCGCCTACGTCTGTACGGGCGATCTCGCGGAGACCTACGCCCCCGAGGCCCGCGCCGAAGCCCTCGGTGCGCTCTGTGACGATCTCGAACCCGCCGCCGTCTTCGGCGGCGGCACGGACACCGCAAACGAGGTCCTGGCCCACCTCGGCGCCAAGCGGGACCTCCCGATGTCCGCCAACACGACGGAGATCGAGACGGACGGCGAGACCTGCGAGATCGAGCGCCACCGCTGGGGTGGCAGCCTCATCGAGCACGCCACGATGGAAGGCGAGACGAAGCTGTTCACCACGCCCGACCACGAACTCCCGATCGAGGCCGTCGGCGACGGCGAGGCCGCCGTCGAGACCCTCGAGCCCGAACTCAGCGAGGGTGCCTGGGAGGTCCAGGTCGACCGCTTCGAGGAGTCGGACCTGGAGGGTGTTCCGCTCCCCGAGGCCCGCATCGTCGTCGGTGGCGGTCGCGGTGTCGGTGGCGAGGAGGACTTCGAACAGCTCGAAGAACTGGCTGACCTGTTCGACAACGCCACGGTCGGCGCGACCCGGATCGCCGTCGACGAAGGGTGGCGGCCGCACAACGACCAGATCGGCCAGACCGGGCAGAAGATCGCGCCCGAACTGTACATCGCCGCCGGCATCAGTGGGGCCGTCCAGCACTGGGTCGGCGCCAAAGGGTCGGAGAACGTCCTCGCGATCAACACCGATCCCGAGGCCGCGATCATGTACAAGGGCGATTACGCGATCGTCGGCGACCTCCACGAGGTCGTCCCCGAGCTGATCGACGCCGTCGAAGCCGCGAAGTAACGTCGCCGCTCGAATTTTGTTTTTTTTTTTGATTCGGTAGCGATCGCTATCGCTTCTTCGGGGCGAAAAAACGGAGAAAACAACCCCGTCTACGGCAGTTCGACTTCGACGTCGTTCTGGAGGCCCGCGGCCTTGACCGTGTTGTAGAGCAACATCGTGATCGTCATCGGGCCCACACCGCCCGGCACGGGGCTGATGGCGTCGACGACGTCTTTGGCGGACTCGAACTCGACGTCACCGACCAGTTCACCGTCCACGCGGTTGGTCCCGACGTCGATGACCGTCTGGCCCTCCGAGAGCATCGAGCCGTCGATCATCTCCGGGACGCCGGCGGCCGCGATGACGATGTCGGCGTTCTTGGTCTTCTCCTCGAGGTTCTGGGTCCGGGAGTGACAGACCGTGACCGTGGCGTTGCCGTTGTCGGTCTTCTGCATGAGCAGGTTCGCGACCGGCTTGCCGACGATGTTCGAGCGGCCGACGACGGTGACGTCCTTGCCCTCGGTGTCCACGCCGGCGTCCTCGATCATCTTGATGACGCCGTGGGGCGTACAGGGCTTGAAGCGGGCGTTGCCCGTGACCATCCGACCGACGTTCTCCGGGTGGAACCCGTCGACGTCCTTCATCGGGTCGATCTCGTTGAGGACCCGCTCCTCGTCGACGTGATCGGGGACCGGCAGCTGGACGAGGATGCCGTGTACTTCGGGGTCCTCGTTCAGGTCCTCGATCGTGTCGTAGAGCTCCTCGGCCGGCGCTTCGGGATCGATCTCGACGTGGAAACTCTCCATCCCGATCTCCTCACAGGCCTTCTGTTTCATCGAGACGTAGGTCTCACTCGCCGGGTCGTCGCTCATCAGGACCGTCGCGAGGCCGGGTGTGATGTCCTCGTCCGTGAGTGTTTCGACGCTGTCTTCCAGATCAGCGCGAATCGAGTCCGCGAGTTCGTTACCGTCAATAATGTATGTCATAGTTCGACCGTGCGTTCGATAGGTTCCCTCGAAAGCACCTTGAGGTTTTCTAGAACGACTCGCCAGCCGCACATGAATACCCCCTAAACTTCGGCAGTGCAAAGAGTGAAAGCCGTGTGCCGGCTATCATGAGTACACATGACACAGGATCCAGTTCGCGATCTCCTGGCCGATCCGCACTTCGAGTTACTCCCCTTCGCCGGGCTCTTCGACCAGGCGGCAAAGCTTCCCGAGGGCTCGACCGTCGCGCTCACTGCCTCGCCGGACAAGGGCGTCGACGAGACCGTGGAACTCTCGACCGAACTCGCGGATCGCGGCTTCGAGGTTTCGGCCCACATCGCGGCCCGGGCGGTCCGGAGCGACGAGCACCTGGAGACGATCGCCGAGACGCTTCTGGACGCCGGGGTCGAGGACATCTTCGTTCCCGGTGGAGACAACGAGACGCCCGAGGGCCCCTACGACTCCGCCTATGCCCTGCTCTCGGACCTCGAGGAGATGGAGTACGAGTTCGAGCGCGTGGGCATTACCGGCTACCCGGAGGGCCACCAGTTCATCGACGACGACACGCTGCGTGAGCACCTCCTGAAAAAGGAGGAGTACGCGGACTACATCGTCACCCAGATGACCTTCGACCCGGACGCTGTGGCCGACTGGGCGCTGGAGATCCGTGAGGACGACGTCGAACTCCCGATCATCGTCGGGGTTCCGGGCGTGATGAAATACCAGCGCCTCCTGAGCATCTCTCGGGAGATCGGGGTCGGGGATTCACTCTCCTATCTCCGCAAGACCACGGGCGTGTTCGACTTCATCAAGCAGTTCCTGGGGTCCCGCGGGCAGTACGCGCCCGATGATTTCATCCAGGGGATCGGGGAGTACTACGCGGATGACAGCTACGGCATCGAGGGCGTGCACCTGTACACGTTCAACCAGGTCGGGGACGCCGAAGATTGGCGCCAGCAGTACGTCTAATCGATTCCCCGCTGCGCCGCCAACCGGTAAGATTTGCAGATAGAGCGCCTGAAACCCGGACGAACATGGGAAGAATTAACTTTCCCGCTCCTGCAATTTTAGTTGATGTTCACCTTCGAGGCCGAGCAAGAGGTCTATGACGTTAACGGGACGAAGATGGGCGGTCAACCCGGCGAGACGCCCACGCTGATGGTCGGCAGCATCTTCTACAAGGGAGACAAGGTCCAGGAGAACCCCGAGACCGGTGAGTTCGACGAAGAGGCTGCCCGCGAGGCGGTCCGCAACGTCGAGGAACTCTCCGAGAAGACGGGCAACCCGGCCGCCTTCGACACGATCGGTGACTCCCCCGAGGCCCTGAAAAAGCACATCGAGTTCATGGCCGACGTCACCGACGCGCCGATCTTCATGGACGGTCCGACCCCGTCGATCCGCGCCGAGGCCGCGAAGTTCGCCGGCGAGATCGGTATCGAGGACCAGATTATCTACAACTCCATCGAGTCCTCCACCAAGCAAGTCGACGAGGAGATCGAGGCCATCCAGGAGTCCGGTATCAACAGTGCGGTCCTGCTCTCGATCGACACGACGGACATGTCCATCGACGGTCGCCGGAACGCGCTGGACGAGAACCTGGAGGTCGCCGAGGAGGCCGGTATCGACCAGCCGATCGTCGACCCCGGCATCATCGACATTCCGGACTCGGGCTACGTCGCGAAGATCATTCACGAGCTCAAAAACGAGTACGGCATCCCGATGGGCTGTGCGCCCCACAACGAGGTCATCCAGTGGGAGATGAACGACCCGCTCGTGGAGAACTCCCGACAGCTCCGGCAGGCGGTTGCCAACTCGGTCATCGTCCACCTCGGCGCTGACTTCAACATCTACGGCCCGGTCCACGGAGCCGCCGAGATGTACGAGGTCATGTCCACCGCCGACGCCTACGTCGCCTACGGCGCGCAGATGGGTGAGGGTCGCCGCGCGGACACCGACCACCCGCTGTTCAAGATCTTCCGGTAAACCCGGTCTCGTTTTTTTTTTTCGACTCGAAAAACCGCTCAGTCCTCTGTCTCCGCCGCTTCGAGCCTGGCGGCTTCGAGTTCGCGACGTCGCATGACCTTCTCCTTGACGTGTGGGTACAGGTCGAAGTCCTGGTGGGGGAGATACATCGACTCCATGAAGTTCTCCTGGAAGACATCTGTCCCGGCGATCTCGAAGTACTCGACCTCATCGACGATGCGCTCGGCCTCGGCCCGTCGCTCCTTGTCGAGGAGTGCCAGCTTCGCCCCCACGCCGGCGGCGTTGCCAAGTGAGACCACGTCGTCCGGGTCGATGTCGGGATACATCCCGATGGTCATCGCGGAGTGTTTGTCGATGTAGTTCCCGAAGGCCCCGGCCATCAGCACCCGGTCGGGGTTCTCGATGTCCAGTTCGTCCATCAGGACCCGCGTTCCGGCCTGGATCGCGGCCTTTGCCATCTGGATCGAACGGATGTCGTTCTGGGTCAGGACGATGTCCTCGGCCAGGGCGGCTTCCTTCTCGTAGGCGACGACGTACTCGAGTTCCCCGTCGTCGTTCTCTCTCACTCGCGGGTGATCCAGCACCTCGTCCCGGAACTTCCCGCGCTGATCCACGAGGCCGACCTCGAAGAGCTGGGCGAGTGCGTCGATCACGCCCGAGCCGGTGATCCCGTTTGGCGGCTCGTCGTCGATGGTCTCATATTCCGGATCCAGCGTTTCGGGGTCGATTCGCAGGGTCTCGATCGCGCCGGACTGGGCGCGAACCCCATACCGCAGTTCCGCCCCTTCGAGGGCGGGCCCGGCCGGGGCGGAGGTCACGAGCATCTCCTCGTCGTTGCCGACCGAGATCTCCCCGTTGGTGCCGATGTCGATGCAGACGGTGGTTGGGGACTCCTTGTAGTGTCCCGAGACGAGGAGGACCGAAACCTTGTCCGGGCCGACCCACCCACCACTCACGGGCAGCCAGTAGACATAGCCCGCGTCGTTGATGTCGATACCCAGTTCCCGGGCCTTCACGGCGATCGGGGCCTCGCGGGCGGCGACGTACGGCGAGCCGGCCACGTAGGTCGGGTCGATGCCCAAAAAGAGGTGATGCATCGCCGTGTTGCCCACGAAGACACTCTCGTAGATGTCCTCGCGATCGATCCCGGCCTCCTGGATCACTTCCTCGATGGTCTCGTTGATCCCGGCCCGGATCTCTTCCTTGAGCGTCTCCCGCCCGTCGTCGTTTCGGCGGGTGTACCGCATCCGGGTCATGATGTCCCCGCCCTGCTTGGTCTGGGGGTTGAGCTGTGAGCTGATCGCCTCGGTCTCCCCGTTTTTCAGGTTCACCAGGTAGGTCGCGACCGTGGTGGTCCCGATGTCGATCGCCAGGCCGTAGGCGGTCTCGGAAAGCCCCGGCTCGACGTCGATGATTTCCTGGTCGTCATACACCGTCGCGGTGACTTCCAGTCGATCCTCGGTCTCTTCGGTCCGCATCTGGCCGGGCAACTCCCGCTGGACCTCGTAGTCGACGTCCTCGATGTCGATCTCGTAGGTGTCTTCCAGGGCTTCTCCGATCCGTTCGAAGTCCGCGACGTTGTCGGAGAGTGAGGGTACTGGCAGGTCGACGTGGTATTTCTTGACCAGCGGGTCGATGGCATATTCCAGTTCCTGGCCCTCCGTGAGGACGATCCCGGCGGTCTTCTGTGAGTCCGGTGGCACCGTCACGGAGACTTCGCCCGGTTCGCTGACCTTGGCCCGGCAGGTGAGCCGATAGCCGTTCCCCAGTTGCTCCGAGGAGAGGGTCTGTTCCTCGGCGGTGGTGATCGGCGTGAGGTGCGCTTCGCCCTCGCCGATGATCGCCTTGCAAGTCCCACACCGACCGTTGCCGGCACAGAGCCCTTCGATGCTCACGCCGGCGTCTTCGGCCGCATTGAGCAAGGTGGTGTCCGGTTCCACGTCGATCGTCTTCTTCCAGGGATAGAACGTGACCCGCGCCTCCTCGGACATGTCTTGTCTATGGTACACGATGCCGATACAAAAGGGAATTGAAGGGAGTCCTTTTGGCCCGTAGTCGTGGGCAGATCGTGGTGTTGGACCGACTCGAAATGTGAACTCTCAAGGCCGCTCCGGGCAGAGCCCCCACGATGACCGATCGGGACGTGACTCACACGGTCGAGACGGTGCCACTGGCCCGCCTTCCGTCCGGACGGACGGTCGAGACGGTGCTTCACCGATACCTGGGGGACCCCGACGGGCCGACGGTCTACCTCCAGGCCCTTCAGCACGGCGGGGAAGTCAACGGCGCGGCCGTGCTTCGTCGTCTGCACGACCGACTGACCGAGAGCGCCCTCGCGGGGGAGGTGCTTGCGGTGCCGGTCGCCAACCCCTTCGCCTTCGACCACCGGGTCTACATGGCGCCAACCCGCCTGGACGCGATCAACTCGAACATGAACCGGCTCTGGCCCGGGGACCCCGACGGAACGCTGATGGAGCGACTCGTGGACAGCCTCTGGCAGCGGGCCGCCGGGGCCGACGCCATCGTGGACCTGCACACGGGTGGCCCCTACATGCGTTCACACACTCGCTTTACCCCGGACGATTCCCGTTCGCGGGACCTCGCCAGGGCCTTCGGCCTCGATCTGATTGTGGCGGACGGCTCGCCCATCGAGAACCCCGATACTGGTGGCCAGGGCAAACTCCGGGAGATGGCCGCCGCGGCCGGGATTCCGGCTATCACGCCGGAACTCGCTCACAGCCGTGAGATCGTCGACGCCTCCGTCGATCGAGGTGTCGCGGGCATCGAGAACGTGCTGGTCGAACTCGGGGTCATCGACGGCCTGCTCCAGACGGGCGAGCCGACGGTGGGGACCGAGAAGACCCCGCTTTTCACCGAGGAGTCGGGGCTCTTCCGGTCGAATGACCTCTCGGTCGGCGACCGAATCGATGCGGGAACCGAGATCGGCGAGGTCTTCGATCCGACCAGCTACGAGTCCCTGCAGACCATCGTCGCCGACCGGGCCGGGATGTTGCTCTCGCTCAACCGCGGCTCCACAGTCATGGAGGGGGAATCGATCGGGAGCCTGATCACAATCGAGTAACCGGCACCACGGCCGGGTGACGGTTGGCTTTTTACCACGGCCCCGATAGGACGGGCATGGACTTCGTGACGGACCTCGGTCTGGACGACGGTCTTACGGCCGTGGTCGGGGCCGGCGGGAAGAAGAGCACGATCTACACGGTCGCCGACGAACTCGACCGGGCAGTCGTCACGACCACCGTGCGAATCCCGTTCTTCGACGAGCACGTCGCCACGGTACTGGAGACCGATCGGCCCCGGGACGCCCTGGAATCGGTCACGGACTGGCCGGTGGGGCTGGTCCCGGGCTACGAGGAGAACCGCTATCTGGGCTATGAACCCCACGTCGTCGACACCATCACCGAGAGCCAGGCCCCCGAGGCCATTCTCGTGAAGGCCGACGGCGCTCGAAATCGGGACTTCAAAGCCCCGGGCGAGAACGAGCCACGGATTCCGGAGACCGCCGATCGCGTGCTCGGCATCGCGAGCGTGGCGGCCGTCGGGAAGCCCCTCGACGAGGAGTGGGTGCACCGACCGGAGCGTGTGGCTGCACTGACGGGGCTCGAACCGGGGGATCCGATCGGCGTCGAGGACATGGCCACGGTCCTGTCCAGTCCCCGGGGAACCGAGAAAGGGGTCCCCGAATCGGCCACTTTCCTCCCGGTCCTCAACAAGGTCGATGACGATACGGATCTGGAAACCGCCCGCGAAATCGCCGATCGCGTGCTCGAATCGGGGCGGGCCACCCAGGTGGCGCTCACACACCTGCTCGGACCCGGTGAACCACTGCTCGAACTCCGGAGCTAACTACTCGCTTTCGGGCGGATCGAGGTCCACTCCCGAGAGGTTGACCGCCCGTCTGTAGGCATAGAAGAAGTAGCCGAGGAACCCGGCCGCACCCACGAGGACGAGGACCAGATAGCGGGTCCAGCCCCAGTCGAGGCCCGCCTCCCGCAGCAGGACCATGTCCCGGGTCGCGTAGTAAGCCGCCACCACGCCGATCAGGCGGAAGACGATGAAGGGCGAGCCCCCGAAGATGATGAGGGCGTCGACGATCGCATACAGGATGGCGACGACCATCCCCCGCCGGAAGAAGGTGTTGTCGATTTCCTCGACCGAATCCAGATACTCGCTCATGGGTCCCGATTGGGGAACCCCGATAGTAAACCTGTGGGGGCTCAGTCGGCGCCGGACTCGGCGACGTCGACGGAGATCGTCGCTGCGGCGACCTTGAACTCGGGGATCTTCGCCACCGGGTCCACGGCGTCGTTGGTGACCCGATTCGTCTGGGAGTCAGCAAAGTGCGGCGTGGTCCAGACGACCCCCTGTTTGGTCTCCTCGGTGACGACGGCGGTCACGTCGATCTCGCCACGTCGGGTGCGGAGTTCGACCACGTCGCCGTCCTCGATTCCGCGGGCCTCCGCGTCGGCGGGATGGACGTGGATGAAGTTGTGGTCGGTCTTCCGCATGAGGTTCTCCGACCGACGGCTCATCTCGCCCGTGTTGTAGTGTTCCTCGATGCGGCCGGTCGTCAACACGAGTGGGTACTCCTCGTCCTCGACCTCGGCGGGCGGCTGGTGGCTCACGCCGCGGATCTTCCCCAGGCCGTCCTCGGTCGGGAACTCCTCCTTGTGGAGGTACTGGGTCCCCTCCTCCTCGGTCGTCTCACAGGGCCACTGGATGCCCTCGTCGCCGATCCGGTCGTAGGTGATGCCGCCGTAGATCGAGGCGACCTCCCGGAGCTCCTCGAAGACTGCCTCGGGCCCGTCATAATCAAAGCCCTCGCCGAACATCCGGGTCCCGATCTCACTGACGATGTCGAAGTCGTGGCGGGTGTTCCCCGGCACGTCGACTGCGGGCCGCATGCGCTGGACCCGGCGGTCGGTGTTCGTGACCGTCCCGCCGCGCTCGACCCAGGAGGTGGCCGGCAGGACCACGTCCGCGAGTTTGGCGGTCTCGGTCATGAAGATGTCCTGGGCGACCATGAACTGCAGTTCCTTGAGGTTGGCCTCGACCTCGTTGGAGTTGGGTTCGCTCAACACCGGGTTCTCGCCCATGACGTACAGCCCCTGGACCTCCTCACCGGCCGCGTCGGTGACTTCCAGGCTCGTCAGGCCGTTCTCCGGGGGCACCTCGAAGCCCCAGACGTCCTCGACCTGGGCCCGGTCCTCGGGATCCTCGACCTCCAGATACCCCGGGAGGACGTTCGGGAGCGCCCCGACGTCACTGGTCCCCTGGACGTTGTTCTGGCCGCGGAGCGGGTTGACCCCCGTCCCGGGCTTCCCGATGTTCCCGGTCACCAGCGCGAGGTTGATGAGGTTCTGGACGTTGTCGGTGCCACAGGTCTTCTGGCTCATTCCCATGCCGGTGAAGATGGCGCCGTTCCCGGCCTCCGCGAACGCTCGGGCCGCCTCGCGGATCTTCTCCAGGTCCACGCCGGCGGTTTCGGCGGCTTCCTCGGCGTCGAAGTCAGCCAGTTCGGCCTCCAGGGATTCAAAGCCCTTCGTGCGCTCGGCGATGAATTCCTCGTCGTAGAGTTCTTCCTCCAGGATCGTCTCCAGGACGACGTTCAGAATCGGGATGTCCGTCCCCGGTTTCACCTGGAGGTGGATGTCCGCGACCTCCGAGGTCTTGTTCTCGTGTGGGTCGACCTGGACGACGGTGGTGCCGTCGTTTGCGGCCTGCTTGAAGTATTTCGAGTGACCGATGACGTGCTGTTCGGCCGGGTTCGCGCCCTGGATCCAGTAGGCGTCCGCCGAATCCCGCAGGTCGGCCATGCTGTTTGTCATCGCGCCAGCGCCCAGGCTGTCCCGGAGCGCGGCGACGGTCGAGGCGTGACAGAGCCGTGTGCAGTTGTCGACGTTGTTGGTCCCATAGCGACGGGCCAACTTCTGCATCAGGTAGTTCTCCTCGTTCATCACCTGCGAGGAGGCGAAAAAGCCGGTGGCGTCCGGGCCGTACTCCTCTCGTACCTCCATGAGGCCCTCGACCACGCGGTCGAGGGCTTCCTCCCAGGTCGCCTCGCGGAACTCCCCGTCCTCCTTGATCAGCGGTTCGGTGAGTCGGTCCTCGTGGTCGACGTGCTGGACCGCCGAACTACCTTTGATGCACAGCGCCCCCTCGTTCACCGGCGCATCGAACCACGGCTTGAAGTTCACCGAGCCGGGTTCCTCGCCCGGTTCGAGTTTGAGACCACACCCCACGCCACAGTACGGACAGATCGTCTTGACTGGTTCGTCCTCGGAGCTCATGATGATCGTGTTCCCGGGTGTCCGGGTTCGGTGTCCATACTCACGGAACGAATAATAAGCTTCGCCAGCGGGGGCTCCTCGCCGGCTCTCCGTAGACGGACGTCTGTTCGTCTCGGAACCAAAGAAAAAATTCGACTCAGCCGATGGCGCGACGGCCTAGAACAGGCCGGAGATCGTGCCGTCCGCGTCGATGTCCATGTCGGCGGCCGCCGGGCGGGCGGGCAGACCGGGCATGGTCATGACGTCGCCGGTGAGTGCGACCACGAAGCCAGCCCCGGCGGAGGGGTACAGCTCGCGGACGTCGAGGGTCCAGCCCTCGGGGGCGCCCTTCTTGGCCGGGTCGTCACTGAGCGAGTGGAAGGTCTTCGAGAGCACGACCGGGACATCGTCCATGCCCATCTCCTCGAGCTGGGCGATGTCGTCCTCGGCGGAGCCGACGTAGTTCACGCCGTCCGCGCCGTAGATCTGGGTCGCGACGGTCTCGATCTTCTCCTTGAGGGAGGCGTCGAGATCGTAGAGCGGCTCGAAGCCGCCGTCGTAGTTCTCGACGGCGTCGGTGACCTTCTCGGCGAGTTCGACACCGCCCTCGCCACCTTCGCCGAAGACCGTGGACTCGGCGACCTGCACGCCGTCCATGTCCTGGTAGTGTTCCCGAACTGCCTCGATCTCCGCGTCAGTGTCCGAGGGGAACCGGTTGATGGAGATCGTGACCGGCAGGCCGAACTGCCGGAGGTTCGAGACGTGCTTGTCGAGGTTCTCGAAGCCGGCCTCGACGGCGTCGACGTCTTCCTCCTGCAGGACTTCCTCGCCCTCGAAGGGCCACATGTCCAGCCCGTGGTACTTCAGGGCGCGGACGGAGGCGACCAGGACGATCGCGCTCGGCTCGATGTCGCCAAGCTGGCTGACGACGTCCATGAACTTCTCGCCGCCGAGGGCCGAGCCGAAGCCGGCCTCGGTGACGAGGTAGTCGCCCATCTTCTTGCCGACGTAGTCGGCGAGCAGGGAGTTCGTCCCGTGTGCGATGTTCGCGAAGGGACCGCCGTGAACCAGGGCGGGGGTCCCCTCGATGGTCTGCACGATGTTCGGCCGGAGGGCGTCCCGCAGCAGGATGGCCGTGGCGCCGGCAGCCTCGATGTCACCGGCCGTCACGGGTTCGCCGTCCTCGTCGTAGGCGACGATGATGCGGCTGATGCGCTCTTTGAGGTCCTCGATATCCTCGGCGAGACAGAGGATGGCCATCAGCTCGGAGGCGGCCGTGAGCACGTGTTCGTCCATCCGGGTGACACCGGCGGAGTCGCCGGCACCCACGATGGTCTGGCGCAGGGCGCGGTCGTTGTGGTCGACCGCTCGCGGCCACGCGACGCTCCGGGAGTCGATGTTGAGCTCGTTGCCCTTCGAGATGTGGGCGTCGAGCATCGCGGAGATCAGGTTGTGTGCGGCCGTGAGCGCGTGAATGTCGCCCGTGAAGTGGAGGTTGATGTCCTCCATCGGCAGGACCTGGGACCAGCCGCCGCCGGCGGCACCGCCCTTGATCCCGAAGACCGGGCCGAGCGAGGGCTCGCGGATCGCGATCATCGCGTCCTCGCCGATCTGGTTCAGCGCCTGACCCAGACCGACGGTGGTCACCGTCTTGCCCTCGCCCATCGGGGTGGGGGTCATGCCGGTGACGAGGATGACGTCACCGTCCTCCGTGTCGCCCTCCAGGAGCTCGTCGATGGCGTCCTGGCTGATCTTGGCCTTGTAGTCGCCGTACAGCTCGAGGTCGTCCTTGTCGAGCCCGAAGGGCTCTGTGACTTCCCAGATCGGCTGTTCCTCTACTGATTTTGCAATCTCGTAGTCTGTCTCTGGTTCCGAGGACATATCACTACGTTTGTTCGGCACATCCCCTCATTAATCTACTCATCTTGCCTGATAGGACCGCCGGACTGCCCGAACGGCGAACTCGGACTGGAAAGTCGAACCCGGCGATCACCTGGCACGGGAACGCCTCACGAAATTCGGTGCGTTCGCTCATCTCCCGGCGTCTCGAAGGCGTTTTGCCAGCAGGTGGTCCCCACTCAAAACATGTTACAGACACACTTGGCATTTGGTACCATGGCCGATCGAACCCGTGTCCGATCACTGATAGCTATGGCCCAGCGGGTCGATCGATCCGGGTCATTTCCCAGCCGCAAAAAGAGTCGTGCCGACCGAAACTGTTGGAGCGACCGATCGCCGTTAGGCGTTCTCCCAGACCTCTGCTTTGGCCGATTCGTAGAGCTCGTCGAGTTCCGCCTGGGTCTCCTCGTCGAGTTCCGGCTTCGAGTAGGAGTCGAGCAGCTCCTGGACGCGGTCGTGGCCCATCTCGAAGGCGGACTTCTCGCCGTCGCCCTTCCAGTCACCGTGCGAGCGCTTGTCGACGACTTCCGGGATGAGGAACTCCTTCCCGGCGTACTTGAGCGTGTGGGACTCGCCGAGGAAGTGATCGTCCGGATCGATCGACTCGACGATGTCCAGGGCCAGCATCTCCTCGTTGATCTCGTAGCCGTCCTGGAACCGGTCGAGGAAACGCAGTGCCTCGGCGTCGAGGACGAACTTCTCGGGAGAGATGGTGGAGTAGGACTCGATGATACCCGCGGAGTGCAGGATGAAGTCCACGCCGGAGAGTTCCGCCACGCCGTTGACCAGCATCGATTCGAAGCCGGCCTGGTAGTCCACGGTCTTCGAGTCGGTCAGTCCGCCGCCACCGCGGGACGGGACGCCGTAGAACCGACCCATCGTCCCGGCGACGTTGGCGAACAGCGCGGACTCGGCGCTGCCAATGGAGAGCGAGCCATAGCGCATGTCCAGGTTCGAGGCCGGCACCCCGTAGACCACGGGGTTGCCGGGGTTGATGAGCTGGGTCAGCGTGATGCCCATCAGGTTCTCGGCGTTCGCGAGGGCGACTGCCCCGGCCATGGTGCCCGGGCCGGAGGCCCCGGCCTGGATGAACGACGAGACGACCGGCGCCTGCCCCTCCTTGGCCAGCCCGACCAGCCCGCCGGTCATGGCCTTATCGAGGGTCCGCGGCGGCACGGTGTTGACCAGGCCGGCCGCGTAGGTCTTCGAGAGGTCGCGATCGCCGACGGCGATGCCGACCATCTCGAGGGTGGGGTCCGTGCGGTCCTGGCCGTAGGTCGAGACCATCACGGGCAGGTCCGTGTACTCCAGGGACCGCTTGACCATCTCCAGGTGCTTGACTTCCTGATCGACGTTTGTGGGCTCGGCCACGTTGTAGCCCGTGGAGTTGATGACGTCTTCCTCCTGGGCCAGCTTCATGAACATCTCGTAGTCTTCGATGGTCGAACTGCGTCGACCGTCCTCGAAGGTCCGGATGTTCGGCGCGCCATAGCCCGGGGCTCGGAAGGTGTCCCCGCCGCCGATCTCCAGGTTGTTCTCGGGGTTGCGCGCGTGGAGGGTAAAGGACTCCGGCGCCTCCTCGACTTTCTCCTCGATCAGCGAGCGGTCGGCCTTGACCAGATAGTCGTCCTCGATGGTCGCCCCGGCCTCCTCGAAGTACTCGATGGCCTCGTCGTGCTTGACCTGAATCCCCAGTTCTTCGATGATGTACATCGACGCCTCGTGGATGGCCTCTTTGCCTTCCTCGTCGAGGCGATCGATGAACGGCGTGTCCTGTGTTTCGAGATCGAAGTCCATACTCATAGTCCAACACGACCTTCAACGTATCGCCAGTTAAGTATACCTGAAACCGTCTCGGTTTCGCCGGTACCGACAGTCGGCGGCTACGCCTCGTCGTAGCCGCCCTCGGCGACCTCGTACTCCCCGAAGTCCTGGACGGTTCCGATCGGCGGGGCCCCGAACATGATCCAGACTGTCGGCTCCTCACCAGTATTTAACACCTGTCGGGGGACATCACAGCCGATCCGCACGATTCCACCCTCCGGCACCTCGTAGTGCTCGCCGTCGATGTAGACCTCGCCCGGCCCCCTGTGACAGACGTAGATCTCTTCCTGGCGGG
Organism: Halodesulfurarchaeum formicicum; assembly: GCF_001886955.1. Classification (NCBI taxonomy): domain Archaea; kingdom Methanobacteriati; phylum Methanobacteriota; class Halobacteria; order Halobacteriales; family Halobacteriaceae; genus Halodesulfurarchaeum; species Halodesulfurarchaeum formicicum. Next base: position 1,767,179 of record NZ_CP016804.1, on the reverse strand, counting down.
TGTGGCTGTGATAGCCGACGACCTCACCTGGGTCGACGGTGACCTGATTGATCCGCATCTCCTGGGCCCGCAACTCGCCGCTGAGTTTGGTGTGAGTCACGCCCGACTCCGGGAACGGCGTCTCCGGGACCGAATCCGGATCGACGATCTTGAAGTTCTCCGCCATCACCGGCCGTTCGTCCGCCTCGTATAAAAAGATCGACCGCCGGGGCTGCCTACTCGGTCTTCGAGACCGAGACGGCGCTGTGCTTGTACTCGGGGATCTTCGCGACCGGATCGAGGTAGTCGCCGGTCAGGCGGTTGACGAGCGGGTCGGCGTAGTGGAAGGTCATGAAGACCGTCCCCTCGGCGATGGCGGGGGTGACGGCGACCTCGACCTCGACCTCGCCGCGCTCGTTCTCGACTCGCACCCAGTCGCCGTCCTCGATGCCACGTTCCTCGGCGTCCGTGGGGTGCATCTCCAGGACGTCCTCGCCGCGCATGCGCATCAGGGTCTCGGTGCGACGGGAGAGCGCCCCGCTGTTGAAGTGCTGCATGACCCGCCCGGTGGTCAGCACGAGTTCGCCCTCCTCGACCTCGTCGCCCGGGTCGATATGCTCGACGAGCGCGAACGGGGCGGTCTTCTCGCCGCCGTAGAACTCGTCCTCGTGCAGGATGTCCACGCCGGATTCGGCCCCCTCGTAGAACGGCCAGCGCTGGTAGCTCTCGCCGATACCGTCGTAGGTGATGCCCGCGTAGATCGGGCTCACGCTCGCGAGTTCATCGAAGACCGCCTCGGCACCGTCATAGTCGATCTCCAGGTCGGTCATCCGACGACCGAACTCGGCGATGATCTCCAGGTCGGACTTGGCGTCCCCGGGCGGGGAGCGCATCTGTCGGACCCGCTGCAGGCGACGGTCCGTGTTGGTGTAGGTCCCCTCCTTCTCCGCCCAGGCGCTCCCGGGCAGGATGACGTCGGCGTATTCGGCCGTCTCGGTCATGAAGAGGTCCTGGACGACCAGGAAGGCCTCCTGGAGGTCCTCGTGAATCCGGTCGGAGTGGGGTTCGGTGATCGCGGGGTTCTCGGCGAACACGTACAGGCCCTGGATCTCGTCGCCCGCCGCGTGACTGGCCTCGACCTCGGTCAGGCCGGGTTCGGCCGGCGGCTCGAAGCCCCAGGCTTCCTCGAAGTCGGCCCGGACCTCGGGGTCCTCGACGGACTGATAGCCCGGCAGGGAGCTCGGGCTCGCGCCCACGTCGGCCGCGCCCTGGACGTTGTTCTGGCCGCGGAGCGGGTTCACACCCGTCCCGGGCTTGCCGATGTTGCCCGTGAGCAGGACGAGGTTGATGAGCGCGTGGACGTTGTCCGTCCCGTACTTGTGCTGGCTCATGCCCATGCCGGTGAAGGAGGCCACGCGGTCGGCTTCGGCGACCTTGTGTGCGGCCTCGCGGATGTTCTCCTCGGGCACGCCCGCGAGTTCGGCGTTCTCGGCGACGTCGACGTCGGCGAGATGCTCCTCGAAAGCCTCGAAGCCCTCGGTGCGCTCCGCGACGAACTCCTCGTCGTGGAGTTCCTCCTCGATGATGACCTTCGCCATCGCGTTCAGCACCGGGATGTCATAGCCCGGGGTGACACCCACGTGCATGTCGGCCTGCTGGGTGGTCTGGTTCTCCCGCGGGTCGATGTGGACCATCTCGGTGCCATCCCGCAGGGCGGCCCCGAGATAGGAGTTGAAGATGACCGGGTGCTGCTCGGCGGGGTTGGCCCCGCAGACGAGGAAGACGTCGGCCTCGCCCAGGTCGTCGGTGGTGTTGGTCATCGCGCCGACGTTGAGCTGTTTGCCCATCGCGGCGACCGTGGAGGCATGGCAGAGTCGCGCGCAGTTGTCGATCGTGTTCGTGCCGATCTTGCGAGCGATCTTCTGGAGGAGGTAGTTCTCCTCGTTGGTGCAGTTCGAGGAGGCGAAAAAGCCCAGGGCCTCGGGGCCGTGTTCCTCGACGATCTCCCCGAAGTTCTCGGCCACGCGGTCCATGGCCTCCTCCCAGGAGGCGGTGACCAGATGGCCGTTCTCCCGGACCATCGGCTGGGTGATGCGGTCGTCCGCATCGAGCATCTCGAAGGCGGCCGCCCCCTTGGGGCAGAGCTCGCCGCGGGTGTTGACCGGCCCCTCCCAGCCGGTGCCCTTGCCGTTGTCTTCGTTGTAGGTCAGTCCACATCCGACCCCACAGAAGGGACAGATGGACTTCTTCGGCTCCAGTTCACCGTCGCTGGATGTTGCCATTCTACTTTCGTGGTTCGGCGTGCTCCAATATAAGCGAGGCGAAATTCGTCCGGGTTCTCGCCGCGAGCAAGAAGCTTTAAAAGCCAGGACGGGCTTTCTCCGGTACTGGGTTCGTGGTCTAGTGGTTATGACGCGTCCCTTACAAGGACGAGATCGGCGGTTCGAATCCGCCCGAACCCATGCACCTTTTGCTGCGCTTCGCTCGCTAGCGCTCGCTCCGCTTGCAAAAGCTGCACCAAAAGCCGTCGTCACCCCCTCCGGGGGTTCCTCGGCCCGAGCGCTTCGCGCTCGGTGAACCGGCGACCTTCCGGGTCCTTCGGACCACTCGGTCGCCGGATGCTATTATGCTCTTATTTTATGCAGTATTTTTGGTGGTTAGGGGCGGCACCGTGTGAGAATGGGTTCAGACGGATTCGAAGCAGGGGACGACCGAAGCGACTCTGGTTCGAATCCGCTCAAAGCCATGGCAATTTGGTGCGTTCGGTATTTTTCGGTTTCGGTCGTTTGAAGTTCTGAAATTTTCGAAACGAAGGGCCTGAAAGACGGTATTGGCTGTAGATTCCAGGCGACCCATGATTGGACACAGTTTGCGACATCGTGTGATCCGCAGGGAATAATGGGCGAAGCGCTGATTTGGGTGTGTTTCGGAAAAATCGATTCTATTCTCAAATCATTAGGTGAGAAAATTAGCAAATGCCAATATTTTCTATTACAAGATTGGCTAATTCGGTACTATGATTCGAATGTCATCTGGGACATGAGTTTAGGTTTATCTTGTTCCGTTGTTCCGTTCTCCTCCGGCGCGACGACCATCCAAGTCACGAGCTTTACTTCCTCTTTTTCTTCGAGTTGTGGAAGTGGGTCCGGCGCTTCGTACGGTTGTAGTCCCAAGTCGTCCACTTTCTCTACGAGTTTTCGTGACTTCTCGACTGGTCCGAGGGCGTCATTCTTGAAGATTTCACGGAGTTCGCGCTCGTATCGACGAGGCCACGGGGCTTCAACGGCAGAAACCGTCGTTTGGAGCTTCTTACCCGTCATTTCGCTGGGCCAATGGTCCCGGAGATGTTGGCCGACTTCCCTGAACAGCTTACGGATGTCCGGCTGTACGTTCAACGGATCGGTTTGCTCTTGCCACTGTTGGAAGATGTCGCCCCTGGCGACCTCCCAGGCGTCGTAGACTCGCTCACGCATCCGGCCGGGGAGGGTGCGGTCCGTTTCGGCTGTACACTCGATTCGTTTGAGGCAGGTGAGTGTGTCCTGGATCAAGACATCTTTGTCGTCACTCCGCTCAATCTCGTCCCACCCCTTCGGAACGAATCGCATGAACACCTCGTCGCCGATCCTGGCGCAGAAAAAGTAACCCGGGTTCTCGCCTTTAAATCCCGACCCTGCCGCCCACGGGAGTGACGTAATCTGATCCTCTCGGGTTTGCAGCCCCTTTCGGAGTTCCTGCCTGTACTCCTCGCCTGAATAGGCTGCTGCCTCTGTCCCACCCTGCTCGTAGAGTTCCTCCTCCTCATTGTGGATGGACCCAATCTCTTCGAGCTTGTCCGAGAAGTTTTGCTCTAACGTCTCCATGTCTGGAATCACTTCACTGTCGACGCCGATCGACCGAGCCGCTTGTGTAAGCTTCCGTCGGACCCGATGTTCGAGTTCGAGCAGTTCATCCAGTCGATCCTCCGGGAAGAACGAGATCGGGTAGATATCGGAGTGCGGCGAGTTCACGCGGTCGATACGACCGTTCCGCTGTACCACACGCATCGGATTCCAGGGCAAATCGTAGTTGATGACTGTGCGGGCTTCCTGGAGATTAACCCCTTGACCGAGGACGTCCGTGGTCACGAGAATATCGAAGTCGTCCGTTGCATCCGGCGGTGCGTCAGAGATGTTCGGAGCAAACCCGTAGACTGCGTCTTCTCTTGAGACACCGCACTTGGAATCATCACCTGACACCCCGGCGATACGTCCCTCGTAGCACGAGAGTTCATCGTCCTCGGCGACGATGTCTTCTAGGTAATCGAGGATCCAGTCGACCGTGTCCTCGTAGTAGGAGAACAACAAGACCTTCCGGTTCTGTCGGAACGCAGCCTCCACGGTATCGTCTGCAGCCCCCTCTGTCTCAGCATCTTTTCGGGCCAGTTCTACGACATCATGAAGCGTGTCGCGGAGGGCGTGGAGCTTTTCGTCCTGTTCACGAGTCACAGCGCGCGCACCGTCGTGCCATCGTTCCAGAATCTCGATATCGTGTTCGAGGTCCGCACGGAGCTGATTCGGGTCTGTTTCAGCAGCAGCAAGCGGGATATGATGGCCCTCAGCCTCCTCGAGGAGTTCGTCCCAGGCCTCATCGCTGTCAGTCTCCATCCACTCGTCGATCGCATCGGTGTCCGGGAAGTACCCCTCGTCCATGAGCTGGAGCGCGGCCCGGTTTTGCCCGATCATTCGGTTCAGCGTGTTCGCAAACGCGTGGCTTGATGATTCGAATCTCTTGAGTAGTCCTGTCCGGAGCAGCCCCACCAACGACAGCTCAGAGCTATCCTCTTCGCCTTCCAAGTAGTACGATGGACGATAGCGAGCTAGTGTCAGTTCAGCTTCCTCGTGGTCGGCCGCTGCGAGTCCACGAGCGATATCCCCGAAGTACTCGTCGCCGAACGTCTCGGAGAACTCGTAATCCACACGCTGTGGATGCTGGTCAGGGAAACTAATCCGAATAGAGCCACCCTCGCCATCCGGCATCGTGGCGTTCTCGTAGTGACTTTTGATGAACTGACGAGTCCGACGGACGGTCGTCTCGTCAAGCACGTCGAACAGCATATCGGGACTCAGATCCGACGGGTCCTCTGCCTGCGCTTGTTTGAACCGCTCACGAAGCGATCGGATGCCCTCGTGGGCGAACTCGGCGTCGTTTTTGATGAAGTAATTGAGTTCGTAGTAGAGATCCCACAGTGAGTTGTTGACCGGGGTTGCCGTGAGCATCACCACGTCCTTTGGAGGGTCGCCACGGAGGAGGCGACGGAGAGCGTCCGCTTGCTGGGTCCCTGGATTGCGGAACGCGTGTGCCTCGTCGATGACGACCAGCTGGTATTCGTCAACCTCAAGATCCAGGTTGTTGGCGTCGCCACCGAGTTGGCTGTCGTTTCGGAGTTCGGCGTAGGAGATCGTCTCGAATTGGATGCCCCACTCGCTGGGTTTGCGGTTCCACATCCCGTCCCGGAGATACGCTGGGGCGACAACAAGCGCCCGCTGGCGGTTTTCGTGGACGTACTGATGGAGCAATTCGCCAGCGATGTATGTCTTCCCGAGGCCGACCTCGTCTGCGACTATGACGCCACCGTGTTCGTCGAGGAACCGATTCGCTCGGCGGACACCATCCTCCTGGAAGGTCGTGAGGCCGATGCCACCCTCTTCGTCGCGTTCCTCCTCAAGCTCTTCACCGTATCGCTCGTAGAGCACGCGCAGGTAGACGAGATACGGGTCGTACGGCTCGAACCGTTCCTCGTATAGTCCGGCGAGATCGAACGGTTCGCTCTCGTTCCAGAGGTCGTCGAACCAGTCCTGGACCTTCCCCGTGACGTGCGGGTCGTACGTGCCGAGGTTGAGTTCGAGGTTCGAGTTCAGGCCGGCACCGGTGAAGTTCGACGAACCAGCGATGACGCCCTCGTGGTCGGAAAACAGGTAGGCCTTCCCGTGGATGAATCGGTCCTCGTGCCGACGAATCTCCACGCGGTCGCTATTAAGGAACTCCACGAGGTCCTGTAGATTCTCGTCCATTTCGCGTGAGAACCCCAGCAGATTCCGGTCCTGTTCGAGATTCTCATCGAGTCGCTGGAGCGCATCGTTGATCCGCTTCTGGTCGTATTCCTCGTCCAGCGGATCGCCTGGTTGCCGCCACCGTTCGGTCCCCTCGTACTCCGGTTGGGCACCGATGAGGAGTCGGACTTGATCGACGTGCCCCAGTCCTTCGTCGACCGAGAAGTAGCCCCGCGGGTTGAAGTAGCCGGTCACGACGTCCAAATCTGGATCGTCGGCGAGGCGGTCGTCGATCTCCTCGAGGTAGCCGTTGATCGCCGTAGCGAGCGTGTTCCCGCTCCGGTTATCGACGAACTGTGGGCGCTCGAAGCGACTGCGTTCAGTCATCGTTGCGTGTACCAGCCGCTCGTTCCGCCTCGCGGTCGGCGTGGTCGAGATCGAGTCGGTCCGCCCATTCCTCGTAATAGTCGAGCACGCGTTCGAGACGCTCCTCGTAGTCCCAGCCGTCGTGGAACGTCTCGAAGACTACCTTGACGTGCTCACGGGAGAGACCGTAGAGATGCGCGACGACGGCGTCGAGTTCGTAGATCTTCTCCTGTTTGGTGTCCTCGTCGAGGGGACCGTAGTCAACGCCGACCGCGTCGGCCCAATCGGCATAGCGGTCGTCGACAGCAGCGAGGCGGCCGGAGAGTTCGACGACACGCTGGCGTAGGCGATCCTCGCGCCCCGGACGGGGCAGAGGGAGAGTGTTGAAAATCCCGAACGTAACATGTGCCTCAACGAAGCGACGCGCATACCAATCGAGGGGGATCGAACTGAGGACTCCCAAAAGATATGCCTCATCTTCCTGATTTCCTTGCGGAAAGATCAGGGTGGGTGAATTATGCACCATAACGGTTTTTGGTGGAATAAGCGAGGAGAGTACAGTTCTACTATCTGTTCGCCGAGCTATGTCTCGGAATGCGATTCTTGGCGAGAAACATGGTAATGTCTCTTCGTCGTATACCCATTCCTCACTCATGTCAGAGAATGGTGAGCGACTGCCAGCATACCGATAGGATCCTTCTCTTTTATCCTGCATATAATCAACCAGGACATCTGGATCTGCCCAGGCATATACACTACCTGCGCGAGGGGTCCAGATATTGAAGGATTCCCCCTTATACACCGGCCAGTAGCTGTCCGGGGGGTCCTCAATCATATGCATTATTCTGGTCCCGTCGTCGGCTTTCTTATCTTGAGTTGCATTCAGCTCCTGATAGGGAACTGGATACCACTCAGCCGAATCATCGCCGATGAATGTATGACCCTCAAGGGTGTCAAATACATCTACAGATCTCAAGTCATCCGGAAGGAGGGGAATTGTTGCAGTACCTCCCCATTTTTTCGCCCGTTCAGCAGGGAATCTGTAGGGACTCTGTTCCATGGCCTTCTCATAGCTTGGGGCATCGTCATATGGTCCCCTGATAGGTAGTTCAGGATCTGTACTGGACCGTGTTCGATGGAACGAAAAAAGCGCAATAGTGTACCGAGGTTCAACTCCATCGAACACCCAGCCCGCCTTATTTTTGAGAAAGGTCAAATCAAGGACTTCTCCCTCATCCAGAACTCGACGGCGGAATTGTTCCATCCCTGGACCGATGAAACAACTGCGTGGGAGGACAACACCTACATCTCCGTCCCTATTCACGAGATTCCAAAACCGCCACGAGAACGCCTTGTACAGGTCGGGATGTGACTTTCCGATGCCTGGATAGGGGCCGTTCGTAAGTATCTTCCCGCGTTTCTCCTCCGCATCTTTTAGACGCTCAAACTCGGCAGCAAGGTCGGGTCGCTCTGTCTCCAGATCATCCATAATACTTTCACGCTCTCGTTGAGAGACGCCCCGGAGCCCGGGATGGTAGCGCCCCCAGAACTCATGACGCTCAATTTGTGTTTTCTCCCATGGTGGATTCCCAACGATAACGTCGAAACCAGAACTCTCACCGTCGAACACCTCAGGGAACGCTGCCGGGAAGTGTAACGGATTAGTTGATTCCAGTATCTCCTGTGCCCGCTCGTAACTCGGTAGTTCGGTTACGTCCTCGATACTCGTATCCGAAACGGCGTCCGTATCAATCTCATCGTCAATACGTGATGCCGCGAGAATGTCGAACCTCGCTCGGACTTGTTCGAGACTGTCTTCGATTTCCCCGCGGGTTTCCCGGGCCTCCTGTACCTGTTCGGCGCTCGCGTCAGCGAAGTCGCCGAGTCGAGAGATGTCCTCACGCACCTCATTCATTACACTCTGTCCGCCGGCGAACATCCCCAGCGACGTTTGATCCACGTCAAGGATGTCCGTTACCTCGTCTAGTGTCCCGATTCCCGCGAGCGAGTCGCCGGTCACGAGGTTGTAGTCGAGGAACGTCAGCGGAAGGCCCGGAACGAACGTGTGGACCCAGATCGACAGTCGAGCGAGTTCCGTCGCCAGGGGATTTAGATCAGCGCCGAAAATGCACCGTCGCGCGACCTGCCGCCGGAGTAGTTGCCCACGTTCGACCGGTGGCGCGTACTCTTCGTCGTCGAAGGCGTCCAGGGCGGCGTCTTCGAGATTGTCCAGTTCGTCCTCGACAGGCGGCAGCGGATTCTCGGTGAGGTACGAGTAGAGCCGTGACTCGATTCGGTCAACGGCACCCACGAGGAAGTGTCCCGAACCCATCGCGATGTCGGCCACTCGGATGTCAAAGAACGCGTCCGCGGCGGCGTTCTCACCCTCTTCTTCTCGGAGTCGGTCAATGCGTTCTATGTGGTCGTCGAGCGCGGGTTCCAACGAGTAGTCCAGCAGATGCTCGACGAACCGAGTCTTGGTGTAGTACGTTCCGGTCGCCTTACGTTCGCCGGACTGCCCGTGGAGATACACCTCCCCCTCCTGGACGACCACACCGTCGTCCTCACCCAGCGTTTGCTGTCCGTCAGTACTGACGGGCTCGTAGCGTCCGTCGTCTACGGTGAGCGGCTGATCGGCCTGTGAGAGTTCGGATTCGAGGAGTCCCTCGTAGATAACTCCGAACTCGCGCACGCCGATATTTCGGAAGTCGACGGGCCCCTGGTAGCCGTCCTCGGTCTCGTCGATGAGGAGGTTCACAAGTACCGGTCCGAATTCGGAGTTGTCGAGCCGGATGTCAGCGAGTCTTGCGCCGGCTTCGGAGATTTCTGGGTCCTCAGAGAGAAGCCGCCCATCGTACGCAGGAAGGCCGAGCTCGTCGTGACCGTGATGGATGGCACGGGAGAGGTGCATCACGTCGTCCCAGTGGTCGTAGAAGTTCTCGTCGAACTCGCCGTCGTCCTGTACGAACTCGTGGAGGTCGCGGGCTTTGCGCTTGAGCGATTCCTGGTCGTACCGGGCGTTGCGCCGCCGCGGGAGGAACTCCTCGTCTTCGGTGTAGGAGATGAAGAGAAGTCGGTATAGCAGGATAAGTGCCATCTCGTAGGTCTGGTCGAGATCCTCTTTCGTCGGGTCCTCAAGATCACGAGCCCGAGCGATGGCTTCCGCGAGATCAGGGACGACATCGTCGTAGATGCGCTCTCGAAGACGAGCCCCGAGGTCGGCGGCGTAATCCTTCGACCGCTCCATGATGTCGTGGAGCGTCCCGTCGTCACGGAGCGCGTTCGCGGAGAATAGTAGCCAAAGGTACGCGGCTTTGTCGTCCGCGAGCAGGTTCGTGTTCACCTCGACGTAGGTGTCCGTACGACCGCGCGACCCGAAACCTTCGTCGGGGTTCGTCGTGTACAGCCGGAGCGTGTCACCGCTACTTCCGATGACGTAATCCAGGTTCCGCTTGTCCGCTTCATTGAGCGCGTAGGCCACCGGCGACTGACCCACGAACCGATCCTGTGCGTGGTCGAACGATTCGTCCTCTTGGAGGAACATGGCGACCGCCCGCTCGTGACCGTCGCTGGTATCCCTGAGGACGTAACTCTGGTCGGTGAGCTGATCGATCTCGTAGTTCAGCCCCTTGACCATCTCTCGCGGGTCATCGTCATCTAGGGCGTGTCGGGCCTGTTTCGTCGCATCTACCCAATCATCACGCTCGGGTACTCCAACGCGAAGCTCGTGGGTCGAGAGGAGGCCTTGGTTACGGAGTCCCGTGAGCTCCTCGTCGAGTTGAGGAAGCATTTCGCTAAGGAACTGCTGAGCGGTGAAGCGGTCTGGTTTGTCTAGCGCGGCCTCACACACGCGCTCAGCCTGTCCGCGGTCAACATCGCGGTAGATCGGCGGCTCTTCACCGCTCGGCCCACACAGGCCAACCTTGTCATCGTAGATCGCGACGATCAAAATCGGGTTCGCACGGTTCCCTCGTCGGTCAGTGTACGTCTTCCGGAGGAACTCTTTCGTCGGTCGTTCGCCGTGATCGGCAACTGCAATTTCGAGTTGACTTGCGCCACTTCCTTGATAATATTCGAACTCATCGCCGCCCCGGTCGTAGTCCCACCGGCGGCCAGTTCTTGAATCGAGAAACGAAGATGGCATACTACCATCCGATTCGTCCAGGTTTCATATAGTTTGGTGGACCCATTGTCTGTCCTTGTCGTTCGGTTCGTTTCTCAAACGAACCCTGCGGAAGTTCAAATAGGAAAACGGAACAATGGGTAAATATGAACGAATTGGAAGACCTACCCACGACGGATTCAGGCCACATTACCAAGCGCCATTCGATGAAATGGCTTGACGGGTTAGATGAACAATCTGGAAAGGAACTGAATGATACCGTTGTCCCGAAACCCAACGGATTCACGGGAAGCAAGTATGCGACTGAGGTGTCTGATATTCGGGTAACAGGGACAGCTGATTTCGTTGAAGCGGCAGCGAGCAAATTCAAAGCTCTCCTCGAATTCGAGGACGATGGCACAAGAGTAGAAATCAATCTACAGCGAACTGAAGACAGGGATACCGGCGAATTGACTGATAATTATGCACTTTACCTTTCAGTTGCTGAGCGAGGATAACCCCCCACATCTTTAACCAACCGACAGGCGATCGCCTTTGCTGTGTGGGGGTCCTCCCGAATATAATTGACCCATGTGCGGATACCATACAATTACATAAATCGCGGGAGAGTCGGGACACAATATGTCTCAATGGCGAACAGTAGTGAGAAACGAATTACAACGATGGGTTTCCGAAACTGGGCGCCGGGAAGTAACGTTGGGCGAGCTGGAAGCGGAACTGAAACCCATATTATCTGAAGAATTTCCCAATAACGATAATATTGAGGCCGGCTTACGTCGAACGCTTCAGGAACTCCGGGATGAAGGGGAAGTGAAGTTTCATGGAGATGGGGAATACCGGCTGTTACTCGATGCAGGGGAGGATATCGCGGATCTATTTGAAATCGCTATTCGGGATTACCCAGAAGCCAGAGAGAAAGATGATTTCAGCCACGAGGCGGCCAAAATAATCAAAGATGAGATACCCGAAATACTTGACCAATCGCTTTCCTATGATCATCTCTCAATCCGTGGATCAGTCGGATATGGTGGACTGGCAAACATTCCTTGGATCGGGATTTTTGATGAGCGAGTAACATCGGACCCCAAAAACGGTCTCTATATTGTCTATTTGTTTGACACTGGGAATGATTCGGTTTTTCTAACACTCAATCAGGGAATGACGAATCTGCAAGAAGAATACGGACGGACAAAAGCCAGGAAAATCCTTGCAACCCGAGCCGAATTGCTACGTACGGTTGTAGATGTTGATGGATTTGAGGAACGCAATATCCCACTCACTAGCGATTTACTGACGTCAAAAAACAATCTCTATGGCACTTCGTCGATTTGCCACAAAGAATATTCAGTAGACGATAATCCGTCTTCAAGAACCTGGATCAATGAAGTAGCCCGATTAGTGGGCGAGTTTCAAAGGATAATCGACGACGGCCATTATGAGAACCTGCTGGACGCATTCGATGAGGATTCGGGTGAACAAACGGATCCCTTTGGCCCCATTCAGAGTGGTGAATACGAAGGTGTTGAAGAAGCCACGGCCGATGTATTGGACCGAATATCAGATTCCGATGAAGACATCCAAAAGTTCCATTCTGAACTCTCAAAGGCGATCGTTTCCGATTGGACAGAACCGTTGAAGAACATCGCTGTCCAAACTGCCTCGGAAATTTCCAAAGAAGAGCAGGTGCTTATTGAGCAAATCCAACGCGTGTACGACGAGAATGAAGAATGGTTGTCTGACCGGGCTGAGGATCTTGGCGTTGGCTCTTTGTTTGCCTTGGATCCCTCCCAGGTACTCTATATGGCTCTCCTTAGAGATATCCAGTCGGAGATTCCGGAGATTTCTAGGTTAAATATCAATCATGTAAAGTTGAAGACGATATTTAACGAGGAATATTCGGTGGTATCAGAAGGACAGGGCGCGGATGAGGTACAGCATCCGCTGATAGACTACCTGAATGCCAATACCGACGAGATATCTGTTCACACCTTTACAGCTCCTCCAGATTATTGGCTCACCTCATTCCGTCGTCGGGCCATTTCATTTGGTGAAGAACACAGAAATCGTTGGAACAAGGTTTCTGAAGGAGATCTAGCACTCTTCCATTCCCGAGCCGAACCGGGAAACCCGGCACTCGAATCCCAACCTGCGGGTTTCATAGGTGCAGGTATTGTCGGACAAAGTTACACAGTGGAGGACGATTGGTGGTGGGACGAGATTTATGAGGGCAAATCGTTCCCGTATATTTTGAGCTTCGACCGGCTGTTCCTCACTAGTGACATTACTTCAATCGACCAATCAATCACTATCCTCGAGGAGAGTGATGAGGAAATCGAGGATCAAATTGAGACACTAACTGAGGGGCTCCTCACATTCAGCAGGGTCAATGATCGCTGTGAAGAAGAGGTAGGAAAGGGTATTGGCGCGCAGGGCTCCTTCCAAACCTTCCGATCAGAAAACGGGAAATTAGACTATGAGCGTCCTCGGATTATCCTCCAGGAACTGGCTCAATCTCTTTCTGAAAGCTCACCAGTCAATATACACTATTCTGCAAACCCCAATCTCTCAACAGAAATATTAGATGGGTTGTATTTCCCCGGCAATCAAGGCGAGGAGATAATTAACGAGATTGAAGCAGCAATACGATCGGGGAAGCACGTCATTCTGACTGGTCCTCCCGGAACAGGGAAAACTGAAATCGCTGAACGAGTAGCCCAAGACCTCGCTGAATCGCATCCCCACCTCTACACCGGATCCCAAGTTACGACTGCTACCGCTGATTGGTCCACGTTTGATACTGTCGGCGGATATATGCCTAGTGAGAGTCAGGACACCAATTCTGGCGAGTCCCTGTCCTTCACTCCCGGGACCGTCCTCAATCGGCTACGCCATACGCACCATGATGTTCCGATTAACGAGCCACTCGTTATCGACGAACTGAATCGAGCTGACATCGACAAGGCGTTCGGACAACTGTTTACCGTTCTTTCCGGACAGCCAGTTACGCTCCCGTATACCCGAAACGGAGACGAAGTTGAAATTCTACCTGTGAATGATCTCGAAGGGAGTCCACGACAAAATCAATATCCGATCCCAAATTCGTGGCGTCTGTTGGCGACGATGAATACCTATGATAAGACTTCACTGTACGAGATGAGCTACGCCTTCATGCGGCGTTTCGCATTCATACGGGTTGGTGTTCCTGATCTCGACGGTAATCTCGACACCCTGATGGAGGAGTATATCTCAGCATGGGAAGATGGCGATGAAGCCCTTGAAATCAATCTCAGTGATCGGGAATTACGCGCTGTTGGTCAAGTTTGGCAAAGAACAAATTCAGCTGTAGAAGGCCGATCAATCGGCCCGGCGATCGTGAGGGACCTTGTCCTCTTTGTGGAGAATCACGACGATCGGAAGCTAAAGCCTCGGCTGACGAGAGCGGTCATTGCATATGTATTCCCGCAATTGGAGGGAGTGCCGAAACGACAAGAGATCGTCGAGAGTATCGCGAAACTCCAAGATGTCGTCGATTCGGAGACTCTCAAAGATGCAGCTAGTGAGATGCTTCAGATTACTTTCGAGGAGGACTAATATCGAAGATGAACCGACAGGAATTGCTAGATTCGTTGACTCAGGATATTCTCGCTTACGTGATGGCGGGAGACTTTCCAGAGAGGGAAGTAGCCCAGACGATCAAACCAATGGAGTTGGACAAACGGTTCGATGAGTATGAACTGCTGTTAGATCTTCACTTTATTCTCCGAAAAGACGTCGTTACTTTTGTTGAGAAACTACCTGAGCGGCTACGTCGGATACGGACTGAAACAGAGCGATCAGCGAGAACATCCCGCGGAGGTGTTGATGGACGGATCAATTGGAACGCTACTTATAAGCAAAGATATTCACGGAATCCCCGTGACACCTCAGTGTTCGTCGTGGAGAATCGGACGGTTGACTTCGATATTCCGGAAAATATCGTTTTAGTTGATCTTCTCCAAACGATCTATAGCACCCTAAATGAGGCAGATGAGTACATCCGGCGTGATTATGATTGGATACAAGATCGGTGGCACGAAAATGGAGAGCTCATCGATAGACTAACCTCGATTATGGAAAGGAATGTCAATATTAAAAGAATACGTTCTCCTGAGGAGTATGAGCCTTCGGAGCGAATGTTAACAACGGCAGAAAACGCACGACAGGAGCTTTATCGAGAAGCAGCTGGTTTACTTCGCAGTCGGAACCGGCTATTTCGTGGCGAAGAAAATGAAATCCGCCAATTGCTCAAATCTACGTCGATCGCCCCAGATAACCAAGACACGCTTTTTGAATTGTATGTCCTCTTCCGATTTATCGCTGTTTTAGACGATCTGCGCGATGAAAGTATTTCTTTCCAAACGATCAGCCAGGGCCGGCAGGAAATCGCCAGATTACCCGGATCGCCAGAGATGGTGATCTATCACGATCAGGCCGCACGGGATCGCGATATTTCGTTTCGGACCGAACGCGAGAGCACACTTGAGGATCCGATTCCACGGGCCCAAAAAGTTCAAACTATGGCCCACGAAGTCGCGGAATCGTACTTTAAAAGAGACTTTGAAGATCATACTGGCCGACCGGATGTTATTGTTCTCGAAATCCGTGACGAAGAGAATGACGAGTACGAATACTTGATTACAGAAGTGAAGAATAGCAAGCGAAGGAAGACAGTACGACAAGGAATTAAAGAGACACTCGAATACCTTGCGTTCCTTCGAGTGAACGAAGATTTCGTCTTCGGACGGGAGGACAATGACGACTACTTCGGCTCCGGCTGGAACGGGTTGCTAGTCGTTCAAGATCTTTCGGAAGAGACGATTTCTTTTGAGGACCAAACGGAAAGGTCACAACCGATACGAATTCTACAGGCACGCGAAGTGGAGGAGGGAATCCGGGAAACCCTGTCACGGCTCAACCTCAAGTAAGAATAAGTATAGTCGGTTGAGGCCATCATGAAATTGCTAAAAAGCGCCTACTCCGTTGGTAATGTCATAATTCATTGGTTAGAAACACCCGTTTTCATAGCTATTTCCTGAACGTGGCGGGACTCCGAAAGGGGCCGACCGCTCGGGGAAGGCGCGGGACGGAAGCACCGCAACGAGCAGCGCGAGTGAGGAGCGCCACGACCGCACCGACCCGAGCGGGAGGGGGCTTTCGAGGGCGGTGGCGTTACTGCAAGCACTCCCCACCCAAACTCAAACAACCACAAAATCTAACCAGAGCGAACTTTCAAAAATTCCACCCCACTCTCCCATCCCAATCTCATAACATCCGACCCCCAAGCCTAGCCCCCACCTTTAACCAACAGACCAACCCAGTCCACCACGTGCCCATCCAACGCCGTCGCCCGCTCCAAGCCATCTACGACGACGTTCGAGACCACGACCTCGTCATCGTCCCCAACAACCCGCTCGCGGACGCCCTCAATCGACGCCTCGACGAACCACACTTCGGCACCTTCGCCACCGCGCCCCGCCGACTCGCCACCGGCCGCCGCGAATCGGCCGAGGATCGTACCGCGTTCCTCGAACTCGTCGACCGAACCGACCACCCCTGGAAAGCGATCGCCTACGCGGTGGGGAACGTCCTCCAGTGCTGGGAACACCAGGGGACCGCCACCGCGATCGAGGACTACCCGGCCTTCGTCGACGAGACGACCGAGTCGGTGCTCGACGTCTTGGACGACCTCCAGACCACCTCCAGCCAACTCCAGGCCTACGAAACCCCCGCAGACCAGTCGGTCGCCGTCGTCGGCTTCGAGCAACTGACCCAACTCGAACGATCGATCCTCCCACCGGACGCCGACCGCGTCGACCTCTTCACCGAAGCGGAATTCTCACTCCCGCCGGTCCACGTCTTCGACGGGTCAAGTGACATCATCGATGCCCTCCTGGATACCGTGACCCCGGAGAACGCTGCCGACGTGGGGGTCGTCCTCGACGGATCGAGTCGCTACTCCGCGCTCGTGGAATCGGCCCTCGAAGCCGCCGATATCCCCTTCTACGGCGGCCCGGGCTTTGCCGACGACCCGTTCCACCGCACTTTCCTCCGACTGCTCCGCCTGGCCCACCGGGGCTCGGACACCACGGTCGGGGAGGTCACACCGATCTGCACCCAACTGGGGATCGACGTCCCGATCGAGCACGCCGAAAAGCGCCTCAGCGAAGTCGATCATCCCGGGCTCGACTGGTGTGCATCAGTCACCGACGGCCCGGCCGCGGCGAGCTTCGACGCGGCGCTCCAGGCCGTCGAACGACAGGCCGACCGGGAGCTCGATGCGCTGCGAACAGAGCTCGAAACCCTCGGGCTCCTGGACGAGGAACCCACCAACGAGCGCGTGCAGGATCTCGCGTACTATCTCCAGACCTACGACGTTCCGATCGATCGCGAGAACGAGGGTGTGCTCCTCGCGGATGCGACGTCGGCGGGATACGTCGATCGACCCGTCGTGTTCTTCCTCGGGATGGACGAGGGCTGGACCCACTCGGCACCGAACCGCCCCTGGGTCGACGCCGAGGCCCAGTACGAGCGGTACAGCCGCCAGTTCCAGCTGCTCGTCCAGAGCGGCAGCGAGCAGTACTATCTCGTGCAGGATACCGCCGGCGGAGAGCCGGTGACCCCACCGCTCTATCTCGACGAATTCCTCGATGCGGAGTTCGAGCGCTTCAGCGACCTCGACTCGGTGACCCACTCCAGAATGGAGCCGACAACTGGGACGGGGTTCGACCGGTCGCCAGTCGATGTCGACCCGACGACCATCGAGACGATCAGCCAGTCGAGTTTGAACAGCTACGTGAACAGCCCGCGTGACTATCTCTTCAGCCGCGTGCTCGACACCCCCGAGAAGGAGCATTTTCGGGAGGGAAATCTGTTCCACGACTTCGCCGAGTTCTACGCGAATCACCCCGAGCGTATCGAATCCGCCGAGATCGAGGAACTCGTCGACGTGATGATCGACACCGTCCGGCCCTTCTTCAGCGACAGCGAGGAACCGCTCCGGCGCAGCGAGTACGAAATCGGACTCGAAACGATCGTCGAGTACCTCGACGAATACGGCCCCGAGGATCACGAGTTCCTCACCCCGGTTTCCGGGTGGGGCTCGAACGTCTTCGCGGAATACTTCGACGAACCCGTCGACTCCCCACTCACTGAGCGCTGGTTCGAAGCACTCGACATCGGCGTGAAGGGGAAAATCGACCTCGTCCGCGCCCCGACCCACCTCGTCGATTACAAGAGCGGGTCGAAGAAGTCGGCCTACCAGGTCAAAAAGCGGGCCGCGACCGACCCGCCGGCCGACACCCCCAACTTCCAGGCGGCGCTGTATCTCGCGTACGTCCGCTCACAGCAACCGGACGAGCGCATCCAGTTCACCTTCGTCCACTTCCTCGAAACCCTGGCTGAGGCCGTCACGGGGGAGCCAACCCTGGACGACGCGATGACGACGATCACCTACTACCCCCAGCCCTTCGACGAGTTCGTCGGGTCCCGAGAGGCCTACGACACCCTGCTCGATGGCTACAACGACTGTGTCGAGACGTTCTCGGACCTGGGGTTCGAGCAGTATCGCGAGATACTGTCCGACCTCCCATTCCCCGAGACGACGGAAAAAGACGAACTCCGGGCCTCGGAATTCGCCGAGACGTTCACCGCTGCAGTCGATGCGCGCACGAGTGACGACGTCGACGCCGAGAAGGGCGCCGACCAGGCCATCAGGGCGCTGAACGGGATCCGGAAGCGGGCGTTCTTCGAGGAAGATCTGGATGCCGTCGAGGCGTTCGTCAGGGAGCGAATCGAAGAGATCAACGACTATCGAGCCGGATCGGGGCGATTCCCCATCGACGGGCCCGGCGGAGAGCCCAATTACCGGCGGATCGAGCACCGGGACCTGTTACTGGAGGGCGACCGATGAGCGACCTCGAACCCAACGCACAGCAACAGCGGCTCATCGACGAAACGGAGGGGACCTACCTCGTCGATGCGGGGGCGGGAACCGGGAAGACCCTCGCCGTCACTCGGCGGTACGCGAACATCATCGATCAGCCCGGTGTCGAACCGGACGACGTCCTCCTGGCCACGTTCACCACCAGTGCGGCCACCGAGATGCGCGAGCGAATCGTCGAGCACTCCGGATATGGCCTCCAGCAACTCGCTGACGCACCGATCCGGACCTTCCACTCCCACGCACACCACATCCTCGACGAACACGGGTATGCCGCCCCACGCCATCTCGGCATCGACGACCGCATCACCGGGTCGACCCGGCTCATCGAAGACGAACTCGTCGAGACCGAACTGTTCCGGGAATTCATCGGGCAATTCCAGGACGCCCACCCGGAGTACGCCGATCAGTTTCGTGCAATCGAGGACCACCTCGAACTGCTGGATCTCGTCACACAACTCGCCGCGAAAGGGATCATCCCGACGCGAGAAGGCTGGTATCGCGATTCCCGGGAGCAGTTGGCGGGGGCATTCGAGACCTTCAAGCGCCAGTTCGACGCCATGAACCAGCCCCGAAACGGGGGGCGCAAGCAATCCCCACTCCGCGAAAAGCTAGGCCGCTACGGGAAGAACAAGACCTACCTCCCGGACGCCCCCACCAAAGCAGACCTCCGGGGCGGGCGCGGGACGAAGCAACTCGACCCCGCCGTCGCGAAGCGAGTGTTCGACGGGAATCGATCGTCACTCACTGATTTTGTCCACGACGTCTACCTCGAATACCTGGAATTCGCACTCGGCCGAAATTACCTGAATTTCGGCTTCCTGCAGGTGTTGGCGTACGTGTTGCTCCTGGAAGATCACGACCTTCGAGCGCGACTGGAGTTCGAGTACGTGATGGTCGACGAGTTCCAGGACACCAGCGAGATCCAGTTCAAACTCGCGTTGTTGCTCGCCGGCACCGAAAATTTCGCCGTCGTCGGGGACTGGAAGCAGAGCATCTATGCCTTCCAGTACGCCGACGTCGACAACATCCGTCAGTTCGAGAAGCGTTTACAGCGGTTCAGCGCTTCTTTGAACGACGACAGCACGCGAGTGAACTTCGAGACCCCCGAGGTCACCGCTATCAGGCTGTCCGAGAACTACCGCTCCACCCAGTCCATTCTCGACTTCTCGAAACACGCGCTCACGGTTCCTGCAACTGACACCGAAGCCGTCGAAAACGTGGCGCTCGGGGATGCGGACGCCCTGTCGAGTAACGCGCCGTTCGACCAGACTCACATCGAAGCGATTCAGCACGAAGCCGAACACGAGGCGGTCCTCGCGAAGATCCAGGATATCGTCGGCAACGACGCCTATTCGGTCGCAGATGGGGATGGAAACCCCCGGGAACCCGAATACGGGGACATCGCGGTCCTGACCAGAACCCGGGAGTACGGCCGCGAATTGCTCCGGACGGCCGAGCAGTACGACTTCCCGATGGCCTACGACGGCGGCGTGGAACTGTTCCGCACCGACCCGGCCAAGGTGCTGCTCGCCTGGCTCCGAATCCTCGAATCCAACGCCGACAGAGGCTGGGCGGTCGTCCTCGAAGCAGCCGGGTACACCCTGGACGAAATCGATCACGTGCTCTCGACGGGGGACTACCCGGCTGCCATGACGGGGTTCCGGTCGAAGCTGGCGGCGATGGACACGGTGGCGTCGGTCGCTCGCCGGGTCTTCGATCGGTACGGGTTCCACGGGGAGTACGCGGACGTAATTCTTGACACGATCGAATCCGTTCACCAGGCGACGACGGTGACCCGTGGGGATCTGATCCGCTTTATCACCCGGGCAATCGACACCGGGGCGACCCACGAGGTGGCCACCAGTGCCGGCGAGGACTCCGTCACCGTCCAGACCATCCACGCGGCGAAGGGACTGGAATATCCCATCGTCGTCATGGCAAACATGAACGACGGCCGGTTCCCGCCCTCGACTCGTGACTCGCCTGCCATCCGGTACGAGGAGTCCGTGGGACTCAGGCAGCGACAAATCTACGCCGCGGTCGGCGAGTACCCCCACGTCTATGACAACTGGCGGGACGACGTGCTCCGGCACTGTCTGCCGGATGGGTACGACGAGGAGCGCCGGCTCCTCTACGTCGCTATCACCCGGGCGAAACAGCATCTCGTCTTCGCCGGCGGCGAGGACCCGAATCGCTTTCTCGAATCCCTTCCCGTGGATCTTGAGGAAGGACACACCGACGTCGCCGAGGTGACCGAGGAAACGACGACACAGGCCCAACTCCCCTTCACCGTCTCGCCCCCGGACGGCCCCGTCGGTCTGAATGCCCACGACCTGATGGACGAATCGGTGTTCGAAGAAGCAGGTGCCGGCGAGACGTCCAGTGGCAGTGGGGGTGTCGATTTCGGAACGCGTGTCCACGAGTTCGCCGAGCAATACGCCCGCGACGGATCCGGCGAACCGGAAACAGAAGACGAAAAGCGAATCGCGGACTTCATCGACTCGCTGGACGGGGAACTGTCCGTCGAAGCGCCCGTGACGTTACCTCTCACGATCGATGACCAGCGAGTAACGATTGCTGGCATCGTCGACCTCGTTCACGTGACTTCGAATCGCGTGGCGATCATCGATTACAAGACCGATCGAAGCCGGCGTGGGGTCCCCGAGTACGCGGTCCAGTTGAGCGTCTACTATCACGTGCTCGGGTCTGTGTATCCGGATCGATCTGTCGACGCGAGTCTGTATTTCACGGCAGACGGAGAGCGGGTCCCAGTCGAGCCGACAGCCATCTCCCAGCTTCGAAGGCGGGCCCGAGACCTCATTTCGAACTCCTGAACGCCCGTCCGAGCCGTTCAGGACAGCCGACAGTCAATTTCCGTGGCCGTCCACAGCCGGTCCCGAGCGGTCGTAGGCAACGGCTTGCTCGGGGCGGTCGCCCTCATAGTCAGGTGGGACATACGGGCAGAGCGGGTCACTCTCGAAGGGATCGCCCGTGTCGGCGTACGCCCGTGACCGGCTCCCGCCACAGACGGTCCGGTACGAACAGGCCCCACACTTCCCGCGAAACCGGTCCTCGTCACGAAGTGCCTGGAAGAGTTCGCTGTTCCGGTAGATATCGACCAGCGAGGACTCCCGCACGGACCCGGCCGCAAGCGGGAGGAACCCGGAGGGGTACACCGCGCCGGTGTGGCTGACGAAGGCGAATCCGTCCCCCGCTCTGACGCCGCCCCGGCGACCGATCGCATCGTCCGGCCCAGGTGTGCCGGCTGCGGACCGTTCGGCCTCGATCGCGACGCGGCGATAGTGTGGTGCTTCCGTCGTCTTCACCCCGAAGGAGCGCTCGGCAGCCTGATCGAGCAGCCACTCCATGACGGATTCCGCTCGTTCCGGCGAAACAGGTTCAAGGAGCCGCCCGCGGCCGATCGGCACGAGGAAGAAGACCGACCACAGGACCGCACCCAGGTCCTCGACCAGGTCGGCGATGGCCGGAAGGTCATCGACGGTGGACTGCGAGACCGTGGTGTTCACCTGGAGCGGGATGCCCTGTTCGCCGGCGTATTCAGCTGCTGTTACTGTTTGTTCGAAGGTGCCCGGCTCGCCTCTGAAGGTGTCGTGATTCGCCGGCGAGGAGCCGTCCAGACTCACGGCGAGTCGTTTCAGGCCCGCTGCGTCCAGGTCATCGATGACGGCTGGGTCGAGGGATGACGTGCCACTGGGGGTCAAGGTCATTCGCAACCCCAGGTCCGTGCCGTACTCGATTAGTTCCGGAATATCCGGCCGTGCTAGCGGGTCGCCGCCGGAGAGAACGACCAGCTGATTCTCGTCGAATCGGGCTGCCTCCCTGAGCAGTGCCTTTCCCGCAGCAGTACTGAGTTCCTGTGGGTGACGCTCCGGTTGGGCGTCGGCCCGGCAGTGCTCGCATTCGAGATCACAGGCCTGGGTGACCTCCCAGATGAGGACGAAGGGCCGTTCGTTCGTGTCGACGGTGTTCGGTGGACCCATTGGGTTCGTTTTGGGACTCTCCGGGAAGAGCCCATACCCGAACATATTCCGGCTTCGACCGGACAAGGGGGGGGGGGGAGGAATCCGGTAGTCATCGTTATCTGGGGCCCGAGCCAGAATCAGCGTAACGTCCGGGCGAACCAATCTGCTGCCACGTCGGCCACCTCCTCGAGTTCGTGTTCCGCCTCGAAGAGGTGATTAGCTCCCTCCACGATGTGCAACGATTTCTCGCAGGTGAGTTTTTCGAGGGCCTGGCGGTTGTATTCGAGCACCTGCGTGTCTTCCCCACCGACGATGAATAGCGTGGGGACGGTGATCTCTCCAAGCACGTCACTCGCCATGTCCACCCGGCCACCACGGGAGACGACCGCGTCGATGTCGTCCCGTCTGGCCGCCCCTCGCAGCGCCGCGGCGGCGCCGGTGCTGGAACCGAAGTAGCCCACGTGGAGGCCCTGCGTGGCTGGCCGATCTCGCAGCCATTCGGTCACCGCGACCAGCCGATCGGTCAAAAGCGGGATGTCAAAGCGGTTCTCCCGGATGCGATCCTCTTCCTCGGTGAGCAGATCGAAGAGAAGCGTCCCCAACCCTGCCTCGCGGATGACGTCCGCGACGAAGTTGTTCCGCGGGCTGAGTCGGCTCGATCCACTCCCGTGGGCGAATACGACCAGCCCGGGCGCGTCCGCCGGAATCGATAGCGCTCCCGGTAGTTCGACCGCCCCGGCCGGGATCTGGACCGAATCGCCCGTCGGTTGAGTCATAGTAGGATTGACACTTCCGAACCGGTTCAGTCCACCTGCTCGTTCCCGAACTGTGGGAAGTGCCCCCAACCTACAGGGCCGCCGCGGACGAACATACCGCCCGATGGCAACGTCTCGATTCAGGGACCGGGCTGACGCGGGCGAACAGCTCGGCGAGGCCCTCCTGGAACGGGGGGTCGAGGCGGACCTCGTGCTCGCGATCCCACGTGGGGGGTTGCCGCTCGGTCGAGCCGTCGCCGACGCGCTCGACGCCCCACTCGACATCGCCGTGGCGTCGAAAATCGGCGCCCCGGGGAACCCCGAGTACGCGATTGGAGCCGTCGCCAGTGACGGGACAGTCTGGCGGAACGAGAGTGCGATTCGCGGGACGAGCGCCGACGAAGCATACTTCGAGCGCGAGCGGCAGGCGGAGATGGCAGTCGCTCGCGAGAAGGCCAAAACCTATCGTGCCGGTCGGCCGGAGCCCCAGCTGGCAGGCAAGACTGTCGTGCTGGTCGACGACGGGGTGGCGACCGGGTCAACCATCCGGGCGTGTCTGGCGATGCTGGACGAGGCAGACACGGACCGGATCATCCTGGCAGTCCCAGTCGGGCCGCCGGACACGATTCGCGAACTGCGTTCGGCGGCCGACGAGGTGATCTGTCTGCAGGAGCCCACGAGTTTCATGGGCGTCGGCCAGTTCTACGAGCGGTTCGATCAGGTGACCGACGAGGAAGCGATGGCGTATCTCTCCTGATCAGGTGTACCGCTCCGGCTCGGGTGACAGTTCCGGCTGTTCGAGCATGTTCGTCCGGATCTCGTCCGCACGGTCGAGCATCTCCTGGTAGTCCTCCCCGAAGAGGTGGAAGCGGGCCAACCAGAACCCACTCGATCGGGTCTGTTCGATCTCGTCCTCGGGGTCGACGAAGATCTCCACGTCGGTGTCCGGGACGGATCGAGCGTACTCGAAGTCCAGGAACTCATCGGCCCGCCCCTCGCCGAAGGTGATCACGTGGAACTGGGTCCCCATCGTCTCGTAGTCGGAACCCGGCTCCCAGTCCGGCGCAACCGCCTGGGTCTGTTCGGGGTTGTCGGCGTGGAGATGCATGATCCCCTCGTACACCGAGGTATCGAAGGCTCCCTCGTAGAGCGGTTCCCACACCGACGCCGTCCGGCCGTTGACCTCGGTGATGACGTGCCGATCGGCGAGTCTGAAGATCTCGACGTTCCAGAAACTCTCCTCGAAGCCGTGCTGGACGATGGCCTCCCTCGCGATGTCGATCAACTCCTCCTGGGCCTCGGTGGGCAACGTCGAGGGCGTGGAGTAGTTGTCGATGGCCAGCGAGCCGTCGTCGTAGTAGTTGTGATCGGAGATGGCCCAGACGTGCAACTCGCCGTCGGAATCGACCCACCCCTCGACACAGTGCTGAGTCCAGTCCTCCAGGGGCTCCTCGACCAGCATCATGTCCCTGGTCGCAAGGGGATAGCGCTCCGTGTCGACGTAGGTGTCGAAGAAGTCCATGAACGGCTCGGTGTACTTCGGCAGCTCCTTTCGAACCGTCTCCATGGCTCGCTCGTATTCCTCGCGGTCCTCGACCCGGTACTGCAGCAGGGTCATCGTGAGGAAGGGCGGTTTGATGTAGGCCGGGAACCGGGGCTCGTCCCCCCACTCATCGGTCTCTAGGTCGATGTAGTCGAACCACGGGACGTTGGGCTGGTGCATCCGGGAGTAGTACTTGTGATCCGCCAGAAAGACCGGCTCGAGTTCGGGACCCGGGAGGTCGTGGCGGTCGACCAGGGCGCCGGCGACCAGGTTCGCCACGTCATGAGAGAAGAGCACGCCGTCGATATCCGCCTGTTCGACGTACTCGGAGGCCCGTTCGGTGTACTCGACCATGTCGAAGTCCGACCCCGGCTGTGGATAGTCGAAGTCCTCGTCCTCGAACCAGTGGAGGTTGTAGGGCGCATCGACCTTCCCCATGTTCTCGTGGTCGCGGTCGGTCGGGAGCAGCACCAGCAGGTCGGTACCATCGTCATTGTCAGACATGCCCATGCTATAACATAGCATTGACCTGGAATAAAGGAGTTATGGTTGCCGGTTTTCACGCGAGGTGTCCGGGTTCGACGGAAATCGACTGACCCTTCCGAAATGTTCATCCGGCGTTCTCTCCTCATTCTATTAAATGGGAAAATCTCGGGTTTACGACGCGGTCGAGTCGGAATACGACCGTCTATTGACGCTCGCGCGGGACATCTGGGAGCAGCCCGAACTCGGACTCGAGGAGGAACACGCGGCCTACCGCCTCCGCACGACGCTCGCGGAGGCCGGTTTCGAGGTCGAGCGTGGTGTCGGCGGGATGCCGACGGCGTTCGTCGCGTCCTACGGGACGGGCGACCCCACGATCGGCATCCTGGGGGAGTACGACGCGCTGCCGGAGCTCTCACAGACGGTTTCGACCTGTCGTGAACCCGTCGAGGTCGGTGAGCCAGGCCACGGCTGCGGACACAACCTGTTTGGGGTGGCCGGCGTGGGCGCCGCGCTCGCGCTCAAAGAGGCACTCGATCGGGGCGAAATCGAGGGGACGATCCGATTCTACGGAACGCCCGCGGAGGAGACCATCGTCGGGAAGGTCTACATGGCCCGGGCCGGCGTGTTCGACGACCTCGACGCGGCGCTCACCTGGCATCCCTGTGACGTGACCGGTCCCCAGCGGACCAGTTCGCTCGCCGTCGATTCGGTGAAGTACTCGTTCGAAGGGACTCCGGCCCACGCCGCACAGTCACCGACAGCCGGCCGAAGCGCCCTCGACGCCGTCCAGCTGATGAATACCGGTGTCGAGTACCTGCGCGAACATATCCCCGACAAGGCCCGCATTCATTACACGATCACGGAAGGCGGCGGGGCCCCAAACGTGGTACCGGCGGAGGCCACCGCGTGGTACTTCGTGCGCGCACCGACCCGTCCGCAGGTCGATCGACTCTCGCAACGCGTCCAGCAGATCGCCGAGGGAGCGGCGCTGATGACGGACACGACAGTCACGCGCAACTACATCACGGGCGCCTACGAGCTACTCACGAACGACACGCTCGCTGATCTCCTGTGGGAGACCTTCGAGGAACTCGGCCCGATCGACTATTCGGCGGCCGATCGAGAGTTCGCCGCCGAACTGCACGACACGATCGACGAGGCAGCCCTCGATGCCCGGCTCAAGGACCTGCCCGCAGACGCGGCGCGAGCGGTCGAAGGGGAGTCGCTGTATTCGACGCCGCTGGAACGAACTGATGACGCGCCGCTCATGCTCGGCTCGACGGACGTGAGCGACGTCAGCTGGATCACGCCGACGGCCCAGTTTCGCGCCGCGTCATGGCCGGTCGGGACCCGGCCCCACACCTGGCAGGCTGTCGCCGCGAGTGGTGGATTTGGTCGGAAGAGTGCCCCGTACGCCGCCAAGGTTCTCGCCGGGACGGCGTATGATCTGTTCACCGATCCAAAGCGGCTGGAGGCGGCCTGGGCGGAGTTCGAGAACGCGACCGGGGATCGGTCCTACGAGTCGCCGCTCCCCGACGACGCCGAACCGCCCTTCGGTGTGGGTTTCAGTCCGTAGGTTCAGTCACCCCCAGCCGACGAATTTCTCGTATGCAGCGACGACGACGATGGCGATGATCGCCATCGCAGCGACTCGCTGTGTCGTCCCGAGATTTGCGATCGAGACGAGATAGATACCGAGGAGCCCCAGGAGTGAGACGATGAGGAATGGCCCCCAGCCACCGCCGAGCGTGTCACGAGCAGTCATACGAGAGGCTACCCGGGGAACGGTAATAGGTTCTTGCGTGACGGGTTGCACCGACGTGAAACCGGGCAGACACCAGCCATTTCTCCGGGGCCAACTATTATAATTAATCTGGTACGTAGTGTATATGATTGTTTATAATGTTGAACAAACGGTTTGGCACTTCGATCTGGCCCAATTTTCTACAACTGCCGATAAACGTCGTTATAGTGGCTCTAATGCTGGTTGAGGAATTAGAAGACGTACAATTTGCGATTTGTGGCGCCATTCCGCTTTGGCTGTCCGGATCGATTCGTGGGGAGTCCGAAAACGGCTTATAGATGGCTAATCAGCTGAAATTAGCCGTATTTTTTACTCCAATTTTCGCTGCCTGTGGCGTGGTATCGCAAACCTTTGTTTAGTATTAGTAAACGATATAAAAATAATTGGATATCTGGTAATTCGGGGATACAAATCGTCGTGACTTCCCCGATTGGTGGGTATGGATGGCCTGGTGCCTGCGTGAATGTCTCCGTTACCTTACCAACTGCATGGCTGTTAGGAAATTCTCAGTCGCAGTTACAGCCGCCCCGGTCGAGCAGTTCCTCGATATCGAACTGCCGACCACAGTCCTCACAGTAGACCTGGACCTGGACGAGCACCCGCGAGTCGTCCATCGTGATCTCGCCGCTTTCGGCGAGGGAGTCGAGTTGGCTACTGGCCACGGCCCGCAAACGCCCGCGGAGGCCCTGGATTCGGTCTCGGGTGCGCTGGACGGGATCAGCAACAGCAGGCTCGTACTCGGCCCCACGAACGTTCTGCAGGTAGGTTCGGACTGCCTGGTAGGAGACCAGGTCGTCCTCGAGCTGGTCGACGTTCACGCCGCGTTCTTCAAGACGGGTTCTGACGTCTCGTTCGGTCGCGCTGTCAGTGTCCCCGGCCAGTGCCGCGGACACCGTTTGGATTTCACCTTCCAGGGGCCGCTCGCCCCCTCGTGTTAGCGCCGCTTCGACAATTTGCCGGTTGACGTGATCGGCCAGCTCTCGAAGGCTCCGGCGTTCGCTTTCCGGAGCCGTCCAGGCAGCTTCCAGCTCCGCACCCAGCCCCGAGAGCTGGTACTCCTCGATCACCCGCGCTACCTTGCTCGACCGCCCGCGTGAGGGTTCGTCCTCGCTCATCGATCAGATCTCCGTGATCCGGGGGTACTGATTGTCGACCGCCCGTGCGTCCTCGGGCAGCAGCGCGATCACGAGATACGGGGCGTGTGTCTCGAAGTACGAGACCAGTCTGGCGATCCGGTCACTGTCGAGTGCCTCGACGGAATCCAGCAGCATGAACGGGACCGTTTCGCCCACGTCGTGAACGAGGTACCCGGCCAGGGCAAAGACCAGTCCAGTCACCTCCCGCTCGCTCTCGCTCAGGTGACCCACTGCGTCCTCGAAAGCCCGGCCCTGCTGATCGCTCCGAACGACGTGGAGGTCGAACTCGGCCGTGTCGCCGCTTTCGGGCTCCCGACGTTCGATCCAGATCCTGGCGATGTTCGAATAGTCCATGAGCTCCAGGATCTCGTCCATCCGCTCGTTGAACTCTTCGACGGCTTCGGTTTCGATCCGTTCGACACGGGTGCGTAACTCGGTGAGTTCCTCGGCGATTGTTTCACGCTCGGCTTCGAGTTCTTCCTGCCGTTCCAGTTCCGTTTCGATCTCTGCCAGTTCCGTCTCGATGTCGTCCCGTTTCCCGTGGAGCTGTTCGATCTCCAGCTCGAGTCGGTTCGCGCGCTGGTGCAGATCCAGCAGCTCCTCGTGGTTCTGTGCGAACTCTAGCTCCTCGATCTCGGCTTCGGTGGCTTCGATCTCGGCTTCGAGTTCGTCCCGGCGTGTCTCCAGGTCCTCGATCGAACGGGTC